>NZ_JBNGOS010000025.1:34161-104324 GCF_050589685.1 Saccharicrinis sp. 156
TACAAAGTTCGTAAAGTTAGAAAGTACGAAGTTCGTAAAGTTAGAAAGTAAAAAGTTCGTAAAGTTAGAAAGTAAAAAGTTCGTAAAGTTAGAAAGTAAAAAGTTCGTAAAGTTAGAAAGTAAAAAGTTCATAAAGTTAGAAAGTAAAAAGTTCATAAAGTGTAATTACTTATCGAAGTTAGATGCTGACATTTACAGCCATTACTTTTGACTTAATGATATTAAACCCGCAATATGCATTAGAAAATCTATTACACATTGAAATTGTTTCAAAACAAGACACTTCGCTGCTTCACTTCAACTCACCAGAACGATGAAAACCTAGTAAGATTGCACTTTAAATGTTCACGACGAAGTGCTAATGCATAATCCGGGTTAATGCAATTTATTGAACGCGCTACTTGTTAGTGCATCTAAGAAAACGCTCTATTTAATAAATTCTCCTTGGTGATTACCCCTAACCCCTAAACGGGAATTCGCTGTCTCCGGGAGTTTCTGGTTCTCCCTTTAGGGAGTTAGAGGGTGTGGATGGACGAAATGAATACCCCTTGGTGATTACCCCTAACCCCTAAACGGGAATTCGCTGTCTCCGGGAGGTTCTGGTGCTCCCTATAGGGAGTTAGAGGGTGTGGATGGACAAAATGAATACCCCTTTGCGATTACCCCTAACCCCTAAAGGGAATTCGCGCTTTCCGGGAGGTTCTGGTGCTCCCTATAGGGAGTTAGAGGGTGTGGATGGACAAAATGAATACCCCTTTGTGATTACCCCTAACCCCTAAAGGGGAATTCGCGCTTTCCGGGAGGTTCTGGTGCTCCCTATAGGGAGTTAGAGGGTGTGGATGGACAAAATGAAGCGTTTTCTTATAGCCACTAATTAGCTATGAACGATTGAAGCCACAGGGAATTTTCACTGTGGCTTTGTTTTTACCCACGAATTACACTAATCGTCATGAATTGTTATTTAAAAAATTCTTATTTTCGTTGAGTTTGTTTTTAAAATAGTATTAAATGAGAATTATAAAGGTAAATATATTAATGGTAGTAGCATGTCTGCTTTTTTCAGGAATACATGCGCAAGATAATTTTGAGTTTGAATCCATCGCGGAAACTAAAACAACGGCAGTCAAAAGTCAGGGCAGTACAGGCACCTGCTGGGCCTTCAGTACAGTCTCGTTTATTGAATCGGAAATAATGCGAATGGGAGGTCCGGAACTTGATCTCTCGGAAATGTATATTGTAAAACATACTTATGAAGACAAAGCGCAACAATATGTATTGCTTCACGGCATGGGTAATTTTAGTCAGGGCGGCCAGGCACATGATGTAACCAATGTGATAGAGGAGCATGGTTTTGTGACCGAAAGTGATTTTTCGGGGATGCCGGATACACACATGATTCATAATCATTCGGAGATGGCAACTACGTTAAAAACCTTGTTGGATGCTTACATCAAACAAAAAGGAGCCTCACCTTCGGAGATGTGGTATAAAAATATTCACTCGGTACTGATCAATTATATGGGGGAAGTACCATCTCAGGTTCAGTTTAATAAAAGGACATACTCGCCTGTACAGTTTGCACAAGGTTTTGGGATAGACAAAAACAATTATGTGGAGCTTTCATCGTACACACATCATCCCTTTTATACGCCTTTCGATTTAGAGGTGCCGGATAACTGGTCGCACGACAGATATTACAATTTGCCCATTGATGAACTGATCAATACCATGAAGAATGCATTGGAAAAAGGTTATTCCATTGTATGGGACGGAGATGTTTCGGAAGATTTCTTTTCGCATAAGAAAGGGGTGGCATTGGTTCCGGAAGATGAATCCAAGGGTTTTGTTCCACAAACGGAGAAGTCAGTGACGCAAGAAGACCGACAAAAAGCTTTTTACTCCTGGAAGGCAACCGATGACCACTTAATGCATATTGTGGGAATGGCCAAAGACCAAAACGGAACGATATATTTTAAAACCAAAAACAGTTGGGGAACAAAAAGCAATCCTTACCAAGGCTATTTATATATGTCGGAACAATATGTTCGCATGAACACTGTTGCCGTGATGCTGCATAAACAAGCTTTGGGAAAGGAGCTTTCAAAGAAACTTTTTAAGTAAACATTTCTCTTCTGCATGAATGAGCTGCAATCCTCCATTCTAAAAAAAATAGAAAGTTACGTTTCGGATAAAATGAACTCGGTGGACGCGGGCCATGATATGCGCCATATTTACCGGGTACTGAAAAATGCCCAAAAGATTAACGAAACGGAGCAAGGTGATGGGTTTTTAATTAAAGCCGGGGTTCTACTTCATGATATAACCGACGAAAAACTTTTCGATAAAAATCAGGCAGAAATAGATTTAGAAATATTCCTGGAGAAAATAGGGCTGGGTGAGCCATTAATTAAAAATATATTTAAGATTATTAATGCCGTTTCTTTTGGTTCTGAGATAGATGGTTCGGGCGATTTGACTTTGGAGCAAAAGGTAGTGCGCGATGCCGACCGTTTAGATGCTATGGGCGCCATTGGCATCGCGCGTACATTTCATTACGGAGGAAGTAAAAACCGGGAAATATTTAATCCTGATTTCCCACCTCAAACATACCGAACTACGCAAGAATACCGAAAAAGTGTTTCT
This sequence comes from Saccharicrinis sp. 156, assembly GCF_050589685.1. Classification (NCBI taxonomy): domain Bacteria; kingdom Pseudomonadati; phylum Bacteroidota; class Bacteroidia; order Marinilabiliales; family Marinilabiliaceae; genus Saccharicrinis; species Saccharicrinis sp. 156. Next base: position 36,805 of record NZ_JBNGOS010000025.1, read on the forward strand.
CCTACCATCAATCATTTTTACGAAAAATTGTTGTTGCTAAAGAATAAAATGGAAACTAATACAGGCAGACAAAGGGCAGAAGAGAGACATAACTATATGGTGGGTTTCTTAAGGCAATTTTATAAGGAAATGGATGAGGAAGGATTTTCTTTGGATGGCAATAATTAAACAATTGTGCTGTTATTATAAAACAATTAACTTTGATCTATGTCTAAACGTGAATTGAAACTTCTTCTTGAAGATAATTAAAAATCTGCCTTAAAGATTAAGAAGTATATGAATGGTTATACTTATGAGTCATTTGTAGATAATGATAGGATAGTTGATGCCGTAGCCCGAAACTTTTAAATAATTGGGGAGGCGGCAAACCACATCGATCCAAAGTATAGAAATGAAACCCGGAATTACATGGGCAAAGACTTAGCGGTTTCAGGAATAGGATCATTCATGAATACTTTGGTATAGATTATGAAATAATTATGGGACATAATGGAAAATGACCTTGATTTGTATATTAGTTTAATAGGTGATTTGCTTAAGAATGAGTAATAGCTTACGCAACAAACACACTCCAAATGACCAAGAAAAGAACCACAAAAAAAACGACCAGGCGAAAGTCGTCTGCAAAAAATAAAAAGCAGGCTTCAATTGGGAAAAAGGTTATCGTACTATCATTAAAGGCAGGCGTATTCTTTATTGGTGTTGCCTTTGTATTTCTGCTATTTGTTTATCTGGGCGTATTTGGCCGCTTGCCCAATACGGAAGATCTGGCCCGGATTGATAATGATATAGCTTCGGAAGTATATGCCGAAGATGGGGTGCTCATGGGCAAATACTACTATCAGAACCGAATGAGTATCGAGAACAAGGAGATTTCGCAACATGCCAAAAACGCCTTGGTCGCCACTGAGGATAAACGTTTCTTTCAGCATCAGGGGTTGGACTTGTTAAGTCTGGGGAGGGTAGCGGTCAAAACTATTTTGTTCAGGGATAAATCGCAGGGTGGAGGAAGTACCATCAGCCAGCAGTTGGCAAAGAACTTGTATCCGAGGAAAAAGTATGGGCCGTTTACCATGTTGGTCAATAAATCGAAAGAAGTTTTTGTGGCTTCAAGATTGGAAGAGGTATATAGCAAGGAGGAAATTCTGACACTATATTTAAATACGGTTCCTTTTGGTGAAGATGTTTATGGGATTGAGGCTGCATCACAACGCTTTTTCAGTAAACACTCATCGGATCTGGAACCAAAGGAAGCGGCGGTTTTAGTAGGTATGTTGGCGGCCAATACCGCGTATAACCCCCGGGTGAATCCGGAAAGGTCTGCTAAGCGCAGAAACATCGTGCTGGACCGGATGACCGAATTCGGTTTTTTGAATAAAGAGGAATCAAAACTGATAAAGGAGTCGGATCTGGGACTGGAATATCATAAAATTGACCATAACACGGGAATCGCACCTTATTTTCGTGAGATTATCCGTAAAGAGGTAACCCGGGTTCTGGAAGAAAAATATGGGGAGCAATATGATTTGTACAGAGATGGACTAAAGATTTATACCACCATTGATCCCACTTTGCAGAAATATGCCGACGAGGCGGTTCAGCAGCATATGGCTTCCTTGCAAAAGGAGTTTAAGTATCATTGGGAAAACCGCGACCCCTGGAAAAAGAAACCATCGGTTTTTTTGAGCGCATTGCATTCGTCTGACAGATATAAAACTTTAAAATCGTCGGGAAAAACGGAGGCTGAGATTCTTGCCGAGATGAAAAAACTCACCAGGATGAGCATATTCGCCTATCCTGATGAAAAAGAGGTGACCCTCTCTCCGTTGGACTCTGTAAAGCATTATCTGAAAATACTCAATACGGGATTTATGGTGATGGATCCGCATTCGGGTAAAATACTTTCCTGGGTAGGCGGTGTCAACCACAAGTATTTTCAGTACGACCATGTTACTTCGCGACGACAGGTGGGCTCCACGTTTAAGCCAATAGTTTACACGGCGGCATTAATGGAAGGAATGTCGCCCTGCGAATATATATCTAATGAGCGCAGGATTTACGAAGATTACGACGACTGGTCGCCAACCAACGCTGACGGTAACCATTTGGGCTTTTATTCATTGAAAGGAGGCCTGTCCAACTCGGTGAATACGATTACTGCTGAAATTATGATGAGAACGGGTGTGGATGAGGTATTGAACCTGGCAGAAAGAATGGGGGTTGAATCGAAGCTGCCGGCCGTTCCCTCCCTGAGTTTGGGTGCCGGGGAGATTTCGTTGCGGGAGATGCTTACGGTATACACTTGTTTTGCCAATAGAGGTTCCAGGACAGAACCATTTGGGTTACTCCGAATCGAAGACAAAACAGGAAAAGTATTGTATGAGTATAAACCTCAAATCAAAGGGTTTCCTGTGCTGGATAATCAGACGGTGAACCTGATGAACCACATGTTACGGGGGGTGGTGGAGAACGGTACAGGTAAAGGGTTGCGCACAACATATAGGCTAAGAAGTCAGATAGCCGGCAAAACAGGAACCACGCAAGACAATGCCGATGGCTGGTTTATTGGTTATACGCCAAATCTATTGGCGGGAGCCTGGGTTGGGGCCGAAAGTCCAGTCGTTCATTTTCGCACAACAACACTGGGCCAGGGAGCGCACATGGCCTTGCCGATTTATGGCTTGTTTATGAAAAAGGTAGAACAGAATCCTAGATACAGGAAGTATACCAATGCTTACTTCCCAAATTTGGACAGTAAATTAACTGCCATGGTGGATTGTGCAGATTATTCCGAAGACGATCCTGACCGTTCCTTCTTCGATATTTTTAAAAGAGGGAAGGAAAGGCCCGATTCACTTAGTTTAAAGGAATGGAGAGATATCCAGAAAGAAGAAAAAGAGCAGAGAAAAGAAAAGCGCAAAGGATTGCTCAATAGGATGAAAGACTTGTTTAAGAAGAAGAAATAGCTTGTAGCAGGTAGCCACAAGCTATTTGCTTAAATTAATACCCCGATCTCACCATCTGCTCCACATCTTCAGGGTCAATGGGAATTCTTTCCCCAAGTATCCTGCTGCCTGTTTCTGTTACGAGTACATCGTCTTCCAACCGAATACCGCCAAAAGATTTATACGACTCCAGCTTCTCATAGTTGATAAAATCGTTGAATTTACCTTCGGCTTTCCATTGGTCGATTAATGCAGGGATAAAGTAAATACCGGGTTCGTTGGTAACGACAAAGTTCGGTTCTAACCTGCGTCCCATTCTAAGCGCCGAAAGCCCAAATTGAGAACTTGGTTGAACTTCATCGTTGTATCCTACCAGGCGTTGGTCGTAATCTTCCATATCGTGCACATCCAGACCAATCATATGTCCCAAACCATGCGGCATAAACAGGGCATGTGCACCTTGGGCCACCGCTTCGTCCATGTCGCCTTTCATTAAACCTACTTCCTTTAATCCTGCAGCAATGGTTTTACAGGCTAATAGGTGTACATCTTTGTAGCGAACACCTGGTTTTGTAGCTGCTAATGCATTGTTATTAGTATCTACAACTATTTGATAAATTTCTCTTTGCTTTTGCGTAAACCTGCCGCCAACAGGTGATGTGCGTGTATGATCGGTGGCATAGTGCAGCGGAGATTCACTGCCGGCATCCACCAATAACAAGTCACCTTGCTTCAATGTGTTGCCATGATAGTGGTTGTGCAGGGTTTCGCCCCTGACCGAGCAGATTACGGGGAATGAGGTCATTCCACCACCCGACATGGAAACCCCTTCGATGATACCGGTTACTTCCTGTTCTGTTTTTCCGGGAAGAGCCATCTTCATGGCTGTGGTGTGCATCGCATAGGCAGTGGCCATATGGCGTTCCATTTCCTCAATTTCGCAAGGCTCTTTTACCGAACGAAGAGTAATGCATGCTTTGATTAATTCGGTGGATGCTTTTTCTTCTACCTTGGCAGGATGAACATCCAGCAATTCCCCCAAGGTTATCATATTTTTGCCGCGATAGGGGGGAGTAAAATGAACGGTACGGCCCGAGGAAACAGCTGCACGGACAATCTCTTTTAACTTAGAAAGTGGATAGGTGCGGAAAATCCCAACCTTTTCTGCATTTTCCGTTAGCTTGGCTTGTGGCCCCATCCAAATTATATCGTCCATGGTAAAGTCATCGCCAAAAATCATTTCTTCACCACGATCAAAATCGATCACACCTGCCAGTCCTTGATAATCTAACCCGAAAAAATATAAAAATGTACTGTCCTGCCTAAAATGATAGGTATTGTGCGGATAATTCATGCTGGCATCCACATTGCCCAATATCAATGCAATTCCCTTATTTAACTTGCTCTTTAACCGCTTGCGTCGGTTTATGTAGGTCTCTTTTGTAAACATAGCGTAAAAAATTTTACGGCAATATAAAAAATGACGGGGAAGAAAAATATGTGATAGGTCAGGGAATATCTAATAATAAAGGCAAAAAAATCCGGCTTAGTCATTCAAGCCGGATAAGATATTCTTATTGGTTAATTTATTCGCAATCAACATCATCAAAATTCGAATCCCAACAATGCCATCCAGTTTTATTATTAATCCAGTTGGTTGCTTTTATCCTTCCGGATAGGTCTGTTCTGTTCATTTCTATATTCAGGTCCTCAAATTGTTGGGTATTGTCGTCGTAAACATGCACATTGTAAAAATAAACATTGTCCGTGCTATTGACGCCATAACCCAGATAGCTGCCATAGCCCAATTCGGTTTCCCTGTCGTTATCCAGTTCCCTGACGTAAGTAATTCTGGTGTCGTTGATCAAATCATCGGTAGCTTCCCAGTCCAGGGTCAGCATGGGTTCATTAAAGTCATAGCTATGATTCATGGCCCATGAGCCTCCGGATCCATCAAGGTCGGAGGTGCCTTCAAACCAAAGGAAATCATTATAGGGCTCCGCGCCTGAGTAACTGACTCTCATTTCCCATTTAATATCGCTGGTTCTTATTTCACCTGTGAGCCGGGCAGAATAATCCGAGAAAAAACCACCGAGAGAATAAGACCATTGCCATTTTTTATTTCCAAGATACACAGGGCTTTGTGTGAAGGAGTGCCGGTAGGCTGCTACTGGAACTGCCAAAATAATATTAATGTAGGTGTTCCAGACTAAAACGTTAATGCGGGCAACGTTATAGTTGCTGATGAACTCGGCATTGGAACTTTTAAGCTGCTCTGCCATAGCAGGGTTGTCTGTAAATGCGCTGAAATCAGGAATTAGACTTTCTTCCGGTGGCAGAATGGGGGCGGTATCCTCCTTGTTTTCATCATCGGAACAAGCAGTGGCAATTAATAATGCAGCAATGGCAAGGATTGAAATAAATTTCCTCGTTTTCATCTGAATTTAATTTTAGTTAAAAGTAAAGATTACGATAGTTTGTAAATAACGTTGCCATGTTGCAAAAAATTGTTTGGCGTGAAGAAGTTGAATTTTACTCCAGGCAGTAGTAACCGCTGTATATCAATGTGCTAAATAAAGCATATTACTTATAATATGATAATACCGTTTTGACTATTCACCTCGAGTAAACATTTTACTCAGGGTGAGTTTTTTGGATTGGAATAGCAGGGGTAGCTGAGAAATGAAATGGGGTAATTTATGTCGGAAAACCAATGTTTTAAAAGAAAACTAGTGTGATGAATGTCCTGAGGGTAAGAACGGAATTTGTATTGGGAAAATGAAATATATGAGATATTTCCACAACATTATTGTTTTTTTATAATAGCCTCTTATATAATATTAACGAAGTGTTAAAAAATTTAATACAAATTAACATATGTAAAAAGCACAAAACCAAATAGATAATAAAAAATGTAGTGGTAAAGATGAGGTATAATAAATATTGTTGTGGTTTAATAGGTGTTCTTTATTAGGCAAAAGTACCTATATGTACCGATATTTGCACAGTATTAACAATCTAAAATCATATGGAATGAGGTTACTAATTTTAAATCTGATGCTTGTACTGTTTTCAGTTTCTGTATTGGCCCAGGACATTATTAATGTTTCCGGGAAAGTTACAGACCAAACAGGCGAGTCAGTTATAGGTGTTTCTATATCTATAAAAGGAACTATTCAAGGTACTATAACCGATATTGATGGTAACTATAATATTAGTGTACCATCCAATGGAATTCTTGTATTCAGTTTTATCGGTTTCGATACACAGGAAGTACCGGTAAATAATCAAGCTAGTATAAATATAACGTTAGTAGAATCGGTTACCGGGTTAGACGAAGTAGTCGTGGTTGGTTATGGTACTCAAAAGGTAAAGGATTTAACTTCCTCCATCGCTACGGTAAAAGCGGATGAAATTGTTAAAACTCCTGCGGGACAAACCATGCAGGCGCTGCAAGGAAAGGTGGCAGGTATGCAAATTGTTAGTGCCGGTGCACCGGGTGATGAGCCAACTGTTAGAATACGGGGTGTCGGTTCTTTTCCTAGCAGTAGTGATTCTAAGCCTCTTTATGTGGTGGATGGGATGTTTTTCGACAATATCGACTTTCTTAATCCGTCAGATATTGAAAGCTTATCAGTTCTTAAGGATGCTTCAGCTTCAGCAATATATGGTGTCAGGGCAGCAAACGGCGTGGTTTTAATAACGACAAAGAAGGGTAACCTAAAAACGAAATCCACTATCACCTATGATGGTTATGTCGGTGTTCAGGTGGCTCAAAATGTATTGAAAATGGCGAATGCCGAACAGTTTGTCGACTATGCCAACCAAACCGGATCGGCAGCGGATATAAGTTTCGTGGAGAGTGCCATGCAAAGGTTTGGTAGAAGTCGCATAAACCCGAATATACCTGCCGTAAACACCGACTGGTATAAAGAAATTATGCATTCTGCAGCCACACAACAAAATCATTCACTTTCCATTGTTGGAGGAAGTGAGAATACGGCTTATTCGTTTGGTGTGAGTTATTTTGAACAAGAAGGACTGCTTAAAACGAAAAACGCCTACAAGAGATTTAATTTTAGGGGAAAGCTGGATCAACAGGTTAATAATTGGTTGAAAGCCGGAATAAATGTGAATATGAGCAACGGCATAAAGTACTTGGCTGATGATGCTGCATGGTTTAAGGCTTACCATGCGGTTCCGATTTTGCCGGTATATGATGATGAAAATTTTGCTGAGATGGTAGCCCAGGGGCATGAGAATCCGAGTAACTATGCAAATGCTAAATTAATTGGTTATCGTGGGTCACAAAACCCATTTATAAACCTTAAATATAGAGATCACAGGCAGGATATCAGAAAAGCACTTACAGGAATATACTCGGAAATAAGTATTATCCCGGAGAAGTTAAATCTAAAAACGAGTTATAATTTGTCGGTTCTGCATATTAAAGACAGAAACGTAGGTTTACCTTATGATTTAAATGGCGATGAAGTAAGACCGCTATCTACACTCAGTACTTACCGGGCATTGGACGTAAATCAGTATTTGGATAATGTGTTAACATTTACGGATAGTTATGGAGGCCATAATGTTTCGGTAATGTTAGGGACTTCATACAGAGATGAATGGTACGATTATTTAAGTGGTTCGGCAGAAGATGTTCCCCAAAATGAAAACTCGTGGTATATCGGACAGTCCCAGTCAGAGACATCAAAACAAGTAGATGACAATGCGGAACGAATATATGGTCTTTCGTACTTTGGACGAGTAGCATATAATTATAACAGCAAGTATTTGGCATATTTTACCCTACGACGGGATGGAACATCCAAATACCAGGAAAAATGGGGTACCTTCCCTGCCTTTGGGCTGGGGTGGGTAGTTTCGGAAGAAGATTTCTTTACTGATAACGTTAATTTCATTAATTATTTAAAAGTACGCGGAGGTTGGGGAAAATTAGGAAATGATAAAATCAAAAGACAAGATGGTGCCAATACCACAAATCCTCAATTTCTTGCCATCAATGATACGCAGGTAACCGGAACAACAACTACCAGTACCTTTGGATATCTGGGTTGGGAAACCGTTAAAGGGACAAATATTGGGATCTCGGCTAAGTTTCTGAATAATCAACTTAGCTTAGAGTCGGATTATTATATCCGGGATACAGAAAATGCTGCTATACCCGTTAGTCTTAAACTGCAGTCAGGAAGCGTACTGAAAAATGTAGGAACGATCAGGAACTCTGGATTTGAATTGGCAGTGAGCTATAACGGAAAAATCACAGATGATCTTAAATATATGGTCGGTGCCAATATGGCGACCCTTAAAAATGAGGTGCGCGACTTGTTCGGACAAGCCTTTATTAACGGCGGACAGGCAGAATTCCGGCAAAGGTCGCAGGTTGGTGAACCATTATTATCTTTCTACGGATATGAAGTGGAAGGCGTTTACCAAAATCAAGCTGAAATAGATGCGGACCCTGTGGCTGTTGACAATGGATTGGTCCCTGGAGACTTCAAATTTAAAGACCAGGACAACAGCGATGTGATCGACGATGATGATAAAGTGTTTTTGGGGTCTTATATTCCGGACTTAACCTATGGAGGGGTTTTGGGGCTTACTTATAAAAATGCCGAGTTTTCAATGAATTTCACAGGTCAAAGCGGTAACAAAATCCTAAACCGGAAAAGAGGTGAAATTATCTGGACCAACGACACAAATATAGATGCGGATTTAGCCAACAATCTATGGAATGGCGAAGGAACGTCGAATAAATACCCGTCGGCATCAGGATTAAGAAGAGGCTGGAATCAAAACTTTAGTGATTATCTGGTAGAGGACGGCTCGTTCTTTAGAATTCAAAATATTCAGGTAGCCTACAATATTAAAGGAGAACGTTGGTTCGGCCAAGGTATGCCTGATGCACGAGTGTATTTTACTGCGGAAAGACCACTAACGGTATTTGATTATAACGGCTTTAATCCTGAGGTTCCCAACGGAATCGATCGCCAGTTTTATCCGGTACCATCCGTTTATACCGTAGGACTTAATCTTAAATTCTAAACTCTATATAAAGATGAAAAAGATATTAAAATATTATATGTCTGTGCTGCTTTGTGGATTACTTCTGTTATCTATGTTCAGTTGTGCCGACAAGTTAGATGAGCCTTTTGAGGATGAGGCTTTCACCAGTGATGTAGATTATTCGAACGGTGAGGATATGATCCTTCCTATGTTAGGGGCCTATTATGGATTATATACCCGGGGATGGGAAGAGCCAATTACGCTAGGACTGCGAGGGGATGATGTAAACGCGGCCGGCGACCAGGTGCCCATGCAGGAACAAGATCAGTTCAAATACCTGCCAAGCCATTGGAATTCGAATGCCATTTGGCAAGGGCATTACAATGATATCGTCAATGTGTTTACCGCCATGGATGAAATTGAGAAGTACAGGCCGGCAGCTGCCGATGATGCTTTGGCAGATCAGTATATTGCGGAATGCCGTGTAATTAGAGCGTACCTGTATCTGAATATATCCAGAACCTATGGAGGGTGTATTGTGATTGACCAGTTGGATAATATCCAAAATACGCCGGTAAGTAACAAGGCAAAAGTAATGCAATATATAGTAGATGAGATGACAGAGGTAATTCCTAATTTGATGGATTTACACCCCAATAAACGGGACGATATAAAGGGAGGAATAACCAGTTATACAGCATATGCAATCCAGGCATTAGCCTACCAGGAAATGGAAAATTATCAGGGAGTTGTAAACGCCACATCCCAAATCATTAGTTCAGGCGAATATGAACTGGCTGCAGATTTTTACCATTTATTCAAAAAAGCAGGCAAACTGGATGATGAAAATATTCTGGAATTTCAGTATTCAGACTTTGGTCAGGGAGAAGGAGATAGGTTCGCTTTCTTGTTTGCCCCGTTTGGCATTGGAGGCTGGACCCCTGTTGTGTCAGGAGCAGGTGCCGGATGGGGTTTCTATGAACCTACCATGAAATATATATCTTTTATGCTGGACCGTGGGGAAACAGTTCGCCTGGAAACAAGTGTTGTTTTTACACCGGATGGTATTACTGAAATTCAAGATGATTATAGTGGGACCATGCCCGCATGGATTTCCAATGTAAACAGGGAGGGCGATATTTTCAACAACAACGCCCGCTTAAATTTCGGTAGTGGCAAACATATACAACCTTCTACTGAACTAATACCGGGAAGAACAAATCCGGGAAGCAACAAAAATTTTATCGTGATCAGATATGCAGAGATGTTACTGATGTATGCGGAAGCTTTGACAAGAGGGGCTACAAGTAGTATTTCAATGAGCGCTGATCAAGCGGTCAATTTAGTGAGAGCGCGTGCTGGTATGAGTAATTTAAGCAATGTGACCACGGAAGATGTTTTGGACGAAAAATTTGCGGAACTGGCCATGGAATGGGGAACCCGGTTTTACGATATGGTTCGAACCGGCAACACTTCGGAGCTTAGCCACGAAGGTAAAACATTTACCATGGAGGACGCTTATTTGCCATTCCCCGCAGATCAGGTATCGGAGTTGCCGCAATTGGCTGAAGGAATCAACTAAAGATTTAGGAAAATGAAACGAGCCATAAGAAAAGGTTCTCGTATGAGGGTGATTATGTTTCAGGCGAGTTCCATCGAATACATTAGGAATTAAAACTATAATGAGATGAAAACATATTTTAAACTTATCATGTTCGCTTTGGCTATCTTGGTTTTGAATGCCTGCGAACAGGACTATATAGACGGTATAACTAAAGTAGATCCGGGGGCGGATGAAACGGCACCACAGGTAACCATCGTTTATCCGGCAGAAGGAACCAGTATTAAAGTATACGAAGCTATTACTTCTATCAATATTGAGTTTGTAGTGACCGACGATATTGAAATAAAGGATATTAAGATTATTCTGGATGGAACTGAGATCGCTGCTTTCAGCAGTTTTATGGATTATCGAAAGGCCATAGAAGAATATACCTACGATCAGTTGGCTACCGGTGTGCATGTATTGACAGTTACCGCTACCGATTTGGAAGGTAAAAGCACATCTGCCAGTGTTAACTTCGAAAAGGAACCGCCATACGTACCAATGTTCGATGGCGAGATTTTCTATATGCCATTCGATAACGATTATATGGAATTGGTCAATGTTGCACCTGCCACCGAGGTTGGTACACCTTCATTCGCAGGAGAAAGTCTGCTGGGCACCAATGCGTATATGGGAGCAACAGATTCGTATTTAACTTATCCCATCGGTCAGGCTTTGGGTAATGGGTTTACCGCGGGATTCTGGTATAAAGTAAACGGAACGCCGGGTAAGGCAGGAATACTCGTAGTAGGTGACGATGCAGATGATCGTAAACAGGGTTTCCGTTTGTTCAGAGAGGGTAACGGAGTAGAACAGCAAATTAAGCTAAACGTAGGAACAGGAACAGGTGAAATTTGGAATAATGGCGGCTTTATTGACGTTGCCGAGGGTGAATGGATTCATATTGCATTCTCTATCTCTGAAACTAAAAATACCATTTTCTTTAATGGAGTTGAAGTTAGGTCAAGTGATATGGCCGCCCCCGTAGATTGGACAGGCTGTACCGAGTTTACTATTGGTTCGGGAGGAGAAACATTCAGTTACTGGGACCATAAGTCAGATGCCAGTGCTATGGACGAGTTGCGTTTCTTTAACAAAGCAATGACCGCAGCAGAAATTCAAGAGATGATTAATGTAACCAATCCTTATGTGGCGAAATACGATGGGGAAACATTTTATATGCCATTTGAAGAAAGTTATACTGACTTATTGAGTTATGCCAACGCTACCGTTGTTGGAACTACCGGATTTGCCGGGGAAGGAAAGAGAGGTAATGATTCATTTATGGGAGCTGCCGACTCTTATTTGACTTTCCCGATTGACGGACTGTTTGGAACGGAGTTTAGCGCTGCGTTTTGGTACAAGGTAAATTCAGAACCTAACAGAGCAGGTATTTTGGTGGTGGGAGACGATGCCGACGATAGAAAGCAAGGATTTAGACTGTTCAGGGAAGGGGATGCGACTAGCCAACGGATAAAATCGAACGTTGGTACCGGCGAAAGTGATGTGTGGAATGATGGTGGATTGATTGATGTTGTGGCTGGAGAATGGGTGCACATTGCTATTTCGGTTTCAGAATCTAAAAGCATAATCTATTTCAACGGGGTTGAGCAGTTATCGTCAGATTTATCGGCAGGAGTGGACTGGACCGGATGTACTGAGGTTACCATTGGTTCAGGTGGCGAAACTTTTAGCTACTGGGATCACCTGTCCGATTTAAGTTATATGGATGAATTAAGACTGTTTAATAAAGCGTTGTCTCAAAGCGAAATTCAGACTATTTACGAGGACGAGAAGTAAGTGCCAAACCAAATGATTACAGTAGGAATTAGGGATGGTGTATCAAAAGTCTATTGTTCAATTAATTAACAATTTATAAGTAGTGTCACCCCCATCCCTGTACCTTTGGTACAGTACTTCGCCAGGCTCTATACCGAGGGAAGAGCTGATTTACATGGTGTAAAAAAATATTACTTGAAGGGACATGTCCCTCTCAAAGTAAGTTTCCGGTTCTTCCCCAGACTCTGAGGCGGGGGAAGTACCACACCGCAAGTGCGGGGATGGGGGATCATATATTTCAACTGTTAAACCAATCATCAACTATTCAATCATTCATTATTTGGATTCAATGCGTTATGTTCAATTGCTCATACTATCTTTTATCATTGTTGCAACCTCCTGTTCCGATGATGATTCCGGTCCTGAAAAGGCGCCGGAAAAATTAAGCGTTACCTATGTCTATATCGGCGAAACGGAAATTTTGGCTGCTGGCGATAATAAGAATGTTAAAACCGAGGAACGGATTGAAATACGGTTTGATAAATCTGTAGATATAGTTTCTGCTGAAAAGAACATTCGTCTGTTAGATGATTCCGGTCAGGCCATTCATCTGGAATTTACTTTCTTCAATGAAAACAAGTTGGTCAAGATGGATCATGAAGAACTAAGTGAAAATTCCACATATACCCTTTCCATTTCAGGTGGTCTGAAGGGAGGTAACGATGAAGTTTTTAAAGAACAATCATATACTTTTACAACTTTCACCCCACCGTTGCTGCTTGAGTCGATAGTGGTTAATGGGTTTCAGGTAAATCCTGCTGCGAGAATCAAAGATGTAAAAAGGAACGTGTCCATAGAATTTGGGTTTAATTCTTCGATTGAGGCTGAGGATCTCACTGTTTATTCTTCTTTTACCCAAAACGGAGCACCGGTGGGTTATACCTTAAAACAGGTGAATGAAAAGTCTGTCTCTTTTTCTGCAAACCAAGCATTGGAGGGATATAAGAAATTTCGATTCAGGATCTCTTCCAATATCGAAAACCGAATAGGTAAACCATTTGATGGCTTGGAACTAAATTTTTATACCGAACTGGATTCATCTTATAAATTCCCTGAGATATCCGACGATGAGCTCTTGACAAAAATTCAGGAGCAAACATTTAAATACTTCTGGGATTTTGGGCACCCTGTAAGTGGACTTGCACGAGAGCGTAATACCTCCGGTGAAAATGTAACCTCCGGGGGATCGGGTTTTGGGGTAATGGCCATTATTGTTGGTATTGAACGCGGTTTTATAACCCGTCAGCAGGGCGTGGAACGATTAAATACCATGGTTGATTTTCTGGGTAATGCAGAACGTTTTCATGGAGCCTGGTCGCATTGGCTCAACGGGACTACCGGTAAGGCAAACCCTTTCAGCCTGAAAGATGACGGTGGCGATTTAGTGGAGACCTCCTATATGGCAGCCGGATTGTTGGCAGCTCGCCAGTATTTGAATTCGGGCAATGCCATCGAAAACAGTCTGATCACTAAAATCAATGAATTATGGGAGGCCATTGAGTGGGATTGGTATACCCGGGGAGGGCAAAATGTTTTGTACTGGCACTGGTCGCCGAATTATGGTTGGGATATGAATATGAAGATCCAGGGGTATAATGAGGCATTGATTACCTATGTTATGGCTGCTTCCTCCCAAACACATTCTATTTCAGCCGATGTTTATCATCAGGGTTGGGCTAAAAACGGAAGCATACAAAACGGGAATGAATATTATGGCATTTCCTTGCCTCTGGGCAAGAATCTTGGTGGACCGTTGTTCTTTGCGCATTATTCCTTCTTAGGTATCGATCCCCGGAAATTATCCGATAATTATGCCAATTACTGGGATCAAAACAAGAACCATACTTTGATAAACCGGGCTTATTGCATCGAAAATTCAAAAGGTTATGTAAGCTATAGTGCCGATTGTTGGGGGCTTACAGCCAGCGATAATCACGAAGGGTATTCGGCTCATTCACCAACAAACGACTTAGGGGTGATTACCCCTACTGCTGCCATATCCTCCATACCGTATACGCCGGAAGAGTCATTGCAAGCCATTCGTTTCTTTTATTATTTAATGGGGGATCAACTTTGGGGTGAATATGGTTTTTACGATGCCTTTAACGTTACCGAAGACTGGACGGCCAGCTCGTACCTGGCCATCGACCAGGGGCCTGTTATTATAATGATTGAAAATTATCGTTCCGGACTGATATGGAACCTACTCATGTCGTGCCCCGAGGTACAGTCCGGGTTGAGCAAATTAGGCTTTACCTATGAGTAAGCAGTGGGGGCGATGCGACTTACACGCAACTGTGGATGATTTTTAAATGGCGATAAACATCTGGTAGATCCGTCACCCTGCATTGGTGGGACAGGTTTTATCCGGATAATTAAATCTTGATTCTAAATTTTAGATTGATGAAGAAGAAACAACTACACATATCGGTTATTGTATTGCTTATGGCATTGTTAGTATCAGCTTGTCAGCCTAAACAAGGACATAAACGTGGGGCAACGAACACTATGGCAGCCGTACAAAGTGATTCATTGCTCGACTTGATTCAGTACCAGACTTTCCAATATTTTTGGGATGGTGCCGAACCTAACTCAGGTATGGCTTGTGAGCGAATACATGTAGATGGGCAATACCCGCATAACGACCGGCATATAGTTACTTTAGGTGGTTCCGGCTTTGGTGTTATGGCCATCCTTGTAGGTGTCGAGCGTGGCTTTATCAAGCGTGAGGATGCTTTAATGCGTTTTCAAAAGATAGTGAATTTTCTGTCCGAGGCCGATCGTTTTCATGGTGCCTGGCCGCATTGGCTCAATGGCCGGACGGGTAAGGTGAAGCCTTTCAGTAAGAAAGATGATGGGGGCGATTTGGTGGAGACGGCCTTTATGGTCCAGGGGCTGCTGACCGTTGCCGAATATTTTAAAGGAGGCTCAGCGGAAGAACAACAGCTGGTCGCTGATATCAAGCGGTTGTGGCACGAGGTAGAATGGGATTGGTACACCAAAAATGGTGAAAATGTATTATACTGGCATTGGTCGCCCAACTTTGGGTGGGAGAAGAATTTCAAGGTAGGTGGATACAACGAGTGTTTGATCATGTATGTATTGGCCGCCTCCTCACCGACACACCCTATCAAACCGGAAGTATACCATGAAGGATGGGCGCACAGTGGTGCCATTGCCAACGATACGGTATATTATGGTTTGCCCACCGTTCTCAACTTTTACGAGCACAGCCCCGACCCTATCGGTCCCCTATTTTGGGCGCATTACTCTTATCTGGGACTCAACCCGAAGGGCTTAAGAGATCGTTACGCTGATTATTGGGAATTGAATACCAATCACGCTATAATCCATTACAAATATTGTGTTGATAATCCGAAAAATTATAAAGGATATGGAGCCAACCAATGGGGGCTAACATCAAGTTATTCCATGAGAGGCTATGTGGGTCACCATCCCGGCAAGTCAGATTTAGGGGTGATTTCGCCCACGGCGGCATTGTCGTCATTTCCTTATACACCAGATGAATCCATGCAATTTTTGAAATACTTGTACCTCGAAGCGGATTCTTTGGTGGGCAAATATGGCCCTTACGATGCTTATTCACATTCTGCCAACTGGTATTTGCCACGTTATCTGGCTATTGATCAGGGACCAATACCGGTGATGATAGAAAATTACCGGAGCGGACTGCTTTGGGATTTATTTATGCAAAACCAGGATGTTCAAAACGGCCTGCAACGGCTTGGTTTTTTTATATCCAACTAAAAGAAGATTAACGCACGAGCAGGGATTGGCAGAGAGATGCTGAAAAATAATGTTGAAGAATAGATAAAAACTTAGGTAAATGAAGGTGATAAAGAACATGATGGCACTTTTAATTTTCTGTGCAGCCATTCCCGGAAACGCCCAGGAAATTCTTCCGCAGACCTATTGCAACCCCCTGGATATCGACTATACTTACATGGTGTATAATTCCAGCAGGAATATTTCATACCGTTCAGGGGCCGACCCGGCCGTGGTGGAGTTTCGTGGCGAGTATTATATGTTTGTAACACGCTCGTTTGGCTACTGGCACTCCAACGATTTAATAGAATGGGACTTTATCAAACCCGGACAATGGTTTTTTGAGGGTTGCAATGCGCCAACGGCCTTTAATTACAAAGATTCCTTGTTGTATTTTGCGGGTGATCCGGCAGGGTATGGCAGTATTCTGTACACCGACGATCCGAAAAGCGGAAGATGGACACCAACAGCTTCTATCACCAACAATATACAGGACTCGGAACTATTTATCGATGACGATGGAAAGGCCTATTTGTATTGGGGTTCATCAAACGTACATCCTATCAGGGTGAAACAGTTGAATAAAGATGACCGCATGCTGGAAACAGGTGTCAAAAAAGATTTAATCAACCTGGTAGAGGAAGAACATGGCTGGGAGCGTTTTGGTGAAAATAACTTTCACCCAACCTTAAAGGAAGGGTATATGGAAGGCGCCTCCATGACCAAGCACAACGGTAAATATTATTTGCAATATGCAGCTCCCGGCACACAGTTTAACGTGTATGGCGATGGTGTTTACATTGGCGAAACACCGCTGGGGCCTTTTAAATATATGAAAAACAACCCGATGTGTTTTAAACCGGGCGGATTCACCAATGGTGCCGGCCATGGCATTACGGTTAAGCAAACCAATGGGCAGTATTGGCATTTTGCCACGATGGCGCTCGCTTCCAATTCGCATTGGGAACGCAGGCTTTGTATGTTTCCTACGTATTTTGACAAGAATGATTTGATGTACGCTGATACGCATTATGGCGATTATCCCAGGTTTGGGACCAATCATCCGACAAAAGCCGGCCAACATTGTGGCTGGATGTTGCTTTCGTACAAAGGAAAGACCACTGTTTCATCCTCGCTGATGCAAATTAAAAAGAGTACTTCCACCGATAATGATTACGAAATATCGGAAATGCCACTTCAAAAGAATGATAAAGGGGAGATTACTTCCGGCGTGTTAACCGATGAAAGCCCCAAATCGTATTGGGTGGCCAAGTCCAACGACGATCAACAATGGGTAAAAATAGAGATGCTGAAGCCTGGAATGGTTTATGCGTTTCAATTGAATTTCCATGATCACCAATCGGGTATCTATACACGCACAGAAGGCCTGCGCCACCGGTTTACAATTGAGGTGTCGGATGATGGTAAGAAATGGCGCACGGTAGTCAACCGCAGTCACAGCTATAAAGATGCCCCCAATGCATATATCGTTCTGAACCAACCGGTGAAGGCCAGGTTTGTCCGCTACAAAAACATTCGGGTGCCGGGCCGTAACCTGGCCATGTCGGAGATTAGGGTGTTTGGTAAAGGTTTTGGCAAACAACCATCGGGAGTGAAAGGCTTCACCATTAAGCGCGAAGCAGACAGGCGTGATGTTACGCTGAATTGGAACAAGGTCAAAGGGGCACAAGGGTATAACATACGCTGGGGCATTGCACCGGGCAAATTATACCAATCATGGTTGATTTATGACGATAATACGCATTTTATGCGCTGTCTCGATCGGGATACACCCTATTGTTTTTCCATTGAAGCATTCAATGAAAACGGTATCTCGGCAAAAAGCAAGATAATAAAAGTTGATTAACGGAAAGTACGGTTGGTAAGCTGCTTCCTTGAGGATAAGAGCTATGTTTCAACCTGTAAATAACGAAAAAATACATACCATGAAATTGATTAAACATTTATACCTACTTGTGTTTCTTCCTTTGCTTTCATTGCAAGGGCAGACTAAAAATGGATATGTTAAAAAGGAGTTTATACTAAAACAGGATACCTTAAAGTATTGTATTTTACACCCCCGGGAAATGAAATCAGGAAAAAAATATCCCTTGGTTTTATTCTTGCATGGAGCGGGAGAAAGAGGCAATGATAACCATAAGCAACTCACCCACGGATCTACACTTTTTTTAAATGAAAAAAACAGGAAAAAGTATCCCGCCATTGTTCTGTTTCCTCAATGTCCTAATGGAATTATGTGGACTCACCGCTTAAAAGAAAAATCGGACATAGGCGTATGGGAGTTTGAGTTTCCTTTAAAATCAGGGCCTACTAAACCTGCTTTTTTGGTCAACGAATTGGTGGAACAACTGTTGACTCCGGGAAAAGTGGATGAAAGAAGGGTGTATATTATGGGTTTGTCAATGGGAGGCATCGGAACGCTTGATTTCTTGTCGCGATGGCCCGATAAATATGCGGCAGCCCAGGTTATTTGCGGAGGTCACGATCCAGCCTTGGTAGATAAATATAAACATGTACCCATTTGGTTTTTTCATGGGGACAAGGACGATGTGGTGCCACCTAAATATGCGCAACAGGTTTATAAAGCACATAAACAGTTAAACCCCCAAACAAAATTCACTATGTATCCCCATGCCAACCACAACAGCTGGGATCCAGCTTTTGCGGAACCAGACTATTTAAAGTGGATTTTTAAACTGAAGAAGAGATAAGAATTGTTGAGTTTAGAGAGAAAATATAATGCCATTTAAATAATATGAATGGGTATAAAATAAAGAAAAATGAAGACGATAAAAAATAACAGTGATCCAGTATTCCCAACTATTTTGTTGTCTATGGCCATATTGGTAATGCATGGTTTGGCATTGATTTCGTGCCAGGCACAACCGGCTAAATTTAATAGTTATAGTGGTGACAAAGATATTGAGCAGAAGGTAGATTCTGTGTTGAGCCTAATGACCCTGGACGAAAAAATAGGGCAAATGAATCAATACTCAGGAAACTTTGCCACAACTGGAGTGGTTAGTGACAATAAGTCGGGGGAATACCTCAGGAAAGGGATGATAGGAAGTACCTTTAATGTTTTTGGGGCAAAGCATTTAAGGATGTTACAAGAACAGAACCTGAAGCATTCGCGTTTGAAGATTCCCATGCTATTTGCGGGTGATGTGGTTCACGGACTTGAAACGACCTTTCCCATTCCATTGGCCGAAGCCTGCTCATGGGACCTGGATTTGATGGAACAGACAGCACGCATAGCCGCAGAAGAAGCCACAGCGTCGGGAGTGGCATGGAACTTTGCTCCCATGATTGATGTGAGTCGCGACCCACGATGGGGACGTGTGATGGAGGGGGCCGGCGAGGATGCTTATTACGGTTCACTGGTGGCACGTGCACGAGTGCGCGGATTTCAGGGTGTTGAAGACTATACGGACCTGTCGAAACCGAATACAATGATTGCTTGTGCCAAACATTTTGTGGCCTACGGAGCCGGTCAGGCCGGGCGCGATTATCACTCGGTGGACATTTCAAACCGGAATTTGCACGAGAATTACTTACCTCCCTTTAAGGCGGCAGTGGATGAAGGGGTGGGGTCGTTTATGACCGCATTTAACGACTTGAACGGTGTTCCATGTACCGCCAATAAATACCTTTTTACCGATATTCTTCGCGATAGATGGGGTTTTGGAGGAATGGTAGTGACCGACTATACGGCCATCATGGAACTGATACATCATGGTGTTGCACAAGATCTTAAGCATGGTGCCCAATTATCTCTGGATGCCGGAATAGATATGGATATGATCAGTGAAGCTTTTGTTACCCACCTCAAAGATTTGGTGGAAGAAGGGGAAGTGGATGAAAGCCAAATAGATATTGCCGTATCTCGAATCCTGGAAATGAAATTCTTGCTGGGGCTATTTGACAATCCTTATCGTTACTTTGATGAGGAAAGAGAGCGGCAAGTGGTGATGAATCCTTATTTTCTTGAGGTGGCCCAAAAGGCAGCCCAACGATCCATTGTGCTCTTAAAAAACGAAAACAATATTTTACCGCTTAAAAAAGACATAAGAAAAAAGGTTGCACTTATTGGACCTTTTGTCGAAGAGCGAAATAGTTTAAATGGAGAATGGGCCATCAAAGGCAATAGGGATAAAACCGTTACCTTAAAAGAGGGCTTGGAGGAGAAATATGCCAATGGCGTTGTATTGTTTTCCTATGCACAGGGAACGACCTTACCGCTAATCGATCGTGCCACCAGACACATATCAACAACGATGGTTCCAAATGACAATGGTTTTGCAGAAGCTGTTGGTGTTGCAAAAAAGAGCGATATTATTCTGGTAGCCATGGGCGAAGAATATAATTGGTCGGGCGAAGCAGCATGTAGAACAGATATAACCTTGCCGGGCAATCAACGCAAATTGCTAAAGGAACTTAAAAATACAGGTAAGCCTATCGTTTTAGTCCTTTTTAACGGGCGACCGTTGGATTTATCGTGGGAAGCAGAAAACATGGATGCTATCGTAGAGGCCTGGTACCCGGGAATCATGTCGGGTCATGCGGTGGCCGATGTGCTCTCAGGTGATTATAACCCCTCAGCCAAATTGGTGATGACGTTTCCACGCAGTGTGGGGCAAATACCCATTTACTACAGTGTTAGAAACACGGGCCGTCCATTCAATGCAAATGCACCCAGCGATTATAAATCATCTTATATCGATGTGCCCAACTCCCCGCTATATCCGTTTGGTTATGGACTGAGCTATACTTCGTTTAGTATTTCGGATGTGAAGTTAAACCAAGAAGCGATAAGTCCGGGACAGCAACTGACCGTATCGGCCAAAGTCACCAACAATGGAAGTGTTTTCGGAGAAGAGGTGGTACAGTTGTATATTCAGGATGTGCAAGCAAGCGTAACCCGCCCCCTGAAGGAACTCAAAGGATTTGAGAAAATTGCACTGGAAGCAGGAGAAAGTAAAACGGTTACTTTAAGCATCTCCTGGGAAGACTTGAAATTCTATAACATCAATATGGATTTCGTAGCAGAAGAGGGTAAGTTTAAATTATGGGTAGGTAACAGTTCTGATGATGAATCAAATGAATTGCAATTTACACTAAATGCATTAGTGCCTTAATATTTCTTACCAAAAAGGGCAGAAATATTAAGGATATATTTTAGGTTAGTGGCAATGCGGTCAACGGATGGACATCGCCAAGTGTTATTAACACACGTAAATCTATGTTGCGCATAATCTTTTTATCTCTTATGGTATGGTTAGCCCAACTTGCTTTTGCTGTTCAAAACCAAAAGCAACATTGATCGCCCGATAGGGTATTTGAGTTTTGTTTCCCTAAAAGGAAAGACTATTGTAAGCGGCATTAAAATCAGAAGAATCCTATAAAAGAACGAATTATGTATTTAAAACTAATCGTATTATTTAGCGTTGCAGCGCTGGTTACAGGATGCAGCACAGGCACGCCAAAAGAGACTAAACGACCCAATATCTTGTTTATCATGTCCGACGACCACGCGTATCAGGCCATCAGTGCCTATGATAATACATTGACAACTACGCCCAATATCGACAGGATTGCCAAGGAAGGAATGTTGTTTACGAATGCCTGTGTCACCAATTCAATTTGTGCACCATCACGTGCTGTATTGTTAACGGGTAAGCACAGTCATATCAACGGAAAGGTAGATAACCGTTTCCCGTTCGATACTACACAGGTCACCTTTCCCCAAATTATGCAACAGGCAGGATATCAGACCGCCATGTTTGGGAAGCTTCATTTTGGAAATAACCCCAAGGGCTTCGACCAGTTCCGTATTTTGGATGATCAGGGGAGTTATTATGCCCCCGATTTTTTTACCAAAAACGAAGGCAAAATCAATGTTAAAGGCTACACAACGGATATCATCACAGATATGACCATCGATTGGTTAGATAAAGAAAGAAAATTGGATAAACCGTTTTTGTTGATGTACTTTCATAAAGCACCGCATCGCGAATGGTTTCCTGCTCCGCGACACCAAAAAGAATACATCTCAAAAACCTTTCCTGAACCGGCTACTCTGTTTGATCAATTCGAAACCAGGGGAACAGCGGCTAAAACAGCAGAGATGAACCTGGTTGATCATATGAATTGGGCCGGGGATTCTAAAATTTACCCCGACGTTATGGATAAGTTAGGGTTGAAACCCTATATGAAATGGGATATTTCAGCTTTTGAAAGGGAATATAACGGAATGACACAAGAAGAAAGAGAATCCTGGGATAGGCATTATCGGCCTATGAACGAGAAATTTGTTCAGGCCTATCCAAATATGTCTAGGGAAGATCTAATGCACTGGAGGTATCAGCGTTATATGCAGGATTATTTGGGTTGCATTGCCTCGGTTGACGAAGGTGTTGGCAGGGTATTGGATTATCTCGATGAAAGTAAGCTGGTCGATAATACCATCGTGGTTTATACTTCCGACCAGGGGTTTTATTTAGGTGAACATGGTTGGTTCGATAAAAGGTTTGCCTATAATGAGTCGTTTAAAACACCATTGCTGATCAGGTGGCCAAATGTGGTAAAGCCTGGAATCACCAACGACGAGATGGTTCAGAACTTGGATTTTGCGCAAACCATGCTAGAGGCAGCCGGAATAGTGCCCCCCGACGATATGCAAGGGGAAAGCCTGGTTCCGATCCTGAAAGGGGAAGTGGAAAAGGTAAGGGATGCGGCATACTATCATTATTACGAGTACCCTTCCATTCACATGGTTAAAAGGCATTATGCCATCATCACCAAAGCGTATAAATTAATTCATTTTTATTACGATGTGGATGAGTGGGAGTTTTACGACCGTAAAAAAGACCCTTATGAAATAAACAACGTTTATGATGATCCGGCTTATGCCGAAGTAGTCCAGGAATTAAAGTCTGCGCTGGAAGCACTCCGCATAAAATACGAAGATTCTGCCGAGCTGGACCAAAAGTATATTGAGGCCTATAAGTGATTTTTGACTAGGTCATATATTTTAGTCTTGGAGTTTCTTCGTACCGAAGTGGTTTTCTGTTTAAAACTCCATAATCTTTGAGGTTAAGTTTTCTTCAGGCTTAAGCCCCATTTTTTTTCTTAACCTATATCTGCTAACCTCAACGCTCCTAACCGTTATGCCAAGTAAAATAGATATTTCTTTAGAATTCATATTCATTTTAAGCAGCGAACACAAACGTAAATCACCAGGGGATAATTCCGGATATTCATGTTTAAGCTTATCGTAAAAACCACTTTGGGAAGCTGCAAAATGTTGTTCGAAATTCAGCATATCTCTTTTTTGCGTCATCTGGTTATCAATAACATTCACAATTTTGGAGTAGTCGCGTTGAGGGAATCTGCCTTCAAGCCTTTTGTAGATATGGTGCAGTTCGTCTTTGATAGTGTTGATTGATTTATCCTTCTCCACTAATGCATTGGCCGATACGGTAAGTTTACTCTGTAGGTTTTCCAGTTCTTTTCTTAGCACATCTTCCCGTAATTGTGCAATGGTAGATTTGTTCTGTTTGTGCTGGTTCTCATGTTTTTGTTCTATTTCGGAGGTTCGTTTTTTTATTATTCGATGGTTGAAAATGACCATAAACACAATGGAGCCAATAATAATAACAATAATGGTAAATATACCGGCTTTTGATGTATACCACGGATATAATACTTCAAATGGATATTCTACGATGTTGGAGGATTTTCCGTCGGAGTACACTGCCTTTGCGCGAAAGATATATTTGCCGGCAGGAATATCGTTTATCACAACGCTATTCTCGGAACGGTTATCCACCCAATCGTCCATCAGGTTTGTTATCGTGTACCGATAATTAACTTTATTGGGCCCGAAGTTGACAGCTGTTAAGCCAAATTCTATCGAATTATTTTTGTTTTTTAATTGTATCGGAATTTCATTGTGGAGAGGGAGTTGGGCTTCCTTGTTTTTTAACCCACTTCTCCCATTGTACACACCTGAAATTACCAAAGGTAAATGCATGGTAGAGTCTTTGTTGTATATAGGTAAAACAGCAATGCCATTTTCCAGACAAAGAACGCTTGTTTCCCCGATTATCGAAATATTTTGATATTTGTCAGGGAATGAATACGGGCTGTCGAGGGTTAGTGTGTGTTTTATGATGGTTGTGTCGGAATTATGTTGTATTAGGGCCGCCTCATTATCGGTTATCACCCAAAAATAGTTTTTGCCCGCATTTACAATCCTAACAGCTTCTTTAAACCTGCCTAATGCTTCGTTAAGTTTTTTATAGGGTAGCATTTTGTCGTTTAAATCATCGTAGGTGTATATTTCTTCACCGGTTGTTACTACAACCCTGTTGTTGAGCTTAAAAACGTTTAGGCCGTAATCTGTTGGAAGGCCATTTTTTACGCCAAACGAATGGTTGGAGACTATGGTTTTTAAATCACCTGAAAGCCGCAAGCGATTTAATCCTTTTATCTCGTGACTCATCCAGATGTATCCGGAGTGGTCCATCTCAATAAAACGGCACGAGCCCTGGAACCCCTGTACAAAGTGTGAAAATACCCATTGGTTGTTGATCCGCTTTTGCAATCTTATCTTGTAATAAGTGGATTCAATAAGCCACTCTTCTCCCTGGTGTTGGAATGTCATAAAATCGGTGCCGCCCGATGTTAGTGATAATGCTGTAGCTTTGCCATTATCAATTTTATAAATACCATCGTTGTTGCCGCATAGTAACTCGCCGTTTAATAAATCAAGCTTCCAAATATGCCCATAAACACCTGCCAAAGGTTTTAATTCTTTAAAATTAAGGTTGGCAAGGTTCTGGTTAAAGCGAGTATGGAAAACTCCGTTGTTTGTGCCGATATAAACATAGCCTTGGTGCTCTACGACCGAATAAATAGCGGATGGCGCATAGTCCAGGTCAATATTGTATTCCACCGGTGAGTTCAAGTCGATATAGGATATGCCATTGTCCATCGCTAACCATAAATCTCCCGATTGGTCAATATTCATTCCCAATACCGTGTTGTTTTCAAGTTTGGATTGCCTGTCCAGGTGTTTCAGAATGTTTCCGTTATCGTCAATAATATACAAACCGCCCTTTAGCGTTCCAATGGCATAAGTGGTACTATCGATAACCGCCGCCGAATTCACGTCGAGTGTCTTAAGCGATTTGTTGGCCTGGCAATCCCATGGTTTTAACGAGCCATTGTTTAACAAGTGTAATCCCGTTTTTCCCTCGCCAACAATGATTCCTCTTTTGCTGGGTAGGAAAAACCGTATTGTCGACCTTTGGGCAAAGTCGGTATTGTTTATGGTTTTAAATGTTCCGTTCGCGTAGGTTACAATTCCTTTTCCGCTAACACGTGCGTAAACCTTGTTGTTTACATGGTTCAAAAAAAGTATTTCACCTTTGGGATCAACGTGTTTTACTTCGTTTGTTATTGTATGATATGTAAAAACTGCCGGGAATGATTGAAATATTATTTCATTTTCATGTTTGACGATACTCCAAATTCGCTCTCCCGAAAAAGGGTAAGAATGGAGTTTGTCGGCTAGTGAGGTGTATGCTAAAATGCCCAGGCTGTCTCTTTCCCAATAGCCAAAATCCTCATAACATCCAGAGTATAATCGTTTGCTTTTGCTATCGAAAAATAAAGACCGCATGGCCGATTTAGATTTGTGCTGATGAAGTTGCCAGTTGTTCCCGTCAAATTCGAGCACTCCTCCAGAGTTGCCGAAATAGGCCCTTCCAATATCATCGAAGGCTACAGCCCAGTTTTGGCTCATGGCCTTATACACCGAACGGTTGTAGTTGATTACAAAAGGTCGGAGTGAACGACTATGACCCAATATTCCGCCACAAAAAAACATTAAAACGAATGCAGATATAAAATGTGTAATTTTCATTGGCTGCTGTAGAATTAAAAATAAAAATACTAAAACTGTTTGAGAAGTGGCTACGAATTACGTTTTTAATGCGTATTTCCTTGAATACCTAATGCATGTGTGTATTTAAATTTAAAGATTGCTATATTTGGAATTGACTTTAGGTATTATTAATGAAAAATAAGGCACTCTATTATTTTTATCCACTAATGGTTCTTGTCCCCTTGGCATTTTTGATGTTAAGGCCGGGTTCCTTTAACCTGATCCCTTATACGATATATCATTCGTTCGAAGTTAGCTCCATGTCCGAGTATCAATTTATTATGTGGTTCGATATTGTTTTCCTGCTCATCATGTATGGGTTAACGCTGAGGGTGGTCAACAGGATTATTTCCTGGAGGAAGTATAACAAACGCAACCCAAAATAATCAAAGTAGTTAATGCATAAAATAGATGATACCACTGTTAAAAGCATTCTGATAAATGGGAATATTAGTTTACGTCCTGTTTTAATTAGTGATGCTCAAAATATTTTTGACATTGTAGATGCCCAAAGAGCTTATTTGGGAGAATGGTTGCCCTTTGTTCGTTTTACGGTTAACACAGAGGATACTTTAAGTTTTGTTCGTAAGGTAATTAAAGCTGCGGAAAATGAAGAAGAATATGTGTATGTGATAGAATTTAAAGGTAAGTTGGCAGGATTAATAAATCTTAGAATAATGAGCCATGTTAATAGGATTGCGGATATTGGTTACTGGCTTTCGCTTCGGTTTCAAAAGAATGGTATTGTGAGTAATTGTGTTATCGCATTATGCAACCATGCTTTTAACCATCTACACTTAAACAGAATTCAAATTAGATGTGGTATGGGAAATATGCCCAGCAAAAAAGTGCCCCTGCGACTAGGGTTTACCTTCGAAGGTATTATTAGGGAAGGTGAACTTTTAAATGGAGGATATATTGATTTAGAAATTTATTCTTTACTAAAAAAGGAGCGCCATAAACTTCCTGTTTGGCTATAATACGCATTTTCAGGATTGACAGTATAAAATAAAACGTCATTTCATTGAATTAACTCCGGAAAACATCTATTTTCATACAGATTTATTTTTTGTTATGAACAATCTTCAAATGATATAGATGAACGAATACGATTTGATTGTTATTGGCTCGGGACCGGCAGGCTATTCAGCCGCGATGCGTGCGTTGGATTTTGGTTTGAAAATATGTATTGTGGAAGGGGCGCACCTGGGAGGGGCAGGTATCATGAACGGAGCTCTTACCTCAAAAACCATGTACGAGTTGAGTATGGACTATGCGGTTGCTGCCAGAACCGACCGGGGATACCGATCAGGCAGTTTAAGCGTGGATTTTAGCAAAGTGATAACTACGGTGATACACGCTGCCAAAGAAAAGCAATACCAAATGCTCAGTCAAATTGAAACTTTTTCCGAAGGAAAATCCAAGTATGGTTCAATCTGCCTTAAAAAAGGTTGGGCCAAATTTGTTGATCCATACACCATTACAGTGACGGCAGACGATTCAACAGAAACTCTGAAAGCTAAAAATTTTGTAATCGCAACAGGGGCTAAGCCAAGGCAAGCTCCCGGTTTGGAGATTGACCACGAGAGAATCATTAATTCCGATGACCTGTTAGATTTGAAGGAATTTCCGGAAAGGATGTTGATTGTTGGTTCGGGTATTATAGGTTGTGAGATTGCGACCATTTTTAGCAATTTCAAGCAAACCGAAGTGCATTTGTTAGACCGGGCTAACCGGGTTTTGCCCTACGAAGATGATGATGTGAGCCAGTTTGTGTCCAAAAACCTGGAAGATAACGGCGTGATTATTCATCATACGGCTCATTTAAGAACGATCAATAAATATCCGGATCACCTCGAAGTAATTTTAGATTATGATGCGGGAAACAGCAAGGTGATAGAGGTCGATGTTGCCCTGGTGGCAATTGGCAGGGTAGCGAATACCGAGAAACTGGGTCTGGAAAAAATCGGGGTTGAAACTACCGAAAGAGGAACACTGGAAATAGCCGATCATTGTGTATTGAGGGATGGCAACAATATCTGCCATATTTATGCGGCCGGAGATATTTCGGGGCATACGCAATTGTACAGTGTAGCCGAGTTTCAGGGAAGACTGGCCGCGGAACAAATTGCTGATACGCCTAGTTACCCCCTGGATTATTCACATATGTCGACCCTGATGTTTTTTAAGCCTGAACTGGCTTCGGTTGGGCTGAACGAGAAGCAATTGCGGGCAAAAAAAATACCTCATAAGGTGGCTTACTATTCCAATAAATTGGTGAACAGAGCAATAGCCATGAGAAGCACCAATGGTTTTATAAAAATTATTGTGAGTAACGAGGAGGAACCAAGAATATTGGGAATGCGCGCAGGAGGTCCCCAGGCATCCGCCTATATTGTTTCGGTAGCCCATCTTATAAATCAAGGGAATAGTCTGCAGGAGGTGCTGAAGATTTTTTATCCGCACCCAAGTCTAGCGGAGGGAATCCAGGAGTGTTTGAGAACCTTGAGTGGAAAATCCATATACAAGCAAGCGGCCTTCCCGGAATATATAAAATTTAAGGAATGGGTGCCTGAGGATTAATTCAACTATCCAATTTAAGTAGTAGTGTATGAAGATACGAAAAACAGTAATCTGGCCCGGTGCAATAATATGCGGGCTCGGTGTTGTATATGCGCTGTTACCCGGATATACTAAAAACTCTTTGGTTTATTTGTTTCCGGGAATTGAAGATTACAAAATTTTTGACAATAGAGCCGTGAAAACCGGGATAGCCCAACCTTGGGGTGTTGCTGTAGATTATATGAAGTGCGATTTGCTTCCCGCGGAACGTGATACGTTGGAGGCGTACAAATCGGTAGCTTATCTAGTTGTTCAAAATGATTCAATTGTATATGAGGAGTATTGGGAAGGCTACAGTGAAAAATCTTTATCAAACTCGTTTTCCGCAGCAAAAAGTATAGTAGGATTACTTATTGGTGCGGCCGTTCAGGATGGATATATTAAAAGTGTTGATCAGTGTGTGGGCGATTTTATTCGAGAGTATAAAGTGTCACCGAACAATCAGCTAAAGATAAAGGACCTGTTGACTATGAGTTCAGGTTTAAATTGGAACGAAAGTTATTCCAATCCGTTTTCCATCACCACAAAAGCTTATTATGGCGAAAATGTGAATCAGCTGGTAAAAGAATTAAAGGTTGTTGAAACGCCAGGCAAGGAGTTTAATTATAAAAGCGGAAATACGCAACTTCTTGCATTAATCTTAAAAAATGTAACAGGTAAAAGTTTGTCCAACTATGCTTCGGAGAAACTATGGAAACCTTTGGGAGCAGAAAATGAAGCGCTCTGGAGTTTAGATATGCCTAATGGCGACGAAAAAGCATATTGCTGCTTAAACAGTAATGCCAGGGATTTTGCACGTATTGGTAAAGTAATCCTAAACAATGGAAACATAAATGGTCAACAGTTGATTTCGGAAGAATACATTCAAGCGTCCATATCACCTGCTTCTTATCTGGTCGATCATAAAGACCGCAAAGAAGTGGATTTTTATGGTTATCATTGGTGGATACTGAATTATAAAGGTGAGCAAATACCGTATGCAAGAGGTATTTATGGACAATATATCATTGTGCTAAGAAAAGAGAATGCCATTGTGGTTCGTCTTGGGCATAAACGTAACAATGATAAAATCGACCATCATCCGGCTGAGATCTTTAGTTATGTTTCAACTGCAAAAAGGATGTTGTCGGAAAGAAAAAAATAAAAAAAGGCTGCGTTGGTTTTGTAGAAACTATTTAGATACATACTGTTCTACAGAAGTATTAATCAATTGATTTAATGATATTCCTTTATATATTCCTTTTCTTGATGCATCTTTATGAAGGTCAGGTGCGTTTATTATGTTTTAGTCTTTAAAAAAAGGCTGCTATGATACAATCAAAGCAGCCTCTTATTATTCTGTTATGTTATTTTATTAGTACGCTCTGGTATTACGTCCTTCCATAAAGTTGATAAACGAAGTGTTTACCACTTTGTTACCACCGGGTGTTGGGTAGTTGCCGGTGAAATACCAATCGCCTTTGTCGTTTGGACAAGCCACATGAAGGTTTTCGATTGATTGGTAAACAATGCTTACCTCCGCATCGATATCCTGAGGTTTAAGCATCACCGCAATCTTGTCCGAAACTTCCTGTGCGGTAAAAGGTTTATATATTTCCCTAACGTAGTTAACTATTTCTTCTTTTGGCAAATTTTGTTGCTCCTTACATTTCTTATACACATCATCAATAATATTCTTCATGCCTCGGTCCTTTAGTAATTCGATGGCAGCACGGAATGCACAGAAATCACCAAGTTTTGCCATGTCTATACCATAACAGTCAGGATATCTGATTTGAGGTGCGGAAGATACAATGATTATTTTCTTCGGGTGCAGCCTGTCTAATATTTTAAGGATGCTCTTTTTAAGTGTAGTTCCCCTAACAATAGAATCATCGATTACCACCAATGTGTCCTCTTGGTTTTTGACTACTCCATAAGTAACGTCGTATACGTGAGCAACCAAATCATCGCGGCTTTCGTCATCGGCGATAAAGGTTCTCATTTTAACGTCCTTGATGGCCATTTTCTCGACTCTTGGCTCCACCTTCATTATTTTTTCCAACTTTTCGTCGGTAATGTCGGCACCCAGATTCTTTATTTGTTCAATTTTTATTTTGTCCAGCTCGTCGCCAACACCTTCAACCATGCCATAAAAGGCTGTTTCGGCAGTATTGGGAATATAGGAGAAAACGGTTTTTTCAATATCGTAATCCACCATTTTCAGCAAGGTAGGAGCTAGCAATTTGCCTAACATCTTTCTTTCCTGGTAAATATATTTATCACTGCCACGCGAAAAATATATTCTTTCAAACGAACACGATCTGCGTTCCTGGGGTACTCTAACCAGTTCTTCCGATACCTCACCGTTCTTTTTTACCACAAGCGCATGTCCAGGCTTTAATTCCTGCACGTCGCGAATGGCTACGTTCATGGCGGTTTGAATTACTGCCCTTTCCGATGCCACCACAACCACTTCGTCATCCATGTAATAGGATGCAGGGCGAATGCCCCATGGATCGCGCGCCACAAAAGCATCGCCATGCCCAAACATACCAGCTATTACATAACCTCCGTCCCATCTGCGGCTCGATCGTTCGAGGATTTTTCTGACATCAAGGTCTGCCTCGATTTTATGGGAGATATCACGGTTTGTAAATCCTTCGTTTTTGTATTGTCGGAATAAAAATTGGTTTTCTTCGTCTAAAAAATGACCCACATTTTCTAACATGGTTACCGTGTCCGTGAAATCTTTCGGGTGCTGTCCCAGGTCTTCCAGGTTCTTAAAAATCTCATCAACATTGGTCAGGTTAAAGTTTCCGGCCAAAACTAAATTCCTCGATCGCCAGTTGTTTTCGCGCATCACCGGGTGCACGTAATCAATACTGCTTCTACCAAAAGTTCCATAGCGCAAGTGCCCAAGGTATAGTTCGCCACAGAATGGCATGTTTTTTTTAGCCCATTCCGGATCTTTCATCAATTCGGGAGTGCCTCCTTCAGCCTTGCCCATGGCATTGTTAATCCCCTTAAAAACATCCTGAATGGGGTTTTGCTTGTTGGAGCGTTTTCTCGACAAATATTTTGTTCCGGATTTTTGATCAAGTTTTAAGCTTACCACACCTGCTCCATCCTGCCCTCTGTTGTGTTGTTTTTCCATCAACAAATAGAGCTTATGGAGTCCATACATCCAAGTCCCGTACTTCTCTTTGTAATACTCCAAAGGTTTGCGTAACCTGATCAGTACGAAACCACATTCATGCTTAATTTGATCGCTCATAACATTAAGAGAATAACTATATTTTTAAGAAAGCGCAAATTTATTTTTTTTTTTCGGCATACCCAACAACATGGGGTCTTTAATAAACGTTAACCTTTTTTTAATTTCAACTACTAAATTAGTATATGTAGATTTGGATAATTGAAGTCGGAATTAAAAATGCCCTCAGCCGAGAGCATTTATCATTTTAAATTTTCAACCATTACATCGTTTACCGGAACGGGGTAGCAACTAGGGAACTCCTTTTTAAGTTCCCTATACAGCGCCAAAGCTTCGTTTTTGCTTCTGAAATCGCCTACCTGAACCCTCCAGAACGGAGCCTCGTACATAATGTATGGCTTTTCTTCGGGAAACAAGGATAAGAGTTTACCTTTAATTTGCGTAGCTTCTCTTTTTGCATTTTTGTTAGAGCCCAGATACAATTGAATCCGAAAACCATCGATACCTCTGGTTCTTTTATTGGCATCGATATGGATGCCAATTAAATCTTCTATCCCAGGCTCCTGAAAAACCATCAGGCTTCCGGAATCTTCCTGTACTTCGCAAATATTCTTAAAAAATTGAGTGCCTGTTTTTTCCTGTGATTTCAGGTTCATACAAAACAAACAAATAATAAATGCAATTGTTATCTTGAGCATATTTAATATTAATAGTTTGAGCTCAAAGATAACATTTCTTTTGTTGGAACAGCAAGTACCGGACAGTCGGATTCGTTAATAAGTTGATTGACAAAAGGTTTTATTATATTTTCGAAAGGTGTGCCAGAGTGGTGTATGCCAGTGGCCAAAACATCGGCATCTATTTCATTGGCATAATTCAATAAGGCTTCAGCCCTGTTGCCTTTGGTTATCAATTTTGATTCTACCTTGAGATCTGTGTTTTTTTCGATATATTTTAAGGTTTGCTTAACAAAAGCTTTAACTCGGCTATTGGCCAAACTATACCCTTTTTCCTTTACTCCGACAATATAAATTTTAGCATCGAACAAATTGGCCATTCCTAATACGGCAGGCACTTTTTGCCTACTGGACTTACGGTTGCTGATAGGAAGGACAATTTTATTGATACCACGCCATTTACGTTCCGGTCGAATGGCCAAAACAGGAACTTCAGAGGCGCTAACCAATCGGTATGCGTTGCTGCCAATGTATTTGTCTTCGAATCCGGAGGCGCCATGTGTACCCATCACTATTAAAGTGGTATCGTCGTATTTGGCCTGGTTGGATACTTCTTTAAAAACGTTCCCTTCTCTAACCTTATAGTCAAAACTTCCTCCCGGAACGAGATAACCGGACTTGTATTTGGCTACAATTTCATTTAGCCAACCTTCCAGGTCCTCGGTAATTAAAGAGCCCATGTTTTTTTGTAGATATTTTTGCGACAGTTTTCGGGTTCTGACATGAACAATGCGCAATTCTGCATCCAGTTTGTTTGCAATTTGTATTCCGTAATTCAACGCATTGAAAGCATTTTCGGAAAAATCAATGGGGACTAATATTCGCTTCATACAGATTTTGTTTTGTCAAAACACAACTTAGGTTTGTCTTTTATATGTTAGTACACAATTTACATAAAACTAATGTGTTAACCCGCAAAATTCATATGTTTTATGGAATATGAAAGTTCTTCGGGTTAATCCTTCGGTCGCCATGCACCTACGCTGAAGCTTCGAGCCCAAGCGTAAGGCTTACCGCAGGCGATGCCCAAATTTGATTGCCTCCGAAATGAATACGGAACGATCTGTTCCGAAGGATTTTGGGCGGTAGTCCCCAATTCAATTCAGGAAGGTCAATTTTGGGTTGTCAAAATATTTGTGACGCTTAATCGCTGCCGTAAGCAGTAATCATTCGTGAATAATTAGGTTTAATACGTAAATTCGCTGAAATAGTTATACTCTTCAATATATGTTTATGTGCAGCAAGCAAGAGTGTATTGATATTTAGGCAGTTGGGTGGTGCATTTGTGTGAAAAAATAGAGGACAGAATTTGCTCTGTTAATTGGAACGTTTGGTTTGTGCAGAGAAGAAAATACCGAGAAATGCCTGAATCACAACAATTTCAAACATCCTCGGTATCAATCAACACAACACATTTTTAGTGCTTTTAATGGCTTCTGCCAAATAGGCATAGCATTTATATCTTATTTGAAAAAACACCGAGAGTTACTTTTTTTGGGGACAAATCCAATGGCAACCCCCGGCATCAATCAACACAACACATATTTTAATTCCCGCTAAGGTAATGTTTATTAACCAACGTACAAAATACAAATATATTGTTGTTGAAAAGTATACCGGGAGTTACTCAAGTTTGGGGACAAGAAATGTAACTCCCGGCATTGATCAACACAACACAATCTTTAAGCCATTAATAGTTCCTGTGAAAATGGCTTAGGTTCATCACAAAAGAAGAATAAATGATCAACTTTTGCCAACCTTAATGCTTTATATACTTGTGCCTTCACATTAAAAAGACTTACTTGGCCCCGATTCATTTTTGAGAGCCGCTGTCCTGCTATTAGGGCATCTATTGTTTCTTTGTCTATTTCTTTAACCTCGTTAAAATCAACAATGATGTTCGAAAAAGGAAAAGTCAGTTTGGAAATTAGTTCGTTTTTGAACATGATTGAATTCTCTTGATTCAGTCGGGTGCTTTTTTCAAATGATACCAAAATGGTATTGCTGTATGTTTTTATTTTAATCATAACTTGCGTGTTTGTGTCTGAACCCACTGTTTCAATCTGTGTGCCAAAAAAATATAAGCGCTGATAATCAGATAGATAAAATTATGCCCAAATCAATATGTATTATATTATGGAAAAAAGTCCATAAAATGGAATTTGTAGGTGGTGATTTTTGTGATTTATATTTTTTTCGATGATCTCCGCAAAGAGATAGGAGACTTGTGTAAGAAGTAATGTGGTAAACGATTTTATTTGAATACGATACGAAAAGGAGTATTCTTTCTTGCCGCAATGCTCCAGGACTGCCCGATCCTCGGAATTGCGGCAGATCATCTTAAATTTTACAATCAAAGAACTAAAAAGTAGCTGATAGTTTCTTTTCTTTGACGATTGTAATACTTTTGCAAAGAACTTATTTATACAACCAAATATGGCAACGGATCAAGAATTCAACGAATTACGTCCATATCGCGACAATGAAATACATCAGGTTTTTGAGCAGTTATTAAAAGAGGAGTCTTTTATTGAATTGTTAAAATACTTGTTTCCACAAGTTCCGATAAAGGATTTCGTTAACCAACTTTTATCAATTACCACAATAAAAGAATTTCAAATAGGAGTAGTTTACCCTTATATAAAGGAGATAATTAGAAACACAACGAAGGGAGTGACTGCCGAGGGGCTCGATAATTTAGATCCGAATAAGAGTTATATCTTTATTTCTAATCATAGAGATATAGTGCTGGATTCAGCTTTTTTAAATATTCTTTTGCACGAGCATGGCCACGAAACTTCGGAAATAGCTATTGGCGATAATTTGCTCATTTATCCCTGGATTACACAGTTGGTAAAATTGAATAAATCATTTGTGGTTCGTCGTAATTTGCCGGCCAGACAGATGTTGCAGAGTTCAATTTTAATGTCAAAGTACATTAGGTATAACATAACAGAACGTAATCAAAGTGTGTGGATTGCCCAACGGGAAGGGCGTTCGAAAGACGGTGACGACCGCACGCAAACTAGCCTTCTGAAAATGATAAATATGAGTGGCGACGGTGATTTTGAGCGGAGTTTTAAAGAGGTGCAGATTGTCCCGCTTGCTATTTCCTACGAATATGATCCTTGCGATTATCTTAAGGCGCATGAGTTTTTGATGAAAAGCAATAATCCTGAATACACAAAAACGCAAGCCGACGATCTAAATCATATGGCTTCGGGAATTCAAGGGCGTAAAGGTCGGGTTCATTTTAAAGCTGGAGTTCCGCTGGATAAGGAACTGGACGGTTTGAATGAATTGGATAAAAACGAGCAGTTGAATAAGCTGGCCGAGATAATTGACGACCATATACATAATAATTACAAACTGTGGCCTGGTAATTTTATTGCCGCAGATGCAATAGAAGGTAACAGGAATTATGCGCATAAGTATACCGACGAAGATGTGAGAGTATTCAATGATTATATTAATGAACACATCTCAAGGTTGGATGCCGATAAGGAATTTATACACAGTAGCTTGATGGAAATGTATGCCAATCCAGTAAAGAACTTTTATAAGGAATAAAGGTGTCATTTGCTTGTAGGCCAATGGCTGATGAAAGATGAAATAGTTGAACCGGGAACTGTTGTTGGGGATTTGAAGGGTTCCTTAATATCGGCAGGCCGGTTTAACCCGGATTATGTATTGGAGGTTCGTCATGAGCATTGCAAGTGCAATAAAACAAGGCATTACTGAAACGAGGCATAGCATCGTTCTGGTGAGTTGAAGTGATGCAACAAAGTGTCTTGTTTAAAGTAATTTCAATGTGTAATAGAAATTCTAATGCATATTGCGGGTTTAAATAAATTCTGATGACAATTTTAGGAGTATATGATATACAAAGAGGGTTTCGATTTTCGAAACCCTCTTTTGTATTATATTGATAGACAATAGCTTTTCGTACATTCCAAAAAATGGAAAGGAGGAATGTGGTTATTGTTTTATTTCTTTCATCTTAATGCTTAGCTCGTCCAGTTGTGCTTCGGTTACCGGAGATGGTGAATCGATCATCACATCACGTCCCGAGTTGTTTTTAGGGAATGCAATTACGTCGCGGATAGAATCAATACCGGCAAACAAGGATACCAATCTGTCAAAACCGAATGCAACGCCGCCGTGAGGAGGGGCACCGTATTTAAACGCGTTCATCAGGAATCCGAACTGGCCCTCCGCTTCTTCTTCCGTAAATCCGAGTAACTGAAACATTTTATGCTGAAGTTCATCGTTATGAATCCTGATAGAGCCACCGCCAATCTCTACGCCGTTAATCACCAGGTCGTAAGCATTAGCCCTAACCCTGCCCGGATCGGAGTCTAATAGAGCCAGATCTTCTATTTTAGGCGAAGTAAAAGGATGGTGCATGGCATGGTATCTTTCGGTCTCCTTGTCCCATTCCAGCAAAGGAAAGTCAACAACCCAAAGTGGGGCAAATTTATTTTTATCTCTAAGGCCTAGGCGTTTTCCCATCTCCAAACGAAGTTCGCATAGCGCACTCTGAGTCCTGGCTTTTGGGCCAGCCAAAATCAAAAGCAAATCTCCAGGCTTCGCTCCGTATGCTTCTGCCCATTTTGTCAGTGCAGTTTCGTCGAAGAATTTGTCAACGGATGATTTAAATGAACCGTCGGTATTGTATTTCACATAAACCAAGCCTTGCGCACCAATTTGTGGTTTGCGAACAAAGTCGGTTAGTTTATCTAATTCTTTACGGCTATATCCGGCGCAGCCTTGGGCACATATTCCGCCCACGTATTCCGCATCTTCAAAAACCTTAAATCCGCAATTGGCTACCATGTCCTTCATTTCCACAAATTTCATTTCAAAGCGGATGTCTGGTTTGTCGGAGCCATAGTTTTTAATCGCTTCCTCAAAAGGCATCTGAGGGAACTCAAAATCGAAGTCTACGTTCTTGATAACCTTAAAAAGATGTTTGGTCATTCCTTCGAATGTTTCAAGGACATCCTGTTGCTCAACAAAAGCCATCTCGCAGTCTATTTGCGTGAACTCGGGCTGGCGGTCGGCTCTCAAATCTTCGTCGCGAAAACACTTTACAATTTGGAAATATCTGTCGAAGCCGGCCACCATCAACAGTTGTTTGAAAACTTGTGGAGACTGTGGCAAAGCATAGAATTCGCCCTGGTTCATTCGTGATGGGACAATAAAGTCACGCGCCCCTTCGGGAGTGGATTTAATCAAAACAGGAGTTTCTGTTTCGATAAAATTCTTTTGGTTTAAGTAGTTGCGAACCTCAAAACCTAACCTATGGCGTAACTCCAGATTTCTGCGAACAGGGTTACGACGTAAATCAAGGTAACGATATTTCATTCTTAACTCGTCGCCGCCGTCTGTTTCGTCTTCGATGGTGAACGGAGGAAGTTCCGACGGGTTCAGTAACTTTAGTTCGTCCACCAGTATTTCAATATCTCCGGTAGGAAGTTTATCGTTTTTATTGCTACGTTCTTCAACTTTACCCTTAACCTGAATCACATATTCGCGGCCAAGTTTACGTGCCTTCTCACTTAACTCTTTACTTGATTCAATATCCAGTACCAATTGGGTAATCCCGTACCTGTCTCTTAAATCGACAAAGGTCATTCCTCCCAAATTGCGGACCTTTTGCACCCATCCGCTCAACGTTACACTTTGGTTTACATCTGCAAGCCTGAGCTCACCACAAGTATGTGATCTGTACATTCTCTTATGCTATTAAAAGTTCAATGGATAAATGTGCTGTATCGATATTTTACTAATTTCGTTTCCATATCGGCAGCCTAACTTACTAACCTGAGTTCGATTAAAATTTTATGTTGCACTCAGGTTAATCAACATGCGAAAGTATAAAGAAATTAAATAAAAGAACAGGTATTGACCCATTTAAAGTTAAAAGATGACTAAAATCAATTTCTCAGATGAATATTTTATGAAGCAGGCACTAAAAGAAGCTCAGATTGCCGCTCGAAAAGATGAAATACCGGTGGGGGCCGTTGTGGTATGCAACAATCAAATTATCTCGAGGGCTCACAACCTTACGGAAGCACTTAACGATGTTACGGCGCACGCCGAAATGTTGGCCATTACGGCCGCTGCCGAATACCTAGGTGGAAAGTATCTGAATGAATGTGCGCTATATGTTACATTGGAGCCGTGTGCTATGTGTGCAGGTGCATTGGGCTGGTCGCAAATTGGAAAAATTGTATTTGGAGCTAAGGACGAAAAAAGAGGTTTTTTAAGGCATGAGCCCCTAATAAAACACCCTAAGACGGAAATTAAAACAGGAATTATGGAAGATGAGTGCTCTGAAATAGTAAAAAAGTTTTTAAAAAATAAAAGATAGATTTTTAAACAATTTCATTTTTTTGTAGTTTTGTTGGTATGGATTTCGAAGATATATATACCAAGTTAGAAAAATGTGGAGCCGAAGAAAACAGGAAGGTGTTTAAACGGCACGGAGCCAAAGGGGATTTATTTGGGGTAAGTTTGGCTGATCTCAAGAAGCTGAAAAATGAAGTGGTTTCGGCTACTGGGGAAAAAGGTGTTAATCATCGGATAGCACAGCAATTATGGAAAACAAGAAACATAGACGCTCGTGTTTTAGCCTGTATGGTCGCCAACCCCGAAATTATTTCCCGAAATGAAGCCAACCGGTGGGTGGCCAACATACAATATTATGCCCTGGCCGATTGTTTTGCCGAATTGATAGCCCAATCGCGTTTTGGAATGGATATTATGTATCTTTGGATTCAGTCGCCCAATGAATATACTAAAAGGGTAGGTTTTTCCATTTTAAATTACATTGCCAAAAACGATAAATCCAGAACCGATTTATTCTTTACCGGTTTTATTCAGAAAATTAAAAACGAAATACAAACTTCTCCCAATAGAGCCAAAGAGGGGATGTGTAATTGTTTGATTTCAATAGGTGCCAGAACAGAAGGTCTAAAAGAGAAGGTACTTCAGGCAGCAGAGGGTATAGGACCCGTTGAAATTGACCATGGTGGCACTTCGCCTAAAACTTTTGTCATAGAAGAATATGTTCGGAAATCCTGGGACAGGAAATAACTCGATTTTGACTTTTTACCCTTCGTAATATTTTTGCACGTATGAATTAGCGCTTGGCCTTTCCGGCATTCTGCAGAATAGCATCCCGCAATCCTGCAGAACGGGCTGTGCCGAAGGATTTCGGGAGGTAGTGCCGAACTTGTTATTCACTGGAAGTAAACTTATTGCTAATATTATTAACATATTGGTATAGGTGTTATTATTAGGCATTGAGAATATTAAAGGCTGGTTGTATTTGCAACTGGCCTTGTTTTTTATAAATACCGTATGCACATGAATTACAAATATCATTCTTATCTTTGGCTCAAATTTTAAAACTGTCGTACTTTGAAGTTTTCCGAATTCAATTTAAATACTGTTTTGCTTAATGCCCTTGGAGAAATGGGGCTTGAAGAAGCTACCCCAGTTCAAGAGCAAGTATTCCCGGTTGCCATGTCGGGCAGGGATGTGGTTGGTATTGCCCAAACCGGCACAGGTAAAACCATTTCGTATATATTGCCATTGTTGCGAAACTTAAAGTTTAGCAAACAAAAGCATCCAAGAGTCCTGATACTGGTACCTACGCGCGAACTGGTGGAACAGGTGGCCGATGAGTTTAAAAAACTGACAGAATATATGAATGTCAGGGTGGCAGGAGTGTATGGAGGCACCAATATCAATACCCAAAAGCAGATGGTTTATGATGGTTTGGATGTGTTGGTGGCTACCCCGGGTAGGTTGATTGATTTAACCCTTACAGGGATCTTACGATTAAAGTCTATTCAAAAATTAGTTATCGATGAGGTTGATGAAATGCTGAATCTAGGG
Source organism: Saccharicrinis sp. 156 (assembly GCF_050589685.1). Lineage (NCBI taxonomy): Bacteria > Pseudomonadati > Bacteroidota > Bacteroidia > Marinilabiliales > Marinilabiliaceae > Saccharicrinis > Saccharicrinis sp. 156. Next base: position 77,447 of record NZ_JBNGOS010000025.1, read on the forward strand.
TTTAAACCTCAGCTTGAACAGATTGTGGATTTACTGCCTGAAAGAAGACAAAACCTGATGTTTTCCGCTACATTGACCTATGATGTAGAGGCTGTTATTAAAGATTTCTTTTATGACCCAATAAAAATTGAGGTAGCTGCTTCGGGAACTCCTGTAGATAAAATTTTTCAGTCGGCTTACGAAGTTCCTAATTTTTACACCAAGATAAATTTGCTCCTATATCTTTTAGATACTTATCAGAACATGAAGAAGGTATTGTTGTTTGTGAAGAGCAGAGCCATGGCAGATTTGTTATTTGCGAACCTGGAAGATATTTTTACGGAAGAAGTGGGTGTTATTCACTCCAATAAATCCCAGAATTTTAGGTTTAGGATGCTCAAGGAATTTACCGAAGGTGATTTGCGTATACTCATTGCCACTGACCTTATTTCAAGAGGTTTGGATGTTTCTGAGGTGAGCCATGTCATAAACTTTGATATGCCCGAAGAACCTGAAGCATATATGCACAGGATAGGCCGTACCGGCAGAGCAGAAGCGGAGGGTAGTGCAGTTTCGTTTGTTGAAGAAAATGACTTGGGTATCTGGAATAAGATCCAGAAATTGATGGGTAAGAATGTGAATTTAGACCCGCTTCCCGGAGAAATTGAAGTTTCCGATTTGCAACTCGACAGTGAGACCCCTGAGATTGCGGGAAAATTAATGGTTAAAGCTCCTAAAATAAATGCGACCAAAGGGGCAGCTTTTCATGAGAAGAAGGAAAAGAACAAAAAAGTTAACCAAGGTGGTTCCTACAGGAGAAAACTTGCCGCAAAGTATAGGAAACCAAAAACAAGAGGACAGAAAAGAAAGTAATTTATATAATACTTTTAGATAAAGCTTGTGCGTCCGGGGTGTTTCGAATTGAAATTACAAGTGCTTGTGTTGACGCCAGAGGCACCAAATATTAATAAAATGTATTTAAAATGAAGATAACGACTCTGGCGAGTCGGATATCTGTAAATAATACATTTGATACGCGACGGTGCGGGAATCATTTTTCCAAATGGAGTTGTATTTCTAATGTTAAATATATGCGTCTTATGTCTTTAAAATAAGGGTGTTGTATTTAGAATATACCATAAAAAATGTTAAACCCTCCATTCACCTATTGCTTTTTAATTTAATGTAGTATTTTTCGCAGCCAACCCTAAGCAAAGGAAGAACTTAATATTAAGTAAGACAATGAAGACCCAGAGTGAAAAAGAGCGGTTAGAAGATTGTACAAACGGTCATGTGGATTGGAAGAAGTGGGGTCCCTACTTAAGTGAACGTCAATGGGGAACAGTCAGGGAAGATGACGGAAGACACGACAATCCCTGGATTTCATTCTCGCACGATCAATCCCGCTCGCGAGTATATAGATACGGTGAAGATGGAATAGCCGGAATTAGCGATGATAAGCAACAATTGTGTTTTGCATTGTCGTTATGGAATAAGAAAGATCCTATTTTAAAAGAACGCCTTTTCGGGTTGACCGGACCCAAAGGTAATCATGGCGAAGATGTTAAGGAATATTACTTTTATTTAGACTCTTCGCCAACGCACTCGTACATGAAATATTTGTACAAATACCCTTTAGAGGAATTTCCTTATCTAGATTTGGTAGATACCAACGCAGCTCGCACCAATAAGGACTTTGAATATGAGCTGCTGGATACGGATGCTTTCAAGGATAATAATTACCTGGACGTTTTTGTAGAATATGCTAAAAAATCTCCTGGTAATATACTGATAAAAATAACCGCACATAACCGAAGCAAGGAAGATGCCAGCGTGGTGCTGTTACCCACCTTGTGGTTTCGTAACACCTGGTGGAACTATAAAACTACGGAGCCGTTGATTTCGCTTTTGGATGATAATTCCATCATTGCCAAGAACGATACCTTGGGTGAGTATGTGTTAAGCTCCGAATTGTCGCCGCTTTGGTTGTTTGCCAATAATGAAGACAATAATGAGCGTCTTTATAACACACCCAACGAATCGCCATATGTTAAGGATGCATTTAACGAATTTATTGTAAACAACGTTAGCGAGGCCGTCAACCCGGAGCATAAAGGAACCAAGGCCGGCGCCATGTACGATGTAAATATTCCGGCAGGAGGTAGCGTGGAAATAAAGATGAGACTCAAGGCGGGAAACACGCCGAAGTATAGCTTTAGTAAGTTTGACGATAAGTTTGATCTCCGCAAGAAAGAAAACGAGGAATTCTATCAGGAAATATATCCACCAGACACATCTGATGACGAAAAAAGGATCATCAGGCAGGCATTGGCCGGAATGCTCTGGACCAAACAATATTACGAATTTGACGTATCAGAGTGGCTGAACGAATACCAGGGAGGGCCTCGACGTCATTTGCGTAACAACGATTGGGAACATCTTAAAAATAGTGACATTATTAGCATGCCCGACAAATGGGAATATCCGTGGTACGCGGTTTGGGATCTTGCATTTCATACTTTGCCATTAACCATGGTGGACCCGCAATTTGCAAAGAACCAGCTAACCCTGTTTTTGCAGAAAAATTATCAGCATCCTAATGGACAGATCCCCGCATATGAATGGAGTTTTAACGATGTTAATCCGCCGGTTCATGCTTTTGCCGTAATTACACTCTATAAAAACAGTAAGCAGATGCAGGGATTTATAGACAAGGAATTTCTGAAAAACTGCTTTGATGGACTGGATAGGAATTTCCATTGGTGGATCAATCACAAAGATCCTAGGTCTACTAATGCTTTTCAAGGAGGATTTTTGGGGCTCGATAATATAGGTGTTTTTGATCGAAGCCATACATTGCCTACGGGTGGGCATATAGAACAATCAGACGGTAATGCGTGGATGGCTCTTTATTCTCAGAATATGTTAGAGATCTGTCTTGAACTGGTACATTTAGGTTATAACGAGTACAGGGAGAAGGCGGTCGACTATTACAATCATTTTCTGGAGATTGCTTCTGCAATGGATAAAATTGGAGACAACAATGACGAGATGTGGGATGAGGAAGACCAGTTTTTTTATGATGTGTTGCGTTTCCCCGATGGAAGTGCTACAAGATTAAAGGTGCGCTCGCTGGTTGGATTACTGCCTATGTGCGCCGCAACGGTTCTGGAGCCCGATCATTTAGAGATGTTGCCGTCTATTGCAAAGGAACACAAGTATATGATTACCAGAACTAAAAGGCTGTCTAAAAACATAGCTAATCCGTTGCTAAAGGGTAAACATAACCGAAGGCTTCTAGGTGTATTAAATGAAGATAAATTAAGGAGTGTACTTAAGGTTATGCTCGACGAAAACGAATTTTTAAGTGACTATGGCATTCGTTCCTTATCGAAATACCATGAAGAAAACCCTTATGTGTTTACCTGGAACGATGAAGAATTTACGGTAAAATATGTGCCTGGAGAATCAGACAGTACCATGTTTGGTGGTAATTCCAATTGGCGCGGTCCCATCTGGTTTCCTGCAAACACTGTAATTATAAGGGCTTTGTATCAGCAATATGCTTTTTATGGCGACGAGTTTAAGGTAGAATGCCCAACCGGATCGGGAAATATGATGACCTTGATTGAGATAGCCCAGGAAATTATCAAACGTCTGGAACGTATCTTCTTAAAAGATGAAAAAGGATACCGTCCCGTTTACGGTTGGTACAAAGAGTTTCAGGAAGACGAACACTGGGAAAATAACTTGTTGTTTTATGAATATTTCCATGGTGATAATGGAGCAGGGATAGGTGCAAGCCATCAGACGGGTTGGACTGGAATGATTGCCTATTTGATGGTGATGTTTAGAACAACCAATTTTAGCAAATTAATGGAAAAATCGCACTGGGATAATGAAACCCAGTATAAAAAAGAGGTAGAATAATATATGAGGGTGTTCTCTAAAAACAACATAGAGGACACCCTTTTCTTTTAACCCGGATTATGTGTTTTCGAATGCAAAAAGGTTTGGTTGTTGAAATTTATGAACCTGAAACGGGGACTAACCTTGCGGACAAATCTGGGTCTTTCATATCCGGATCGAGCGGGAACATGGGGCGGTTAATTCGTTTATACCCCAATCTATCCAAATCCTGATCTACGCCACCGGGTGTTAGCGCCATCAACCAATCGCCTCTCATATTATAGAGTTCAGGGACCAGATAGCCAATTTTCACCACAACGATATCCGCTTCTCGGGGAGTAAGATCCAAGTTTGTGAAATCAGCTTCGTGGTGATATGGTTTACGCTTGTTGGTTACGATCACATATACATTGCCCACTTTTACAACCACTTCGGTTTGGGCATGCTTATCTCCTTGTCTGATAGCGGTTATTTCGCCAGAGAGTTTAATCGGCGGGCAATACCTATCGTCTACCATTGCTCCTACATTTGCAGTTATTTTTGCACCAACACCTAAACCTATAGCTTTCTCAGTTAATTCCGGCCCCGGAATAGAGGCGTAAATAAGAGATGGACCGTCTTTTTTCTTGAATTCAGGTCGGTTTAATATCTCGTTCAATGTCCAGGTAACATCACCGGCCCCTCCAGCAGTGGGGTTGTCGCCCATGTCGCTAATGATAAATGGTTTCTGGGTGCTCGTAACAGCTTGGTCCAGACACTGGTGCAATGGTGCCACAGGAGCCACAAAATCGAATTGTTTTCTGACTTCCCAAAAGCTTTCCGCTAGTTCCTCGGCACCTTTGGTAACGTTTTCTTTGTCGTCTCCAACCGTCATAACCACAGCTTGGTTTCGAGGTTCGTCGGCCCAGGCGTATCCTACCCAAACGGCTGCATCAACCACGCCTTTCTGATTTGCGATTGGGGCTACCTTGGCGTATAAACTTTTACCAGGTTCAATGCGCGTGCTTGTTTTTTCTCCCGGTAATAATATGGGAACGGGAATCCAGGCTTTGTAGGCTGGTTTCCCAAGCCCATTTTCTAATCTATATAGCAAATTATCAACGGCTCTTTTCTTCGATTCCATGGCATCTTCGTGCGGTGCCATGCGATAACAAGTCATTAAATCGGTGTTTTTAGCCAAGCGCCACGATACATTTCCATGTAAATCCATACAGGTAGATATTATGGTTTTGTAACCCACAACGCCTCTTATACGTTCAATAAAGTCGCCCTCGGGATCGTCTATTCCGACCACACTCATGGCGCCGTGAATATCTAAAAACAGGCCATCGTAGGGCATGTTTTCGCTCAGTATATTTAGGGTCCGGGATACCAGGGATTCATAGGCTTCTTTTGTGACAATGCCACCGGGTAGTGCTTTCCCCCTGAGTGTTGGAAACCAATGTGCCCTTTTGCGATTGGATGAATCCTGAGAGAAGAAAGGATAGTAGGCAAATATCTCATCTTTGATTTGTGCATGAAACGCCTCTTCTTGGGTCTGTGCAGGGGAAAACGTACTGGACTCTATGGCAATACCCGCAATAGCGATTCGAGGCAGTTGCTCAGCAGTTTTTTGGTGGCAGGAAACTATTGTAAAAGCTAACGCTAATAGTGTAAAATAATTTTTAATCATGGGCTGAAATTTCATTTCCTGCCAATATATAAAAGTCTTAATAAAGGATAAGTCTATGTGGAGTCAGATATCGTTTCAGCACAAAATTTTCATCTTTTGGCGTAAAAGTAATTATATGAATCATCCCTCGTTTAGTGTAGCAATAATATCGGCCTTGAATTTATCCAGGTCAATCATCACCACTTCTTTGTTTAATGGCTGTTTGAGTGCACTATCTAAAATCTGACTTTGTTTTCCGTATGCAGAGCATCCCTTGCACATAGATGTATGCATGGCCAGCTGCAAATTCTCCATAAAACTTAATGGATGATCTAACTTCTTCTCAACCAATACTGTTGCCTTTAGGCACGACAACATTATTAAATGCATTAATTTTTTCATTTCGTCTGTCTGTATATATTCCCAACAATAGGCAGTTTTATTCTGCTATAAACCAATTTTTTTCGATACATGCGCGGAGTTGAAGCTTTGCCCTGTGAATCATTTGCCAATAATTGGACGATGTAATCCCTAACTCCTTACAAATCTCTACCCCTTTTTTTTGAATCAGGTATTTAAGCTTGACCGTAGCGCTCCATTTTTCGGGTAAAGCGTCCATGCATTTTTTCAATACTCCCAAAAACTCCTGGTTATCCAATAAATGACCTTCATCCTGGTTCCATTCTTTAGGTCTGCTCTCGTTTTTCCAAGTCCCATCTTTGTTAAAAAAGTTGGATAAGAATGAACCATCGAAGGGAATATGGGCCTTCGATTTTTTTCGATAAAAGTCAACTATTTTATTGTTTAAGATGGAGAAAAGCCATGTCTTTACGGAGCTTTTGCGTTGAAAGGAATCTATTTTTTCAACTGCTACCACAAAGGTGTCCTGTACAAGATCTTGAGCCATTTCGGCATTTGATGTTTTGTGGTATGCCCAATCATATAAATCGGAAGTGTACTTTTCAACCCATTCAATTATCTCAGAATTTGCCATATGGAATTAAAATATTAATTGCTAACAATATAATAATAAGCTGTCATATTTTTTATGTTGTGCGCATGAAAAAAAATAATGAAGTGGATACTTTGGTTTATACAGGGTACAACTAACTATCTATCAGACAACCAAACGAGCAATGTGGCCTAAGGTTCGCGAGTGTTGCTTTTTTACTATATTTGCGCAAATTATCATGTGAGATAAATTTTACAACTTAATTCCCCTGCCTTACAGAATGACTAGGGAAACAAGCAATTAAGTTAAAACAATAACCAGAATTAATCGAACGCAACTATATGCAACATGCATATAGAAATAACGTAAATTGTATGAAGGCATTTGTATTTCCTGGGCAAGGTGCCCAGTTTGTTGGTATGGGAAAAGACCTATACGAAAATTCAGAAGAAGCTAAAGCGCTTTTTGAGAAGGCGAACGAAATCTTGGGTTTCAGAATTACTGATTTAATGTTTGAAGGTACCGACGAAGACCTGAAACAAACCAAAGTTACTCAGCCTGCTATATTTTTACACTCTGTTTTGCTAGCTAAAACAATGGGTAGCGATTTTAAACCGGAAATGACTGCAGGTCACTCACTGGGTGAGTTTAGCGCGCTTGTAGCTGCGGGCGCCATGTCGTTTGAGGATGGTTTAAAATTGGTTTCTCAGCGTGCACTGGCTATGCAAAAAGCTTGCGAAGCAGAGCCTTCAACAATGGCTGCTATTGTAGGATTGGAAGATGCTATTGTTGAGGAGGTGTGCGGAAGCATCGATGAGATTGTTGTTGCTGCCAATTACAACTGTCCGGGTCAATTGGTTATTTCCGGTTCGTTTGCAGGAATTGACAAGGCCTGTGAGGTGTTGACAGAAAAAGGAGCCAAAAGAGCTATCAAACTTCCGGTGGGGGGCGCTTTTCACTCTCCATTGATGGAGCCTGCGCGCACTGAGTTAGCCGCCGCTATTGAAGCAACAGAGTTCAACGCTCCTGTTTGCCCGGTTTATCAAAATGTAAGCGCAACGCCGTTTACCGACCCTGCCCAAATTAAAGAAAACCTGGTGGCTCAGTTGACAGCCCCGGTTAAATGGACGCAAACGGTTCAGAACATGATTGCCGACGGAGCTACATCGTTTACTGAAGTTGGTCCTGGTAAAGTATTGCAAGGATTGGTTAAAAAGGTGGACCGAAAAATGGAGGTTGCAGGAGTCAGCAGCTTATAAGAGATTAAACGGATAACCTTATAAAATTAAAAAACCGAAAGTACAGATGTGCTTTCGGTTTTTTTTACTGGATAATTAAACCCGCCATATGCATTAGGAAATCCCAGCCTGCAGGCTGGCACGCATTATACCCTGAAATTGCTTCAAAACAAGATGTTGTGCTGCTTTTGGACCGTGTTCTATTTTATGGTTTGGATAATGGAACAAATACTAAGCACTAATTCACAATCTCGTCAATACTCACCTTCTTTTTGGTGTGGTCGTCATCGTAATCAAATAACATATTGCCATTAGTGCTGAGAGTTAAGGAATTGAGGTTATACCAAACGATTGCTTTTCCTACGGATACACCATTTAAAAATTTAAGTTGGTATTCATCCGTATCGGTCTCCACAATTTGCATATTGCTATTGTTCTTGATACGCATGGAGAAAAGAGAAACGTTTTTACCTTTATAAGTTTCCACTTGTACTATACCACCTTTATTGCCAACAAACTGCATACTCAATAAACCTTTGTACACATCAGGGTTTTCTTTTCTGAAACCGGGGTTGTTTTTCTGAAGCAGGTTACGAACTGTTAATCCTGACATACTCCCACCGTTTTGAGATAGCAGTTTAATGGCGGCAAACAAGCTGGCCATATGTCGGTTTACATTAGCAATTTTATAATTATTAAGGTACGACTCTAATTGATCTTCGGCGCTGTATGTGGCACTCGATAGGGTGATAGGTACATCTTTGGTAAGTCCTTCCACCTCTCCGACGATACCCCGAACAACTACTTCGTTTTTGGAATCTACCGTGATTTTTGAGGCAAAACGAACCTTATCGGTGGGGAAAGATAGCAAATCAATCTTAGTGCCATCAGGACGATATTTGCCGTAAAAAGCCAGCTTTTTGCCTTCCGGCACTTCAAAGTTGATGTTCTCGGTTAGGATGGGTTGCCCACGGGTTGATAATCCAAGAATCAGGTGTGCAGGTGTTTCGCTTGCGCACAGTCTGCGCTGATTCATATTAAGGGAGCCGGCATAGTTTATTAAAGCATAAACGTTGCCTTGCTTACCTACATTAAAAGCCTGGGTAAAACCATAATCGGAGCATTGAAGGGGCTGGAACCACTCCAATTTCCCTTTTTCACTATAGGTCGCAAACCATAAATCCCGGGTTTCCGAAGCTGCACGATAGCTTCTGTCTCCAATGTTCACTTGGTCAGAAAACCATCCTGAGACAATATATTTCCCATTATCCGACATTTTACGGTCGCTAATAAAAATTTTGCCCTCGTTGTTTTTTTCGACCGATTTAGCAATCATCTGCCAGATATTTCCCATCTGGTTATTGTTGTTGATTTTAATAGCCAACGGTTTGTAGCCTTCATATTCAGGCATTACGGAACCTATAGGAGCATTGATGTAGGTGGGGTCGCAAATGGTATAGGTTTGACCCGCAACGTCAAAATTGTAACCTTCAACGGGGTGGGTAAATGAAACGGCCGCTGCCATATGACTAAAATAAGTTAAGGCCACCACATCTAATCCCAACAAATCATTGACCAACCGGGTAAACAATACAGTTCTGTCTTCGCAATCGGAATACGGATAATAGAAAATCTCATCGGGGAAAAACATTTTTTCTTTCCCAAACTGGTCGCGGTCGGTTTTGTATTCAAACGAATTGTGCAGATAGTTTAATAGATAAGTCACTGCTTCAGTTTCAGTCAGCCCATTGATGCGAGGTTGGATGTATTCGTACAAGTCATCCTTCACAGAACCCGACATGGCGGCATTTAAATAAACGATATTGTCCGTTTGCGGATAACTGGCCAAAAATGCCATTGTGGTTTTATCCATTTGAAGTTTTAGAGATTCATTCTCTTTGGGTAATTTGGTGGTTTTGGTAACGGTATTTGAATTTTCTGTAAAATTTAAGCTGTAAGGCAAGTGCAGGTCAATTTTTTTAGCGGCACCGTCAAAGTTATCCTCGTAGGTAAAAATATTTTTCTTGCCCAACTTATCGTCTATCAGGTAGTAGTTGGTTCCTGCAATGCTGTAATAAGGTTTCTCGAATACTTGCTGCATAAAAGGTAACATCAAACATACGGTGCTACCGCTGTAGCCAATTTTGGCCTGGTAGCCTGCCTGGTTGAGCATAGCCCACTTCCACATATCCTGGTTGTTGGCCGAAGTAAACAGTTTTTTTGAAGATTTGTCTATCAGTTGATAAATACCCCAGTCGTTTAGGTTGGTTTTCTGGGCATAGTTTACCAAGGATTCAATGTAGATTTGATAGTGAGTGGCAGTAAAGTCGTCCCAATAACTCGCAAAGTCCTTGGGTTTAACGGAGGAAAGGTTGAGGTTCCGGGTTCTTTTGTCCACATATAAATTTACCATGCTTCCGAAAAAATCCACCGTCAAAGCTTGTTTATATTCGTCCATCCCTTCCGGGGTGGCAACGATGGGGGCAATGGAATAGGCTGGGGCATCTTCTAAAACTACTTTTGGTGCAACAGGCGCTGGCACTTTTTTGAATGGGGTGGGTGTTTTTACTGTGCTGGTTGGTTCAAACTTTGGTTGATCAACAGGTTTAGGGACCTCAACGGGTTTTACTTCCTTTTCTGTTTGTTCTACTTCCTTAAACCCTCGTTTCAAGTAGCTCTCAAAGGCCGTATTCATCCTCTTTATTTTGGATTCGTACTCCTTTTGCATGCGTTCCATTTTCCGTGCATAATCCTGCTCCATACGCTGCATCCTGGCCTCGTATGCTTTGTTCATGCGCTCAAAAGGATCTTTTTCTGTAGTTTGTGCATAGGTGCATGTGGCTATAAATATTGCTGCAATAGTTAAGATAAGAAAACTCTTCATTGTCTTATTTTTTAGTTTGTAGCTTTAGTTTTATTTTTTGCATAAAGATATCGGGAAAATGCATAAAACAAAAAGTGTTCCGTAAATCTAATCCTAATTTTACGGACATATTGTGATATGCTCCAAATCGAAGAAAAGTATAATGTTTTTCGATTGTAATCGAATAGACACTTAAATGAAGTCTAATGACAATTTTAGGATAATACTTTCGGAATGAAATCGGGAATGATAATCTATTTGAAATAGATGAAAGTATAGGCTATGATATCTCGAAGGATACAAAAGAAGGTTTCGGCTGACATCTTTAAAAGGAAACCATCGTTGTGAATCCTGATCATTATTATGAGTATTGGATGCAACAGGTAGAAGCGTACAAATAAACTCTATTATATTGGAGATATGGACGTTTTTTGCAAAGACTAATCAAATTTTGTCCACATAAATCAATATCATCACCCAAAGATAAAAGGAATTAAAGTAAACAAACATCTTTCTAAGGTGAGATGAATGCCCCTCTTTGTTGGCTTTTAAAGTGATGTGCAATGACCAAACCATCATAGCGATGCATGATACGGTCAGCGGCCAAACAATACCTTGGTGGCCTACCAGTTCGAAGACAGGAAGAAACAGAGCTGAAATATAAGTGGCCAGAAACCAGATTAAGTTAATTCTGACCACCTGCTTTTTAGATAAGACATCAGTAATTACCGGAAAGCCCGCCTTTTTATATTGTTCTTTATATTTAAGCACCAATAGCCAAAAGTGAGGCATCTGTCCAAGAAAAAAGAAAAAGGCCACGAAGTGAATTCGGGCATCAATTATTGAGCCACCTGCCGCAACCCATCCTGCAATAGGAGGAATAGCGCCAACAATAGCCCCCGGAAATACCGAGAAAGCACTGCGTGTTTTCATAGGGGTATAAATGACATTATACCAGAACAGCCCAATCCATCCCCAAAGTACGGCTTGCCACCCAAAAAAATACAAACACCATGTGCCGGCTGCCGTAAACAGAAGGATGATGGCGATGGCAAGGTTCTTGGTCATTGTTCCAGCGGGCAAAGGTCTATTCTGAGTGCGGGCCATCTTGGCATCCCGCGGAATTTCTTGCAATTGATTAATGGCTGATGCTCCGGCAGAAAGGAAAAATATCCCCAATGCTGCCAAAAGTCCGTCCCACGAAAGTCGCTCGTCAAATAAAACATATCCGGCATAGGCAGTAAGCGCTATGGGAACGGATATGGAGAATTTCCCAAATGTTCGTATTGCTTTAAAATTAACCATGATTCAAGAATTAATTGAACTGCCATGCAAATCAGCCATGCCACTTTTTTAAAGGAAGTGCTATGCGCAATGCATAGGCCAGGGCTCTTTATGTATTTCTTTTTTAACCGATCACTATTAATTACTCGATAATGACTCAAAGTATTGGATGAGTTGCTTTATCTCATCTTCCGATACCTGGTCTTTATAGGATATCATCAAACCTTTGTCATACCCTTTTACGACTTCGACATTGGGATCATAAATTGAACGCCGGATGTAATCTTCGTCGGCTTGTATCTCTATCTCCTGCCCATCTTTTATTACAATTCTGGATCTGCCCAATATGTTTTTATAGGATGGTCCAACCAACTTAGAACCGTCGGATGTGTGGCAAGCATTACAACCATATTTTCTTAAAATACCTTGTGCGGCTATACGCATGGCGGTTTCTGGATTTATGTTAGCAATTGCAGCTGAATCTACCTTATTCCATTCCTCAAATTCCTTTTGTGGCATCACTATGACCACCGATTTCATATATGAATGTCTTAGTCCGCAATATTCGGCACAAAATATTTCATACTCACCCTCCTTTCCTGATTCAAACCAAACTATGTCTTCTTTACCCGGAACCATATCTTGCTTTAGCCTGAAAGCCGGGATGTATAAGCTGTGAAGTACGTCTTGTGCGATTAAATCCAGCTTAACGGCCTTGTTTTTTGGTACAAATAGTGTATCCGTAATCTTTCCGTTTTCATACTGGAAAGAAAAGCTCCACATGCGGGCGATTGTTTTAATAGGTATCGCATCTTCTGGTGCATCCTTCTGGAAACGCCAACCCGACCAGCCATAATAAAACATAATCACAACTAGAATAGTTGGGATCACAGTCCATACGACCTCTAGCGTGTTGTTTCCCTCAATCTGGGTAGCTACGGCATTTTTACTTTTTCTGTACCGGATAATATAATATACCATCACGATAGTAATACCCAACAGAAAAAACAACGAGATACCAAAAATAAAAACAAAGGTAGAATCTACCTGTTCAACAAAGTTAGAGGCGTTATTTGTATTCGTTTCAATCATAGCTAGCGGAAATTATAGTCCAGGAATGTGATTAAAATGACCAGTCCCACCAATATAAAAATGGCAGGAACAAAAATTTGCAATATTTTATTGTCAAATTTCAGGTGCATAAAATATATCAATACCAATATTGATTTAATAGATGCCAATAGTAACGCAACAAATACTGTTAATTTGCCGAATTCTATTTGTGTTACGGCAACGGAAATTAACGTGAGGGTAATTAATGCCGCAAGTACCTTAAGGTATACTTTATATGGGACGATATGTGAATCACTATGTTTATCCATGCCTTAAAAATTTATGTGAGGAGGTAAAATAATGGGAAAAGGAAAATCCATATCAAGTCAACCAGGTGCCAGTATAAGCCCGAGTTGTCAAGTAAAACCGGGTTGTCATCCGTTAAGGTATTGTTATTTACTCTAACAAAAACAATGGTGATAAGAATAATCCCAACCAGGATGTGTAATGCGTGAAGTCCGGTCATAAAAAAGTATAAACCGAAAAATAAAGTATCACCATTACCCAGCCCTTGAAGCGTCTCGCTGCTGGGGAAAAAACCATGTTCAAATTTACCTTTCCACTCAAAGTACTTGTTGACCATAAAAAAAAGAGCCATCAGTAGTGTAACCATCAATAATCCTAATGTGAGCTTTTTGTTTTTCAGACGTATGGCCGAGCTGGCCATAGCAATGGTGGCACTACTCACCAGCAGGATAATGGTATTAATGCTTCCAACGGTAATGCTTAATTGTTGGGCTGCCAAATGGAAGGCCTGTGGATTTAAATAACGGTACACCCCGTAAACGATAAATAAACCTGCAAAAAGTAGTAGTTCGGTAAAAATAAATAACCACATCCCAAGTTTGGAGGCCTCGTCGTCGCGGTGAACATGCTGAATTGTTGCGCTTGTATCCATAGTTTAGTTTTTAGCTGTAATCGTAAGGGCCTTTTTTTACCACTGGTATTTCTTCAAAATTCTCTAGTGTAGGGGGAGATTCAACAGTCCATTCCAGGGTCCGCCCTCCCCAAGGATTTTTTGTGGCAATAGCACCATTTTTAGCGGAACGAACTAAATTGTAGAGAATAATCATCAATCCGATAAAAAGCACCCAGGACCCAATGGTAGAAACAATGTTAGGCCCATGAAAGCGTTCTACATAGTCGTAATAACGACGTGGCATACCAGTCATCCCTAAAAAGAACATGGGGAGATAGAGTGTGCAAAATCCAATAAAGAAGAATAACCATCCTGTTGTGGCCAGCCGGTTGTTATACATGCGTCCCCAAATTTTGGGAAACCAGTAATGGATAGCGCCCATGAAAGCGAAACCAACACCCCCAAATACGATAAAGTGGAAATGAGCTACTACAAAGGCTGTATCGTGCAAGTGAACGTTTAGCGAAAGAGCTCCCAAGGCCAATCCCGACAATCCACCAATCATAAAAACAAACAAAAAGGATGCGGCCCAAAAAAACGGAGGTTCCAATTGAATAGAGGCCTTGTGCAATGTGCTTACCCAGTTAAAAACTTTTATGGCACTTGGTATTGCAACAATAAATGTCAGCAGTGAAAAGGCGTACAATGCTGTTCCGCTCATGCCGGAAGTAAACATGTGATGGCCCCATACAAAGTACCCCACAAAAGCAATGGCCAAGGTTGAAAATACAATGGCTTTATATCCAAATATTGATTTATTGGCAAAGGTGGGAATGATTTCGGAAATGGCGCCCATGGCGGGTAATATCATTATGTAAACAGCAGGGTGCGAGTAGATCCAAAATAAATGTTGGTACAAGATAGGGTCTCCGCCTAAGGCAGGGTCAAAAAAACCGATGTTCAAAACTCTTTCTCCAACAATCATTAGTAACGTAATACCTACTATCGGAGTGGCCAATATCTGTATCCAAGCTGTTCCGTATAATGTCCAGGGAAACAAAGGCATCTTAAACCAGGTCATACCGGGCGCTCTAAGCCGGTGGATAGTTACAATAAAGTTGATTCCTGTTAATATGGATGAGAAACCCAGTATGAAAGCTCCCAGGACAGCAGGTAACATATTGGTGTTGGTTTTAAAACTATATGGAGCATAAAAAGTCCAGCCCGTGTCAGGAGGTCCGCCAGCCATAAATAATGAGGACAAAGCAATAATGGCACCTAAGACATATACCCACCACGACAATAGGTTGAGTTTGGGAAAAGCCACATCCTTAGCGCCAATCATTATGGGCAGAAGGAAGTTGCCAAATATAGCCGGTAGTCCCGGTATCACCACCAAAAATATCATGATGACACCATGCAGGGTGAAAACGGCATTATAAGTTGCCGGGTCCATTACTGTTTTCCCTGGTGCCAGCAACTCCAATTTCATAGCTATGCCAAGCAGAACTCCAGTAAGAAAAAAGGAGATAATGGAATATAGATAAAGTAATCCTATTCGTTTATGGTCGGTAGAAAATATCCAGGCGAACAGCCCTTTGTATTTACCTTTCTCGTCCCTAAAGCTAACATAAGTTTGGTTCAATTCTTCTTGTGACATATGTGGCGTGAATTAAGTTGTTCTTCTTTTAGGTTTAACGGTTAGTACAAAAAGCACCAGTCCGGCTATAACAATTATTAGTATCCCAGCCATTTTGGTAATGTTCAGCACGTACGATTGTCCCACCGGGTCGTAACTGTAACAAAACTGTAATATACGGTTGACCGTTGGTCCCGGGATGCCTTTGGAGGCTTCGATAACCGCTAGCTTAAGCTCGAAAGGAAGAAAATAGGTGCCGTTCAGATAGCGTGTTATTTTACCCTCCGGACTTAGCAAGACTAATCCGGCGGTATGAATAAAATCATTACCGGTTCTTTTGTAAGAAAACCCGGTAGCGTTGGTCAGCTTGGCCACATTGGCGCTGTCAGCTGTAAAGAATAGCCATCCATTCTCGAATCCATCTTTCTCAACGGTCAAAGAATAGTTGTTGCGTTTCTTTTTGGCCAACACATGGTCTTCTTTGTAGTCAAAACTTACGGTAATTATTTGGTAATCTTCCCCCAGATCCATGTCAGATAGATTTACTACTTCGGCAATTCCATCCATTAAAGGAGTGCAAACGCCCGGGCATCTATAATAAACAAAGTTTAAAACCGTGGGTTTATCTTTGACAATGGAGCTTAACAATACCGTGTCTCCTTCAATATTGATGACTTCAATATCGTTTGGAATATATTCATCCAAGTGTTCGATTACGCCGATTTTTTTGATCTCTTCCGCTTGGGAGGGTAGAAGAGTACACAGCAATAGGCATAGAATGATAAGGTGCTTCATACTTTATTCTTTAAAAATTGTAAAATATTACATACCCTATTGCCTTCGTGCGTTTAAATTAGTTTTAGGATGGCAGTATGTGAGATTAAGGCAACAAAGCGTGATTCTTTTTCACTTACCTTAACAACAAAGTTCGGATAATGTTTAGTTTTATATGAATGCCTAATCATTTTACAATCCAATCCATTATGATGAAAAAATAGCCTGCTTAAACTAAACAGGCTACATCGATCTAATTCTATACTTTTTAAGGCGCTACTACTTAATTTTTTCCAGTAATGATTTGTTGCTTCTCGGTTTTCTGGCGTGAAGTGTAGTCTCGCGTTTAAGCTTTTTCTCAGCACGTCTTTCCTTTAATGATTTCTGGGCATTCTTCTTTTTCTTGCCATCGTGAAGCGATCTATCGTGTGACATAAGCAGATGTTTAAATTAAATATTAGGAATTACCTTCATATACAAATTTAAGATAGTGGTATGCTGATGTCAAGACTGTTATGTTAAAATAAGAAAGATATTATTGTTTGTTGATGGATATTCTCATGTATAAAACACAATATTTTAATATATGAAGATATTAGCTGGGCTTGAGGGTTACTAATGTCCTACTTTCTGTTGGGTTCAGCTTTTAAGGGATTTTCCGGCCACTTATGCTTGGGGTATCTTGCCTTTAATTCCTTTTTTACTTCAAAATAAGCATGGTTCCAAAAACTGTTAAGGTCCGAAGTTATTTGAACGGGTTTATAGCCAGGGGATAAAAGGTGCATCAGTAAACCTATCTTGCCCCTGTTAACGGTTGGTGTTTCTTGCCATCCGAAAATCTCTTGCAATCGAACGGCTAAAACGGGAGCTTCCCCATTGGCATGGTATTGTATTTTTATTTTTGAACCTGTGGGGACTTGTATTGATTCAGGAGCTAATGCATCTATTAGTTGCTGTTGTTTAAAATCCAGGTGATGTTGAAGCACGGATTTTAAACCCATCTTTTTTAGATCTTCCGGCCTTTTTATTTGGGTTAGATAAGGGCCAAGCCATTCTTTGTTGTCTTCAAGTAAAGATGATGTACTCACATCAGGCCAATTATCAGATGGATTCCATTTTCGAAGGCTTAAAACCCTGTTTTGCCATTGTGTTACGTCTGTGTTCCAATCCAACAGGTGCGCTCCTTCTTTGGCAATAGCTTTTGAGATAGCCGAAATCTTCTGTTCTTCATCAAATTCTTGCAGCGGTTTGGATTGTAGTACAATATGTCCAATGCATAAGTTCTTCTCCGCTATAAAACCGCCTCGCTTGGTGTCCCATTCTACCTGTTCCTTTTCTTTAACCAGAGGAGCCAGGTCTCTTGGGTTAAGCGGGGATGCCATAAATATTTTGCCAACGGCATCCCTCATATTTAGGTTTGCGATGGCCAGCCAGGGTTCATGCGCCAGGTCGTCTTTATGTCCCGCAGCGGCAATGGCACCATTGGCTAATTTAAATTGAGCATTATTGCCCGGTTTTGCATGGGCAATCCTTTCGGGATATGCATGTACCAAAAGTAAACCTGTTTCAAAAGGGTCAACAGAATTGTTGTCCACTTCAATGTTTAATAACTTTCGATATTGAGCAGCTATTTTTTCTATTCTGCTTAGTATTCTATTGGAGATGATTCCTTTTCTGCTTTTTCGCAAAGCTTCCACCCGCAGGTTGATGTCAACGCCGCTTTCTTTATCCAGAGGATCTCGCTCTTCCAAAATAGCCGCCAGATCAGTTGCCACATCTGCGAAGCCCTCCTCTTTGGCCATAAGCAACATATGTGCAATTCGCGGATGGCAGGGGAGAGAATTTATTTTTTCTCCATGTTTTGTAATTCTGCCATTTTCCAGGGCATCCAACTGATGCAGTAAATCCGTAGCTTGGAGGATGGCACCTTTAGGTGGAGGGGTTAACCAAATTAGCTCGTTAGGATCAGATATTCCCCAAGCAGCCAAATCCAGAACCAATGAAGCCAAATCGGCTTCCAAAATTTCCGGGGTTCGATGTTCTCTTAGTCTGTTTTGGGTGGCCTTGCTCCACATTCTGTAACACACCCCGGTTTCTAAACGGCCGGCCCTGCCTGTTCTCTGGTCGGCAGCGTCTTTGGTGATTTCAACAGTAACCAATTTTGAAAGTGCTGAGTTGGGATCAAACCTCATGGTTCGGCCAAACCCGGAATCAATCACCACTTTAACACCCTGGATGGTCAAGCTGGTTTCAGCAATGGAAGTGGCCAGGACTACCTTGCGTTTTCCGTTTTTATCCGGCATGATAGCCGCAAATTGTTTGTTGGGTGTAAGTTGACCGTATAACGGGTGAATGGCAATTTGGGAAAGACTCCTTTTTAAAATAGCTTCCGTTTTTCTGATCTCGGCTTCTCCAGGCAAAAATATAAGTACGTCCCCCTGCTCATTGTCAACCGCTTTTTTCGCCAATCGTGCGGTCAATTCTGGTAACATCATCAAATCGGCATCACCCTCGTATTTTATCTCAACCGGATATTGTCTTCCTTTGCTTTCTACAATTTCCGCTTCCAGCAAAGCCGATAGTTTAGGCAAATCCAAAGTGGCCGACATAATCATGATGCGCAAGTCGGGACGGAGAACTTGTTGTGATTCTCGCGCCAATGCCAGGGCCACGTCGGCAAATAAACTACGTTCGTGAAACTCGTCGAATATCACCATGCCAGCATTCTCAAGCGCATTGTCCGATTGAAGCATTCTTGTCAGAATTCCTTCGGTAACCACTTCCACCCTGACTTTGTCAGATACACAGTTGTCGAATCTGATTCTATAACCAATCGATTCGCCTACTTTCTCACCCAATAAATCGGCCATTCTTATGGCAATGGTTTTTGCAGCCAATCGCCGAGGTTCGAGCATGATTATTTTTTTGCCTTTCAGCCATTGTTCATTCATCAAAACCAATGGTAAAAGCGTACTCTTTCCCGCTCCCGCTGGTGCGTGAACTATCAATGTGTTTTCTTTGGATAGTCCCTTTTTTACATCTTCAATAATCTCAACAACCGGTAAACCGGTTTTTCTGGCATCAAAACTCAAGGCAATACATCTTTAAAAATGGAGTGCAAAGGTAAGGAAAAGTTGCTAGTTGATTGGCCAAAGGGCAATTGTTTAAAATATCTTCTGGAACAAGTCTAAATCATTGCCGCTAAAGGAGGATAAGAAGGTTGAATTGTTGCCTTTCGTTTCACCATCAATTAATCCTGTTCCATTCATCGTTTTCACATATCTGAATCAATTCTCATTTATCTAACAACTATTTACTAATTTAGCCGCCGATTTTTTTATTTTGAAGTACGTGTTTGTTAAAACAGGATTGTCTAATATTCCGTAGAAGCTGATGCTTCCGGGGTAAAACTTCACAATAAAATAATCCGGGATGTTGAAATACATGACAATTCATCGTGTTTAATTCAATAATCCTCATTATTTTCGCTGAAAATAAAAAAGGCAAATACAACGCATGAAGAATATTAAAGTTGGCCAACAGGAGTTTGGCAAAGACAAGCTTTTCCTGATAGCTGGTCCGTGTGTGATTGAGAAGGAATCGATCATGATGGAAACGGCGGAGAAGTTGAAAACAATAGCAGAAAAACTCGACCTTCCTTTTATTTTTAAATCATCTTATATCAAAGATAATCGTAGCTCGGTTGAATATTATCATGGACCTGGATTGGAAGAAGGTTTAAAAATGCTCGAAAAAGTTAAAAATTCCTTTGACGTGCCGGTTATTTCGGATGTTCATCAAGAGGCTGAAGTAAAAGCTGCTGCCGATGTATTGGATGTAATCCAGATTCCCGCCTATCTCTGCATGCAGACTTCGCTGGTAACCGCAGCCGCTAAAACAGGTAAGGCCATCAACGTAAAGCACGGTCAGTTTTTGGCTCCGGAAAACATGATTAAGCCGGTTCGGAAAATAGAACACTTTGGCAACAAAAATATCATGGTAACTGAACGAGGTTATGTATTCGGTTACAATGATTTGATTGTAGATCCACGTAGTTTTTATGAAATGCAACAAACGGGGTACCCTGTTGTATTCGATATTACACATTGTATTCGTCGTTATGGTATTCCTAGTTCCGATCCTAGCGGAGGAACACGTCAGTACCTGGGGCCCATTGCCCGGGCAGGGGTTGCTGCTGGTATCGATGGAATATTTATTGAAGCGCATCCTGATTGCACAAACGCACTATGTGATGCGGCGAGTCAGTACCCATTGGATCAGTTAGAGGAATTCTTAAAGCCTTTGATTGACATTCACAATATTGAGAAACAAACAAGAACAGAAGTTTAATATCACCATACAAATATTTTATCATGGAATTATATCTTGATTCTGCTGACATTAATGAAATTGAAGAAGCGTTTAAGTTAGGCTTTATTGATGGTTTAACTACCACGCCAACTTTTATGCACAGACACGGTATTACCGATATCGATGCCGCTATTGTAAAGCTATCGAAAATGGTACCTGTACTAATGATTGAAGCGTTAGGGGATACTGCCGAGGAAATTGTTGCTGAGGCTAAGCGTTTATTGAGCTTAGGTTTAGATAAAAAGAAAACTGTATTTAAGATACCAGCTTCGTTGGTTGCGGCTAAAGCCTGTAAAATGCTTCGCGACGAAGATATGATGGTGAATATTCACTTGGTTTACAATATTCAGCAAGCGTATATGGCCATGGCCGCTGGCGCTACATACGTTTGTGTATTGGTGGGTCGTATGCAGGATCAGGGTTATGATGCCTTGAAGCTGGTTGATGATTGTGTCAAGTTAGTTGACAAATATAACTACAATACAAAAATCATGTTCTCGTCGGTACGTTACCCGGAGCACATTAAAAACGCCATTGAATTAGGTGCGCAAAATATCACCATTCCTTGGAAGATAATGAAGAACCTGAACAACAATAACTTTACTGAGATTGGAACGCAGCAGTTTGTAAACCATACTCGCCAAATGACCATGAAGGTAGGTGAGATTATTGGAAGCAAAAACCCAACTATTGGTTTGGATGCCAAAGTAACCGATGCTACTGTCGAAATGACTAAGTATGCTACTGGTGCGGTTTCTGTTGTTGATGCAGAAGGTAATCTTAAGGGAATATTTACGGATGGAGATTTGCGTCGTCATATGAATATTAACGGAGAGAAGATCTTGACCATGAAGATGAGCGATTTTGAAATGAAGATGCCTATTTCAATTGATATGGAGGAAAAACTTCATGCAGCTGTCGGTATATTCAAAGAAAAACAAGTAGACAACATCATTGCGACCAGTAACGGAAAACCTGTTGGAATGGTTGACGTACAGGATTTGGTTAAGTTAGAAATCCTTTAGTATATATAAGAGTCTACTTTATCCCTAAGCGGATAGCTATAATATGATAAGGGGTGATTATTTTTAATCGCCCCTATTGCGTAAAAAAGGAAGTGTAACATTTTATTATTCCCTCCCGTCGGTAACGGGTTGTCTAATATCTAAAAATTTAAGAAAATGCCGGGTACAGAATTATTTGGTAAGGAAGAAAGAGAACAAGTAATGGAAGTCCTTGAGACAGGAATTCTATTCAGATATAACCACGATGCGCAAAGAAAAGGCATTTGGAAAGCCAAGGAGTTTGAAAAAGAATTTGCGGATTACCACGGTGCTAAATATTGTCATATGGTTACGAGCGGTACTGCTGCCGATGCTGTTTCATTGGCTTCGGTGGGTGTTGGTGCCGGCGATGAGGTAATTGTTCCTCCGTTTACGTTTATTGCGCCAATTGAAGCAGTAGTTAACTGTGGGGCTGTTCCTGTATTTGCGGAAATAGACGAAACGCTTTGTTTGTCCGCAGCGTCAATTGAAGCTGCCATCACACCCAAAACCAAAGCGGTGATGCTGATACATATGGTAGGTGCCATGGCTCAAATCGACGAGATTGTTGATGTTTGTAACAAGCATAATATCATTCTTATAGAAGATACTGCTCAGGCTTTGGGAGGATCTTATAAAGGAAAAATGTTAGGTACCTTTGGTAAGGTTGCTTGTTATTCTTTCGATTTCTTTAAGTTGATTACTGCTGGAGAAGGCGGTGCAGTGTTGACTAACGATGAGTGTGTTTATAACACCGCGCATACCTGGTCCGATCATGGCCATAGCCATATTGGGAACAACCGTGGAGCTGAGGAGCATCCGATATTAGGAACCAATTACCGTATCAGTGAGCTTCATGCCGCTGTTGGTCTGGCACAGTTCCGTAAGATCGATTATATACTGGAAAGACTTCGTGCCAACAAAAAAGTGCTAAAGGACTATTTGAAGAAATTCCCTCAGGTGGTTTTTCGGAATGTTCCGGATGAAGACGGAGATTCGGCTACTGTGTTGAATTTCTTTTTGCCAACACAAGAGGAAGCAAAGAAAGCTTGTGCGGATTTAGGTGCTGAAGGTGTTGCTGCCGCTTATTGGTACGATAACAACTACCACTTTATTAAAAACTGGGGACACCTGACTGAGTATAAGGTGGCCGCCCCTGTGGGTATGCAGTTTTTAGATAAGCCTCAGGATTATACAAAGCTGGATTTGCCTAAGTCATATGATCTAATCGGTAGGTTGGTTTCTGTTAACATGAACATCAAAACTACTCCCGAACAGTTAGAGGCTATCTGTAAAGCTTTCGATAAAGTTTTAGGATAAATATATAATTTAACCACGAATGATAGTATATAGTATTATATGCATTATTCGTGGTTTTTATTAATTAGTGGTTGATGGATGAATTTGTTTTAAGGATCATATAAATCAACTTTCAACTTTCAACTTTTAACTTTGAACTAATTATTATGCTATACGATTTTAGAAGTTTTGTGAACCCGGGTCATTATGCTTTCGGAAAAGGAAACCTTAAGCATTTGGGCGAATTGATTGATAGAAGAAAAAATGAAACCAATGATTGGACCGTGTTTATGATCGATCATTATTTTCAGGATAAAAAAGAAACGTTGGATCGTCTTCCTATCGGGGAAAAAGACCTTGTGTTTTTTATTGATACCAAAGATGAGCCAAAAACAACCTTGGTAAATCGATATCGCGACCAGATATTGGCGCATCAGCCTGCATTGCCCGCAGTAATGGTGGGTATGGGTGGAGGCACCACCATGGACTATGCCAAAGCAACAGGTTTGATGGTGACCAACGAAGGCGATTCAAAGGATTATCAAGGTTTAGATAAAATCAAAAACGAAGGTATTTACACAATCGTAATCCCAACGGTTTCCGGCACGGGAGCCGAGGTCTCAATGACGGCTGTGTTGAGTGGGCCGGAAAAGAAATTGGGTATCAAGTGTGATTATACTATACCTAATGAGGTGCTTTTCGATCCGGAGTTATTGGCAACAGTGTCGGATGAGGATCGTTTTTTTACTGGAATGGATAATTACATCCATAATGTGGAGTCTTTGAACGGAACCTGGATTACTTCCATGGGTAAGGCTTTTGCGGAAAAGTCAAATGAAATCTGTGTAGATGTATTTATGAACAAATATCCTGACCGACTTGAAGCTGACGAAAAAATGATGGTAGCTTCCATCATGGGAGGTAATAGTATTACTTATGCGCAAGTTGGGGTTTGTCATGCTTTGTCCTACGGATTAGCCGTTGTTTTGGGAACGCATCATGGAGTTGGCAACTGTATTGTATTTAATCAATTGGAGAAATATTATCCGGATGGTTACAAACTGTTTAAAGAAATGCAGATTTTACAGGGTGTTGAAATTCCAAGTGGAATAACAGCAGGGTGTTCCGATGATCAATTCGACCAAATGGTGGAAGTGGCTTGGGCGAATGAGCACATGTGGAATAATGCCTTCGGTCCTGAGTGGGAAAAGCATATTTCAAAAGCAGAGTTAAAAGCGTTGTATAAGAAGATGTAAATTTTGGATTAGAGAACTTCAGACATTAGAAAATAGACTTTTTTAGTATCTTATTCTTGTCCCTTATCTCTTATCTCTTATCTAATAATCGAAAATGAACATAGTAGGAATCATTCCAAGTCGTTATGCATCGAGCCGCCTGCCTGGCAAACCATTAGCTATGATTGGTGATAAGCCAATGGTGCAGTGGGTGTACGAAAATTGCCTAAAAGGGCTGGAGCATGTGTTTGTGGCCACCGATGACCAACGTATTGTTGATGCGGTGGAGGCTTTTGGTGGCAAAGCAGTGATGACAAGAGAAGATCATACCAGTGGTACTGATAGATGTGCTGAAGCTGCCGCAAATATTGAAGAGAAGTACGGCGTGAAGGCCGACGTGGTAGTTAATATACAGGGTGACGAACCATTTTTTGAGGCAGCTCAATTGAATGATATCAAATCGGCCTTTGAAAATCCGGATACGCAAATAGCTACCTTGGTGCAAGAAGCAAAAAATTTGGATCAGGTGTTAAGTCAGAGTGAGGTGAAGGTGGTGTTGAATAACTGGGGCGAGGGTATTTATTTTAGTCGTGCTCCTATCCCTTTTTTACGTAATGTGCAACAAAATGAGTGGATGGAGCATCAGACCTTCTATCGTC
The DNA here is from genome assembly GCF_050589685.1 of Saccharicrinis sp. 156. Taxonomy (NCBI): domain Bacteria; kingdom Pseudomonadati; phylum Bacteroidota; class Bacteroidia; order Marinilabiliales; family Marinilabiliaceae; genus Saccharicrinis; species Saccharicrinis sp. 156. The sequence continues at coordinate 102,315 of NZ_JBNGOS010000025.1, forward strand.
ATTTAGGTATTTATGCTTATCGCATGGATGTTTTAAAGGAGATTGTTAAGCTGGAGCAGTCGACCCTGGAAAAAGCCGAATCGTTGGAGCAGTTGCGATGGATCGAAAATGGTTTCCCGGTTACCTGCGTTATCACCGAACTAGAAGAGACCATGTGTATTGATACGCCTGAGGATTTAGAAAAAGCAAATGAACTGGTAAGAGGCAAGTGATTTGCTAAAAATTGTAAGTATGCTCTGTAACGCCTGTCTCGAATTCATTTTGGGAGGCAAAAGATAACAGCCTAAGGTAACGTCCTGGGTATATTGATGAAATAAATCGGCGCAATTATAAAGTTGTTATTTGTAATAACTTGTCTTGCGCCGAAATTGTATTCGTTTGAATTTAATAACATTTTGTATACGATGAACATTCAAAACCAATTTGAAAATATCGGGGGACGGTTTATAAGGCCTGTTGATGAGTTAAAACAAAAGCTATCAAAAATAAAAGCTTATATCTTTGATTGGGATGGCGTGTTTAATAATGGTTCAAAGGTAGGTGACGAAGGAAGTAGTTTTGCCGAGCCGGATGCTATGGGTGTTAATATGCTCAAATTGGATTATTGGTTGCGTAATGGTGAATTGCCTGCTACCTTTGTTGTTACGGGTGAGGAAAATCGTAGTGCTCAGTTTCTGGCTAAGCGTGAACATATGAATGCAGCTTTCTATAAGTGTAAATTTAAAGTTCGGGCTTTAGATAGAATTTGTATAGAAAATAACTTGAAGCCAGAAGAGATTGCCTTTTTCTTTGATGATATATTGGATGTTGAGTTGGCCCGTACAGTAGGGGCTAGCTTTCAAATTAATCGTAAAGCCAATCCTATTTTTAATCAATACCTGGTTGATAATAAAAGCTGCGATTACAGAACAGGAAGCACCGGTGGTAATGGTGGAGTTCGAGAAGCATGTGAGTTGATTGTTGGCTTAATAGGTAGTCTGCCCAATGCCATCGAAACCCGGATTGAGTTCACGGGTGATTATACAAAGTATTTAAACGACCGTAATCTTATAGAAACAGTTTGTGAACCGGTGGAGTAACAATGCTTTGTTATGATATTATAAATAAGCCATCTTTTCTATTATAAGAAAAAGTGGGCTTTAAATTGAAATAACCCTTATGTGCAGCGAGCTATCTATCAATTTATATAGCTCGGGTTCTTCCCTCAATCCTGAGACTGGGGAAGTACTCTGTCGCAGACAGAGGGATGGGGTGTTATTTGCCTTGTCCTTTTCCCCTTTTTAACCAGCCCTTATAAAACTCTTCAATCTCCTCCAATATCTGCTCCAGAAACTCAAATACAAACTTGTTTTCATACCTTAATACAGATATGCCTTGTTCATTCAAAAACGTATCTCTTTTTAAATCGTATTCTTCATTGTAAACATGTACTTCGCCGTCCAGCTCAATAGCCAATTTAATTTGTACGCAATAAAAATCTAAAATATAGTTACCAATTGGGTGCTGTCTTCTAAACCTTAAGCCATTAACTTGTTTGTTTTTCAAATATTTCCATAGTTCAGTTTCGGCCGGAGTGGAGTTGTTTCTTAGGTGTCTTCTGAATTGTTTTAGTTTGGTGCTGTTTGATTTCATTTTTATTTAAAAGGTAGGGAAAAATATAAATTAGTTCCCAAAAGAAACATAAGGTGTTCAAGCGTAGAGAGCTATCTATCAATTTATATAGTTGTTGGTTCTTCCCTTAATCCTGAGATTGGGGGAAGTACTTTTACACAGTAAAAGGGATGGGGGTGTATGATTTGCAAGATTCATCAATCCCCATCCCACCGCTTGCTGCGGCGTACTTCCCCTTGCCTTTAAAGGGCAAAGGGAAGAGCCAAGAAGGTTTTAAACTGTAACAACCAAACTCAAAACTAAAAAACAACCACCCCACTAATTAGTGCCGGCAAGAAAAGTCGCTTTTTTTACAAAGTGGACAAATCCAAGCTGATTTATTTCAATATTAAAAGAGTT
>NZ_JBNGOS010000026.1:0-102337 GCF_050589685.1 Saccharicrinis sp. 156
CTTAAGTTAACGGCTATGGAAAGTAATCGGGACAAGTGATGCCTCGTTTCAGTAATGCCTTGTTTTATTGTACTTGCCATGCTCATGACGAACTTCCAATACATAATCCGGGTTATTTGTGAACAATCAGGATTAGACAGTTTCTGCTTAAATAATAAAGGGTAAAACCTGTCGATTTTACCCTTTATTATTTATTGATGTTCCGCTAAAACAAATTTATCTTAAGCTTCTGCTTCTTTTGTTTCTTCGTTGGATGACTCTTTCTCTTCAGCCTCCACATCTTCACCAAACTTAAAAAAATCCTTATCTACCAACAGGTTGTACCACATGATAACTTTCTTGATGTCTGAAACATATACCCTGTCCCTATCGTAATCTGGTAAAACCGTGGCAAAATAGCTTTTCAGTTCCTTAGCCGACGCCTTATGGCTAATTGACTGTCCCCCATCTTCTTTCTCGAAAATACGCTTAAAAACATCGACCAATTTCACATCTGCTTCCTCGGTAAAAATGGAAATATCCTCCAACGCACTAATCCTGGAAGTTGCATAAGCCGGCATTCTTTTCCCGTCAATCAACGATTCAACAATAATGCTGTTTTTGGCTTGCGAAATCATTTTAAACAATCCACTTTGTCCTGATACAGCCAATATCCCCTTTAACATTTCACTCATTACAATTTTTTTTTCGATTAAATTCCCTGTTGCACTATTGGGCTTAAAAATTCAGTGCAAAAATAACAGAATAGGATTAACTACAAATTATTTAACATTCTAATTGAAACCTCTTTGCTTCTTGATAGCCTCAAAAGCTTCGTTAACTTTCTGAAACTTCTCTTTAGCAGAAGCTTGAAACTCGTCACCCAGATGGGCCACTTTGTCCGGATGAAATTTTACAGCCATTTTTCTATAAGCTTTTTTAATTTCATCATTGCTGGCGGAAGATTCCACCTCCAATATTTTATATGCCGATTCCGTATTTTTGACATACATGTTCATTACCGATTCAAAATCGCGGACCGAAACACCCAGACCGGAGGCGATTTGCCGAATTACATTTTGCTCACTTGGAGGTATTTCCTTATCGGCATTGGCTACTCCAAACAACATATGCACAAGCTGTACCCTGGAGCTATAATCCACGTGCATACTTATTTGCCTGCAGACCTCGGCCAGCGGAATATCACGCTCCAAGATATCCCTCAGCATCAATAGCGCTTCTGCTGCCTTTTGCTCGTCAAACGCCTGACGGAGGTAGGTTTTTACAAAATCCAATTCAGATTTAACTACTCTCCCATCCGCTTTCATCACCGCCGCCATTAAAACCAACAGCGAAGCTACAAACCCATCCCTGGCGCTTCCCTCGGTTCTGGCACCTGGCTCCAACTCTTTAGACATCCCTTCGGCAAAAGAAGCCAGCACAAAACCCAGAATGGCTCCAACGGGTCCTGCAATCCACCAGCCCAATCCTGCACCCAGCAATGAAGAACCGGATATTTTAAATATGTTCATATTTATATTTTTTTATATAAGATCTTTAACACGGATCTTTAAATTTCGCAAACCAGTTATTCACCCTATCATTTTTCATGCCATAGGACCAAAGCTGACATTATTGCCTCAAGAGCGATTTATGAATTTCCAGCACCTGTGGAATCACTAATTCCTTGTCGTTACAGCGAATAACATAATCAGACCATCTAACCTTTTCTTTCTCCGACATTTGATTATTCATTCTTCCTATCACTTCTTTTTCGGTAAAATTGTCACGTCTCATTACCCTCCGTACCCTAATGTCTCTGGGAGCAGTAACCATGATCACCTTATCCACATGCTTGTTTGCTCCGCTTTCGAATAATATGGCTGCTTCCTTTAAAATATAAGGATGATGTTTGTTATGTGCCAACCAATCCTTAAAATGCCGGGCTACAACAGGGTGAACAATATTATTTAAGCCTGTTAAAAGTTCCTTGTTGGCAAATACCAAGGAACCTACTTTTTTACGATCTAATTGACCATTGACATATATATCCGCACCGAACAACGCTTTTACCCCTGCTATAATATCCGGGTGCGAATCGGTCAGATATCGAGCTTCCTGGTCGGCACTATACACAGGCACATTAAGGGTTTTAAAAATGTTGCACACGGTGGTCTTACCGCTACCTATGCCGCCTGTTACGCCTACTTTAATCATCTGATTTTGCCTTTTCAAACAAACATTCCACAAATAAAGGTGAGTATGTAACATTTTTGATACCCTCGGGTTGATCCAATAGTTTCACCTTTAACCTATCCGGCAATCGGGTTGATGTATTTTGCTTAAAATCAATAATCGCCGAAAAATCCTGTGCTTTAATGTCATTAAAGCGACTGGCCGCAACCATAAAAGATAAGTTGATATCCCCAGGAAAACTTCTCAGCGTTAAACTATCCGGAATATTAAGTTGATCAACCGGAATTCTAAGGTTTTTTTGCGTGAAGGCTTCTACCGGAATATTGACGACCACCCGGTTTGGTCTTACCTCAATATTGTTTAATTGTTCCAGTGCCACATTACGTACCAAAGAATCTTTCAGCCCTTCATAACTCTTAGATTCCGTTTTAATAAAATCAACTGAATCCACAAGCGAAGCCGGCCCGGCAACCTCTACACTATCAGGTATTACAGTTATTCTTCCTGATTGGTAAAACTGTTGCTCAAAGCTTAGTTTCGAATCAAATACAACAGCTACCTTTTTGCTTTCTTTTTTCTCAAAAAACACGTATAGGGTATCCGGGTAAATCTCAATCAGCTCTACTCCATTTGACAATTTATTGGAAATATCATTCAACATTTCCCGTGTAGGTATGTAAGCCCCGTATTTGCTCCCGCTTCTAATCCTTCGGAACGATGAAACATTAAGCGGTTCCGGATCAAGAATTTTACCAATATGATAGGGTAGAATACCGTAACCTAAAGACTTAATTTTTAACTGCAGTTTATTTTGCGGTTTACCCAGAAGAATAAAATCTTTAGGGAAATCCTCATATTTTACAGGGTACGAAATGGTAGTTGTATATTCCTTACGTAAAGCATTTAAAAACCACAAACCAGTGGACAATATTAGAAATAGAAGGAAGGCCAACAAATCGCGATTTTGCCTTAGAGACTTAACCGAACTCTTGGTTTTATCTTTCCACTCTTCGATATTAATTTTCAAATGTTTCATCATAAAAAAAAGGCCAATAACCACAAATGTAGTCATTGGCCTCATATAAAAAAATTATCTTTTATCGTTTTGTTTGTGCATCTGACATATCCATGATGATAGCAGACTTATCAATTTTAATGACAACCCCGCTAGCTATTTCTACAACAACGTACGTCTCTTTAATTTCAACTACTTTACCATAGATTCCACCAGTGGTAATTACCTTATCTCCTTTTTTAAGTTCTTCGCGGTATTTTTTTAATTCTTTTTGACGCTTCATTTGTGGGCGGATCATAAAGAAATAAAAAACCACAATAATTAAAATAAATGGTAAGATAGATGTTAACATATTTTGCCCTCCGGAAGGAGCAGCTTGTAAAAAAATACTTTGTAAATTCATTTTAACCTAATTTATCTAATTTATAACATTGGCCGAAATAACCAATTCTTTCATTTTATTTTCAATATTGGCATGCACCTGTATCACTTTATATTGTTGCCCGGAAAAACCGCTTGAATTAAATCTCACTTCAATCTCGCCATTTTTTCCTGGCAACACAGGTTCCTTGGTGTATTTTACTGTTGTACACCCGCAACCTGGCTTTACCCGCTGAATAACCAAAGGAAACTCACCTGTATTAGTGAAATTAAAATAGCACCCTACTGTTTCCCCTCCGACTACTTTCCCGAAAACATGATTCATTTTCTCAAAAGTAATTTGGGTATGATGATTAACAAGCTCTTGATTTTGTTTTGAACCGCCGGTAGCGCAACCGACAAGCAAACAGCCTATAAATACTAATATAATATAAACCCTTTTATTTTGCACCATCAACCAAGCCTCTACCCACTTTTTTAATTTTTTTGGCTTCTGTTAATTCCACGATAGCCTTATCTAAAATTCCGTTGATAAACACCCCACTTTTGTCGGTTGAATAATGTTTAGCGATTTCAATATACTCATTCATTGATACTTTTACAGGAATATTAGGAAATTCTACCAACTCAGCCAAGGCAATTTGCATTAATATAATATCCATAAAAGCTACACGTTCCACATCCCAGTTTTTGGAGTGCTTTTTAATTAAGTCGAGGTAATCTTGATGATTAACCACTGCTTTTCGGAACAATCTTTTCACAAAATCCTCATCATCCTCGTCCTTAAACTGACCCATTAGTTTTACAGGAACCTCATCTTCCATGCTCTTCACGGTTTTAACAACCATACTTAAAACAAACTCCACTTCATCGTTCCAATAAATGCTTTGTTCCTCAAACGTTGCATAAATAGGTTCAAAATAGGCAATTACTTTCTCCAGTAACTTGACAATAAACTTTTTATCTACCTCAAACGAATTCTCAGGATTTTCCAAATAATCTTTGTATTGCTGTGATTTGATTACTTCAGCATACAAACTTTTAATCACCTCCTTGTAGTTTGCCCAATTGTTACCCTTTTGATCCATATATTTACTAACCTGTTCACTTTCTGCAAATTTAGAAAGTACTTTATTGGTTACAAATCTTGTATTGGGGTTAAGTTCCTCGGCAGAAGCCATTTTTTTGTTTTTCCCAAACTCAATACGACCAATCGCATAATCCCTAACTTCTAACATTAAAAGAATATATAAATAATATAGATCAAGAGATTTGGAAATACTGTGAAATAATTCTTTCTCAGAATTTTGGATGGTGGTTTCGTTATGTTGGTAGTGCGCGTACAAAACTTGCATCACTTTCACCCTTAGTAGTCTTCTATTTAACATTCCTCAAAGAACTTTTAATAATTGATTATGCCGCAAAAATAGGTCTTTTTTCATATCATACCACAAAAATATTAACTTTTAAAGCATAAAAAATGTATACTTTGCCCGACTTTCCGATCGAATTGGTGAAACAATCAACTCTGATGTACTATAATGATCTTATCGATAAATATACAAACGCGGAACTTCTTCTATTTAGTAATTGAATACCTCATTGTTGAATACAATTTATCGCAAAAAAGGACAAAATTATTACCAATTATTATTGATTATAGTAAATTTTGCATACAAAGGTTAGATTAATTAAAAAATAATTCCCATTTTTGGATGGCAAACAACAAACCAGTGTAATATAATTCAAAACAACTAATTGATTGACGATGGAAGGATATGAGAAAAAAGAAGGTTTTGAAAAGAACGATAGAGAAGAAATCTTTTCAAAAGCGGTAAGAGCGGGAAAAAGAACCTACTTTTTTGATGTTAAGGCTACTCGGAAAAACGATTATTACCTAACGATTACAGAAAGTAAAAAAAAGTTTGAGCAGGATGGGAGATTTCACTTTGAGAAACACAAGGTATTTCTTTACAAAGAAGATTTCGAAAAATTCGCTGATGGACTGCAAGAAGCTGTCGAATTCATTAAGCAAAACCAAACACCTATAGAAGAACCAGTTGAGCAACTAGTTGATGCAGTGCAAAATAACGAATACACAAACGTAGAATTTGAAGACTTATCTGAATAATTCTTCTATTATAAAGATTTAAAGCTGCCTTCTGGCAGCTTTTTTTTGTGCTACCACACCACACATGAGATAGCATTTAAGGCACCCATGATTTTCTGCTCCATTCACTTTTTTAAACAATCCATACAAAATATAATATTAGAAGATAATAGGAGTTGTGTCATTATACGTATTAACAAAATCAAAAGCGGTTACCTCTAATCAATTCTTAACAGTACAGATTCAGGCTATTCAATGTTACCTTGACGTATAGATCGGGACAACTTGTTTTGTATTATTGAGGAAGGTTATCCACATAATACCCAATACTCATTTATCCCGCAATATGCATTAGAAATTCTATTACACATTGAAATATTACTTTAAAACAAGACACTTCGTTGCATCATTTCAACTCACCAGAACGATGCTCCCGAAAGTAATCGGGACAAGTTATGCCTTGTTTCAGTAATGCCTTGTTTTATTGTACTTGCAATGCTCATGACGAACCTACAATACATAATCCGGGTTTATTTATTAAATGGTAGGTTACAGTTTAGCACAACATTGCCTTATTTGTGTCCGCGACCAACATGCCAATGAGTTACTACTATTTCTTCCAAAAGATAGCTTTTATAATTAATCGATATTAATCATATCTAAAATCTGATTTGCGGCCTGCAGAACATCTGCAGACACCTCTTCTCCAAAATCTACGGTTTTGGGTTGTATGCCAAGTACAAGTATTATGGGCACATGAAAAAGTTCTTTGATTTTCTTTAACGAGATATTATGTGTGTTGGTGGTAAAATCCTGTATTTTATCCAAGTCAAGCAGTTCGAAATAACCTGGCTGGCGATTAAAATGTACACAATCAATTAAGACAAGAATATCGGGTGACAGTGAATTAATTTTACCGATATAGTTTTCGATACTTACTTCAACTGTTAATGCATTTATATTTCGAGAGGAGGAAATTCGCTTGCTGATGAACACACCTACTCCATCGTCTTTTTTGAGCACATTTCCTATTCCGGCAAAAAGAATCTTTTTATCAAGGCCCACTAACTCGTTTAAGAACTCTATCATTTTCTTAGGTTATTAATCAATGCTTCTCTTAAACAATTCGGGCACAAAATATTAAACATGTCTTTTCGTTTCATCTGATCCTGAATTTCCAGTTCGATATCTTCTACATGTGCTAACTTTAGTTTTTCGTTTATCATATTCAGGTTCATAAGTGATGAATAGGCTTTGGGCCCCAGCTTTTTGTGCATAAATAAAATATGTTCCTTGGTTGTAATTACAGCTCCGCAATTTTTACAAATCAGCAGTTCTTTTTCCTGATATTCGATATTTTCTTTTCTGTCGAAGGAAGCCATATCATATATTTTATCAGATAACATCACTCCTTTTCCAGTGATACAATGTTCCTCACATTGACCACAAAAGATGCATTTACCGTAATCTCTTTTTATCCGCCGTATTTTGTTTTCCTTATCATCTTCAAATGTAATGGCTAGGGACGGGCAAACATTAGCACAAGTTTCGCATCCTACACAGTTTTTATCATCTACCACTGGCTTACCCCTAAAGTTTTCATAGGGTTCATGCGGTTCTGCCGGAAATTTTGTGGTATATGCCGGTGAAAACAGGGATATCACCGCTTCTTTTATTTCGCGTAGTTTTGGATACTTCATTTTTCAACCTCCTTATAATCGTCCTTAACACTTTTATCTCCTAATTTAACCCCAAATTCATAGGCTCCTTTAACCAATGCATGTGCTGCAACTGTTGCCGTAAAAAACAATATCGGAATGGTTATAAGCGCCTTAACACCGATATCTATAAAACCGTAATAAAACAATACGCCCAGCAAAATGCTGCATGTTCCGAGCGTAACACATTTTGTTGCCGATTGCAATCTGTTGTATACATCGGGTAAACGAATAAGACCGATACACCCGAACAGATTAAAAAGAATTCCTATGGCTATTAATATGATGCTTACTGTTTTCATAATGCATTATTATTCGTTCAAATTACTACCCCCCAAATATTTAGCCAAGGTAAGGGTTCCGATAAAACTTAGAATTATCCATGCAATTCCGATATCAATAATAAATGTCTTCCCGGTAATGACACTCAGGATGGCACATATTCCAACAACCAGAATGCCGAAGATATCGATCCCAACCATTCTGTCCGGTATGGAAGGTCCACGGATTATTCTGTAAAGACAAAATACACAAAGTGCAATTTGTACATACAGGAATATATTTAACAAGTCATTCATTCGAAGATCTTTTTTATATATTTTTCAAATCTTCCTGCAATTTTTTTACTATATACTTCAGGGTCCGTAGAACTAATATAAATCCAGTGTACGTATAATAAATCGCCTATCATATCAACCGTAATTGTGCCCGGGGTCATGGTTATGGAATTTGCCAGAATTGTACGCGCCAGATCGGTTTTAAGCGACATTTCTATTTTAACAATTCCAGGTTTTATGGGCATGGCAGGATGCAACACACGATATGCAACATCAAAATTGGCCTTAAGGCACTCCCAAATAAATATAAACAGGTATACGATAAACCACAAGTACCGCTGCGGCTGCAGGAGTCTTGCCGTTTTTTCAGGGAAAAAATTCCCAAAAAATAAAACAGTAAGCAAAGCAGCCACCACACCTACCATAATGTTCTGTAAACTAAGACTAAAAGTCAGTAACAACCAGAAACCTAAAGAAAATATAAACAATACAATGTATTTCATTCGTTTAAATTTTAAACTCCTTGATCATATCCCTAATACTTTACCAGAATATTTTGTGGTTTCCATAAGTACTTCCACTGCTGGTGAAAGAATGAGTTCCCGTACTCCGGGAAATATTAAGAAACTAAGTGCCATACATAAAACACCCATCACGATCATTGAAAAAGCCATCGCAAAAGGAACTTCTTTAACAATCGCCTTACCACCATATTTCGTTTTATTGAAAAATGCATACCGTTGAAATTTCAGAAACGAGGCCAATGTTATTATGCTTACAAATACCGCCAATGCAGCAAGAAGATAATAATGTCCTTTTATGGCAGCAATAACAATGAGCAGTTTGCTGAAAAATCCATTAAACGGAGGTATTCCGGAAATAGCCATTGAGGCACTCAACGATGTTGCGGAAGTAACCGGCATACCTTTAGCCAAGCCTCCCATTTGTTTTAAATTCCTTGTACCAATGACGTATTCAATAGCCCCGGCATTCAAAAACAAAAGTCCTTTAAAAACTGCATGATTTATGAGGTGGAATAATCCACCCGCAATTGCAAGAGAGGCCACGATTCTATCTCCGTTGTTTGCTAAAATCAGCATTCCCATTCCCATTCCTATTACGACATATCCCATCTGGCTAATACTATGATAAGCAAGAAGCCGCTTAAGATCCCATTGTCCAATGGCCAGTAAAACGCCTATTACCATCGATAGGGTTCCGATAACGGTTATGATCAATGCTATTGGGTAGGTAATGGCAAACATGTTATAAAATAACCTGATGATGGCATAGATACCAATTGCTTTAATAAGCACTCCCGAAAGCATTGCCGATATAGGTGATGGTGCAGACGAATGTGCATCCGGAAGCCAGGCATGAAATGGAATCATAGCCCCCTTAAGTCCGAATCCGGTGATTAAAATGATTTGAATAAATAAAATTGTTTCGTTATTGGCCTGAACTGTGAGTACATTGGAAATATCTGCCATGTTTAAGGTTTTAGTCTGCCAATAAAGCAGAGATATACCCAGAAGGATTAACAACGAAGCAATCCCTCCTAAGACCTGATATTTAAACGAGGCTTCCAATTCGTTTTTCTCAATTCCGAACGCCACCAATGCATAAGAAGCTATTACCGCTATTTCAAGAAAAACATAAAGGTTAAATATATCTCCGGTAAGAACTACACCATTCATCCCGGCCACCATTAAACACAACAAGGCATAAAAATTATTTTCGGCTGTGTATTTTCTCATATACGAGAAGGCATAAAAAACCACCAATAAACCGATAGCATTGATAATCAACAACAAAAAAGCACTTAAACCATCCAGAACCAGATAGATTCCTATCGGAACATTTTCCACCAACCCCCAACCTCCTGGTTTGTAAACAACATATTGCGTATTGCCGGAAAATAAATAATTAAGGATAAGGGCACAAAGAAACAATAAAGCGAGCAATGAAAATGCTTTCTGGAAGTGTGGTATAAATTTCCCGATAATCGGGATCAGAAATGCACTTCCCAGGGGAACTATAACAAATAATATTATCAGGTTATCCATAATTACCCTTTTAAATTGTTGATTTTTGTTATATCAAAGGTTCCGTATTTCTTAAAGATACGGATGGCTATAGCCAATAACATGGCTGTTGTGGCCAATCCGATAACAATAGCTGTTAATACCATAGCCTGCGGCAGTGGATCAACAAATTTAGCATTTTCCATTCCTGCTGTAAGAATAGGTGCCTGGGCATTATTCATATATCCTATCATCACCAGAAAAAGAAATATACTAAACTCCATGACAGACAATCCAATAACTATCTTAATTAAATTCCTCCTGGTTATCACACCATAGAGCCCTACCAGAAATAATATGAAACACAAGATATAAGCCATCATTTCAATACCTCTTTTTTATAAATGACCAATGCTAAAAATATAGTTAGCAATGCCGAAGCTACTTCCATACCAACAAACAGGTTGTAAAGTGGGATTACACCAGCGCTAATAAGTTCTCCGACTTTTCCCAACTGTAAATAATTATTCATAAAAGCCGTACCTCCGGCAAACATTCCTATAGCCGCCAGAATTAATACAATTAAAATTGCACTGCTTTCTGTAATCGAACTTTCAGTTTCTTCCTTCTTTAACCTTAGTATGTCACTCCCATATGCCAGTATCAAGAGGATAAAGGATCCAGCCACCAAAGCACCACCTGCAAAACCTCCACCAGGAGTAAGATGACCATGCGTAATGATATACAGCCCATATATAAAAACAGCCCCGGAGAGTAGCCCGGTAACAGTTTTAACAATTTTCGACATTCCTTCCATAATCCCAGATCATTTCAATGTTAGTATTTTCTTCCCTTTAACCGTAGCACAGTTAATACGCCAATAACTGCGGTAAACAAAATGGTAGCTTCTCCTAAAGTATCGTAACCTCTAAAATCAAATAAAACACCGGTAACCAGATTGGCGCTTCCCGTTCTTTCTGCTCCCTTAATATACGCTGTTGACATTCGGGTTGCATGGCTGCCTAAAGGATCAAGTGCTTCTGTAGCAGTATGAAATGAAATAACTAATATGATTATTGCCACTAACGCAATTCCGATATTGACTAAAGCACGCTTTGTATATTGTTTTTTCACTTCTTCACGCGTGCTGTTAAGGATAACGGCAACCATGAATATCAATGTAATTGTTTCTACTACAATCTGAACAATAGCTAAATCAGGAGCCTTTAAAAGCAGGAAACATATTACAAGGCTATATCCTACTATACCGCATGCAATAAGGGCTGATAATAAATCTTTGGCATGTATTGCATACAACGCTCCGATAATCATGAGAAATATTATGGCAGACAGAAGAATTTCCATTTCTTTTAAATATTTCAGTTTAAGTCAGACTATTAAAAATAACACGAGCATAATAACCAATCCGGCAAAAAGCCAGATAGTATAATCAGTTAAAATACCAGTATGCGCCTTACTTAGTACCTTATTGGAACTTAGCACTACGCTTTTGGTTAGATCGTAAATATCAAACCAGTGTTTCTCCGCCTTATCGTACATGGATTTGAATACTTTTGCATTTCGGATCGTATCATAAAATCCGGTGACCGGAAATGCCGCTTTCTCTTCCCACTTCTCTCCTCCAACATAACTGTCGGCTGTCCGGAAGTTTTTTATATTTCCTATTAAATAAATTAGTAATCCCAGGATAACCGATAGAACTACTAACAATGAGACAAATGAAGATTGCCAAATACCAACAAATTTGAACTGACCTGTAATAGGATAGAATATTTTTGGAACGAAATAATCAGTAGCAAATACACCCAACAAAATGCAAATCAGGGCTAATATTATTTTGGGGCTCAACATTAAAACGTTCACCTCTTTTACTGATTCCAAGTCCGGATTTCGACGCCCCATAAAAATTCCAGTCATAAATTTCACAAAACTGGCCAGCGTTAGTGCGGAACCTATTACTGCCAGAGCAAGCCAGACCATCCATAATTGATTTGCGATTCCAGGTAATGTTCCAAAATCAATAATTCCCTGGTAGATCATCCATTTTGATGCAAAACCATTTAATGGAGGAATACCCGAAATGGACAACGCAAAAACAAGAGCTGCTATAAAAGTTATGGGCATAGATTTAGATAATCCTCCTAACCCATTCAGATCTGATTGGCCAGTTTGGTGGTATACACTACCAGCGGATAAAAACAATCCACTTTTATATAGCGCATGGTTTATCATATGAAATAATCCGGCCGCAACACCAATGGGTGTTCCTAAGCCAAAACCTATTACCATATAACCCACTTGAGAGACAGCATGAAAACCTAGTAATCTTTTATAATCGTGTTGTACGAGAGCCATGAGTACAGCTGTAATGATAGTAGTAACCCCAAGAATTAATATAACCAGTTTTAACCATTGGTTCAACACAAAAATATCGGTACATAACCGGGCAAGTAAATATATACCCAGTAATTTATCCAATGATGCCGGTAAAAAGGCGGATGATGCAGCCGGAGCTTTTTGGGTATAATCGGGTACCCATGTATGAAAAGGAAAGGCACCGGCTTTTGTAAAACTACCAACAAGTAAGGTTAAAAAAGCCATAATCCCAATCCCTGTTGACGTGCTGATATTCAATTCAGACATATTATAAGTACCTGCAATTACCCCAATTAAAGCTATACCTATCATCATAACACTATCGGAAGCGCCGATTAGAATTAATGTTTTTTTAGCAGCAGCAGAACTTTCCTCATCATACCCTTTAATTAATTTGTATAATGTTAGTCCAAGTGCCCCCCAGAATACAAGGAAAAGAATCAGATTATCTGATAATGCCGCGCCATTGGCACATCCCAGTGTTATTAAGAAAAAAGGATAAAAATGATAGACCTTTTTCTCCCTGGTAATATTGGTAAGCGAATAGATGGAAATTAGTACAGCAAAAAAACTGATCCCTAAAGTAATAAGCTGGCTTAACGGGTCGATATTTAACTGGCAGTAAGTATTTATACCTCTAAGGGATAGCGAATCTTCTGTAATCAGTCCGGAGAACAGACTCAAATCCACAATTGCAGCTTCGGTTTGATACAGTTTAATAGCAAAAAAGCCAGATATTAGTGAAATAACGACGGCAATCAGCCCCTTAATAATTTTCACTTTATCCGGGAATATCAGAAGTAGTATCCCGACAACTATGGGTAATATTATGATGTTACCTGCTTCGCTCATGACTTAAACTCAATCAACTATTACGTCTTATTTCATCTGACTTTCTTTTCGACTTTTCAATTATCTCTACACCATTCAACACCTTTTCGCCTGTAGCGTAATCGTATACCGCAGCCATGCGTTCGGTACAACAGTAACAAGGGTCAACAGCTGCCAGCGATATTGCCGCATCAGAAATGGTTTGTCCAACACATGACTTTTTGAAGGTTGCAATATTCACATAACTCGGGGCACGGATTTTATGCCTTGCCGGTGAATTTGTACCTATTGTTTTTACGAAATGGAATACTTCACCCCGTGGTGCTTCATAACGTCCGGTGCCTATTCCTGCCGGAATATTTTTGACCACAACTTCAATATCACCTTCTTTTAACTTTCCGAGTCCGTTCAGGCATTGTTCTATAATTTTAATGGATTCATACATTTCAAGAAGTCTTACTTCTGCTTTCGCAAAAACATCACCTCCCTGAGCAGTAATTACTTTCCAGTCTACAAGAGGATAAGCGGCATGAGGGTCATCTCTCCGTACATCGATATCTACGCCTGAAGCTCTGGCTGTAGGGCCGACAGCACAATACTCCATAATATCTTCTTTTGTGATCACTCCAACACCTTTTGTACGTGCATGAATGACGGAATCGTCCATGACAGCACCCGTCAATAAATCGACCTTCTTTTTAAGGAAAGCGAGCACTTCTCGGATCTTAGGTATTTTGGCATTTTCAATATCCCTTCGCACGCCACCGATTTTAAACATGGCATAGCTATTTCTGTTTCCGGAGATCATTTCGAAGAGATCGAGTACCGGTTCCCTATATTTCCATGCCCACATAAAAACAGTATCATAACCCAAAAAATGTCCTGCTAAACCAACCCATAATAAATGACTATGAATCCGCTCTAATTCACCAATAATACTTCGAATATATTTAGCACGATCAGGAACCTCCACGCAAGCAATTTCTTCCATCGCATTTGCAAAAGCAAAAGGATGCGATGTAGAACAAATGCCACAAATCCGCTCGACCAGAAAAAACGATTGATCAAAGGATTTACTTTCACTGAGCTTCTCTATGCCCCGATGATTATAACCTGTTTCCCACTTTACATCTTTCACTATTTCACCTTCGCAATACAGCTTAAAAAGTTCCGGTTCTTCCTGAAGCGGATGATACGGCCCTATCGGTATGACTTTTTTCTCGCTCATTCTCCTTTATTTTGTAAAATCTTTTCTATACGGATAAACTCCTTCAGCCCAATTTCCTTCCGAAAGAAGTTTACCCGGATTGGTATGGTTTAAAAATGTAATCCCAAATAATTCATGCATTTCCCGTTCAATCCAATCGGCTGCAATAAAACACTGCGTCAGCGATTCAATTTCCGGGTTCTCCTGAGGTAATACCACATGAAAATTTGCGATATTCCCCGCTTTATCATCACTAAAATGATACAATATTTCAAATCCTGCTTTTGTATGAAATGCCGAAGCAATGATAAACCTGAATTGTATGCCATTATGCAAATAATCAACTATTTCCAGGATAGCATGCTTGTCGATATCAACCAGAATTCTGTTCTGTTTTATGATTTCAGTTCTTAGAATTTTATCTCCAAAACGAGTTGTGATTTTTTCTATAAACAGTTCTTTTTCCATCCCAGAAATTATTTTTTATTCAATAATTTTACTATTCCACCTATGATTGCCTCAGGTTTTGGAGGACAGCCCGGTACGTAAACATCTACCGGAATAATTTTATCAACAGGTCCGGCAAAAGTGATGCCTTCCGCAAAAATTCCTCCTGTGCAACCACATGCCCCTATTGCCACAACCAATACGGGTTTTGCCATTTGGTTATATACCTCGATCAAACGGTCTTTATCACGTTTGTTAATAGAGCCATTAACCAACAGCACATCAGCGTGACGTGGGCTACCTACCAGCTTCATACCAAAGCGTTCCACATCAAATCTTGAAGTAAGACAATCCAATATTTCGATGTCACAATTGTTACAAGAAGCTCCACCGTAATGAAACAGCCACAATGATTTTCTAAAACAAAAATCTTTTAATCCCACGTCTCTATCTTTAATATCCTAAATAACTTAACGTTATAGCAACCACCACCAAAAGATTCATCCAGATAAGGAAAAACCTCATCGCTTGTCCTATTTTTAGTCTCGGATTAGTATTACGTATCAACGTGATAAGCAATACCACGGCAACCAGCTTAAGAACCGACCATAATATATGGATCCCTGAAAATTGTATTCCACTCAAGAACAATAGAATAATAAATGCCGGCAAAGTAAAAAACAACATGTACTTTGTGAGTTTAATGAGCGCGTAAGCAGAACCTGAGTATTCAATAAATGCCCCTTCGGCAATTTCTGTTTCTGCTTCTCCCATATCAAAGGGTACAAGTCCGAGTTTAGCCTGAACACAAAAAATTGCTGCTATAAACAGCAAAACACCTGAAACACTACCTATAAAAGCAGTTCCTGACTGTTGAATCTCAATTATCTTGTATAGACTGATACTTGCCCCAGCCTTAAGTATAATAGCTGCAATTATCAGTATGAAAGTAAGCTCATAACTAATTATTAATTTCATCTCCCTCGAACCACCGACAGCAGCAAGAGGATTGCCCGAAGCCAGCGCTCCGATAATATAGGCAAGTGATGGGATACCCAGTAAATAAAATACTACAATAACATCTCCCTGGAAACCTGTATTGATGCCGAAAAGCGGTAACATGATTAAGATTGCTGATGTTGAAGCACCGAAAACCGCAAATACAGGAGCAAGCAGAAATGTGATTTTGGATCCCTTAGCAGGCAGAATGGTTTCTTTTACGAGCAAAAGCTTTAAAAAATCATAGAACGGCTGAATGATTGGAGGACCTTTACGAAACTGCACACGGGCAGTAATTTTTCTGTCCACACCAGCTATTAAACCACCTATTACAGCAGTAAATAAAAATCCTGGATAGATAAAATAATAAAATAAATCGGCTACCATCGGATCGTTTTGTATTAAAGCATTTAAAACTTCACTATTTAAGTTTGTCCCAAGGAACTTCTTTGATCAATATTTTTTCGTTCAATGGGTATATATTTTCATCTTCAGATGCTTCATTGTCTGTAAAACCAACTGCTCCTTCGGGGCATTGGTCCATAAATTTTTTTAGGTCATCCTCATCAGCCAGGTCGAGATAATCATCCACATGTGTAGTGAATGTAAAAAAATCGGTCATCAAAGTACCAAATGGACAAGCTGTAACACATGATTTACAGGATATGCAAAGGTTTAATGCTCGTGTAATTATTCCATCCTTATTTCTCTCCAATGCATCAGTAGGGCAAACAGTCATGCATGGTGCATCTTCACATTTTCGACATGTGAACTGAAAAATTGCCAACTCCCGGATTGTTTTTAAACCAGTATTATCGGGGAACCCTAACCATACACCAGCCGGCTGCGGATTGTCGCATTCCCCGGTTGTTCTGCAATCCCTAAATTTCGATAAATCAATAATTACTCTTTTGCCCATATCTTAATAATTATTGCCAAATATCAGGCTGTTCTTTTACCTCTTCGTAGGTAAATACCGGTCCATCTTTGCACACGAAATATTTCCCCATCATACAATGCCCGCATTTACCTAATCCGCATGACATATTTTTCTCCATGGACAAATAAATCCTATCTTCAGGATATCCCATTTCAAGTAATTTGAAAGTTCCAAACTTCATCATTACCGGCGGACCACAAACTACAGCGACAGAATCTTCAACATTTATAGTTATTTTATCTAAAAGATTGGTTACCACGCCCACTTCTTCTGTCCAGGTTTCGTCAGAACTATCCACACTTCTGTGCACCTCAAATTTCTTTATTTGTCGCAATTCGTTTATATAAGGTTTATATATGCATTCTGCCGGTGTTTTGGAACCATAGCAAAAGACCAATTTTTTAATTTTGTCTTCTTCTGCTTTTAGGTTGTACAGTAAAGAACGCAATGGGGCAAACCCACAACCACCTCCAAGCACCAATACTTCCTTACCAAAAAACTTATCTAATGGATAACCTCTTCCATAAGGCCCTCTAATACCCATTAAAACACCAGGTTTAAGCTGATGAATTTTTTCCGTGACATAACCTGCTCTCATTACGGTAATTTGAATTTCATCTTTTTCAAGAGGAGATGATGATGGTGTAAAAGGTGCTTCACCAATTCCATCTAATGTCAATTCTACAAATTGTCCTGTTTTAAATTCAAATTCCTTTTCAGGCTTCAAAACAAACGATTTAATAGTAGGTGACTCTTCGATAACCTCAGTTAGTTCCGCTTTTATACATTGATATATGTTTTGATCAGCATCCACTTTATTTCACTTCATTTAATTCAACAAATATCTCGTTCTTATTAATCTTGCCAATACAGGCTTCTATACATCTTCCACAACCAGTGCATGCAACTGAATTAAATTTTTCCGGTTTCCAAACGTACTTACACATATACCTGTTTTTAAACCGCACATTTAAGTCCTGCAAAGGATCCTCACCTGCTGCCACACGAGCAAATGCCGGTAATTGGCAGGCATCTAATTGTCTAATCTTTTCGAAACCAGGTCTGTCAATTAATAAAAAGCAGGTACAGGTCGGACAAATAGTGGCACATGCACCACATGACACACATGTATCGGAATATTTTTTCCATATTTCTTCATTTGCCTGCTTTACTAGTTCCCCTGTTTTTTTGTAATCCGGGAGTTTTTTATTTTTTTCTTTGAGTTGTCGGAAACTACTTTCCCGTTTCTCGTTGATTTGATTTACCTCTTTTTCTGTGGCTTCTTTAAAAGCAACCTTTGATTCGATTTGTCCAATAAAAACATCTCCTTTAACACTCAGGGCTTCTATAAAAACAGTTGAGTTAATACAGGATAATACTAGGTCTGTATTTTCTGTTGGATAAGGTTTGCATCCATATGATGTACAATGACAATGTTCTTGTATTGAGTAACAATCTGTTCCTATAAATAAGTAGTTTTCTAATCTGTTTTGGTAGGCAGTATCTTTAAAATCCTTACCTAAGTATATTTCGCTTAACAAATTTACTGCTGACAGATCACAGGCAGGAATTCCTAATATAATACCCGGTTTTAAATTATCTTCTTTTACTAAGTTTTGTTTTACAGGTAATAAAAAAGTTTTTAAAGGAGTTGCAGGTTTGGGTTTATTATAAATCACATCGCTAATGTTATCATCATGAAGTAATTCATAATCCTGTTCGTTTTCACATGGTATAGGGGCATAAATATGGTAATCCTTCGTCAATTGCTTGAGGATATCATCCCAAATCTCTCTCGGTAACTTTAAAATCCTTGACATAAAGCTAGTATATTACTATCCAATAAGTTACAAAATATACATAGATAATCATATTTTTTTGAGACATTATTTATTATAAAATGATATTTTTACTAAGACTGACTATAGTTAAAAATAAATAATGCCGGTTATATTATGTGTTGAGACTTATCTACGTTATAATAGATAATCTCAATCATTAATGATATCGGCATAATACCAAGTATTCAATAAAGCTCATAGTGAAATAAAAATGGTAATACATGTTATTCAGACGAGCCGACATAGAAAATAAAAATTTTGTACGTATTCATGGACTTGTACAAGGAGTTGGTTTTCGGCCTTTTGTATATAAACTAGCTAAAAATAATCACATCACCGGTTTTGTAAGAAATACCAGAAATGGTGTAGAGATTGGTTTTCAAGGAAATGAAGATGATAAATTACATTTTATACAGTCACTCGCAACTCATAGCCCTGCTGCAGCAGATATTACATCTATTGATTTTTACACCACAGAACAATCTTTTTCGAATGATTTTAGAATAATCGAAAGCGTTGAAAGCACGCATGATTTTACGGAAATCAGTCCGGATATTGCCATATGCAGTGAATGTTTGCACGACATGAGTACTCAATCCCGCAGGTTACATTATTCTTTCACCAACTGCACGCATTGCGGTCCTCGATTTACAATCATCAAAGGTTTCCCTTATGATAGAAAGGAAACTACTATGGATGTTTTTGAAATGTGCCATGATTGTGCGAAGGAATATTATGATGTTGATGATCGGAGATTTCATGCACAACCAATTTCCTGCAATAATTGCGGTCCTGGATATACATTGCTGTTGAAGAAGGATAGAATATTAAGGATAGATGAAATTATACGAGCTATTTACTTTATCATAAAAAATGGTGGTGTATTAGCAATAAAAGGCGTTGGCAGCTTTTTCCTTGTCTGCGATGCCATGAACCAACTAGCTGTAGATAAAGTAAGAAAAATAAAAAGAAGAGACAAAAAGCCATTTGCCGTCATGTTTAGTGATGAGAAAGTGGTTGAAGATTTTGCGTTTCTTAATAACGAAGAAAAGAAAGCAATTACATCATGGCAACGCCCTGTGGTATTACTAGAACAAAAAAGGCAACTTACTCCCGGCATAAACGACGGTTTACACACATTGGGCTGCATGTTACCATATATGCCTTTTCATTACCTGCTTTTTGAGAAAATACAAACAAAAGCATTGGTGTATACGAGTTGTAATATTAGTGGCGAACCGAATTTAACAGACAATCATGAAGTAGTCAACAAACTGGAAAACAATACGGATGGGATTGTAATGTATAACCGTCAAATATGGAACCGCGCTGATGATTCTGTGCTACAAATTACAAATGGCAAACCTCAACTAATTCGTCGTTCCAGAGGGTATGTGCCACGATCTATTGATGTGCCGTTTTGCACCGAAAACATAATTGCCACCGGTGCTGAGCAAAAAAACTGCTTTGCCATTGGAAAAGAAAACAAAGCTATTTTAAGTCAACACATTGGTGATATAAAAAATTACGAAATATACCATTCCTATCGTGAAACGGTTGACAGGTTTATGAATTTATACCATATAAGTGATCCTGCCTGCATAGTTACCGATGCTCACCCGGATTATCTCACCACAAAATTTGCTAATGACTTTAAAACGAAATACAATACCAAATGTGTAAAAGTTTATCATCATCATGCACATATCGCATCGGTATTGGCTGAACATGGGCTAACGGATAAGGTAATCGGGATTTGTTTTGATGGAAGCGGATATGGAACCGATGGAAATATTTGGGGCAGTGAATTTATGTGTTGTGATTTGTCGGATTTTTCAAGGGAATACCATTTTGAATACATCCCTATGCCCGGTGGCGATTTGGCAGTGAAACAACCCTGGCGTATGGCTGTTGCATACCTCTATCATACTTTTGGGGAAAAATTTCAGTATTCCGGTTGTGATTTCCTACAAGGTATTTCCATGGATCATATTAAAATGGTACTCTCTTCGCTGAAAAAAAACATCAATGTACCGTTAAGTTGCAGTGCAGGACGTTTATTTGATGCCATTGCCTCTATGATTAACATATGCAATTATGCAGATTTTGAAGCGGAAGCACCTATGAAACTGGAAGCAAGAATCGATAAGACATGCCAGGATAAATATGGTTATGAAATATCCGGTAAAATAATCTCATTCAAAAAAACGATTGCCCAGATTCTAAAAGATTTAAAGAGTAATGTACCTGTTTCAATAATTTCCGCTCGCTTTCATCAGACCATTATCGAAGTAATCCTAAAAATTGTGACCTTATTGCAGCAAAAGTATGGGATAAATCATGTAATTTTATCTGGTGGAACTTTTCAAAATCGTTATTTACTGGAGCATCTAGAACATCAACTTCAAAATATCGGGTTTAAAGTTTATACAAATCGAAAAGTACCTCCAAATGATGGAGGCATTGCCCTCGGACAAATAGCAATAGCTGCAAACTATTTAAACAAATAAACTTCGTAAATTCTGCCAACAATAAAAGCAGTAGTAGTGACATTATCATTAAAACAAAATTGTTATGTGTTTAAGTATTCCGGCAAAAATAATTTCCATTAAAGGTGATAAAGCTGAAGTGAGAATTGGCAACGTAAACTATTCCGCAGGGCTACAAATGATTGAAGACATAAAGGTTGGAGACTACGTATTATTACATGCAGGATTTGCCATTCAAAAAATTGATGAAGAAGAGGCCAAACTGACGCTCCAAATTTTTGAAGAGATGGAAAAAAGCGGCGAGTAATGAGAAGTGAGTGTTGAGTTTAAGGGAGACATTTACAATGTACCGCATTTCTAATATACCAACATTTAAAACATGAAATATATCGATGAATATAGAAATCCGGAACTCATCAATAAGCTTTGTGCTTCAATAAAAAAAATAGCTGATAAACCTTATATTTTTATGGAAGTCTGTGGTGGACATACAATGGCCATACAGAGATTCGGAATACCATCGTTATTGCCTTCAACTATAAAACTAATTTCGGGGCCCGGCTGTCCAGTTTGTGTTACGGACACGTCTTATATCGACCACTTAACAGCTCTGGCACAATTGGATAAAACAATTATTTGCACATTCGGCGATTTGATTCGCGTACCCGGGTCATACACTTCCCTTGATAAAGCAAAAGCAGCCGGAGCTGATATCCGTGTTGTATTATCTTCTCTCGATGCGTTGAAAATAGCTACTGAAAACCCCAAACAAAATGTGGTTTTTGCGGCCATTGGGTTCGAGACGACTTCTCCGGGTACTGCTGTTGCAGTTTTAGAGGCAGAACAAATGAATCTGAACAATTTTTCAATTCTTAGTGCCCACAAAATAATGCCGCCTGCCATGAAAGCCATTGTTGAGGACGGGGTAAAAATTAATGGTTACATCTGTCCGGGGCATGTAAGCACCATTGCAGGTTCTGCGATGTATGAAGAAGTATGCAGAGATTTTGGATTAGGTTGCGTTATTTCAGGATTTGAGCCTTTGGATATTTTACATTCCATACATATGCTTCTGGTACAACTTAAAAATAATGATCCAAAGGTAGAGATTCAATACAAACGTGCTGTAAAACCCAATGGAAATAAAAAAGCCAAGAAAATTATGGACCAGGTGTTTGTAGCAGTAGATGGAAAATGGCGCGGATTGGGATCTATCAAAAGAAGTGTTTTAAAACTGCGTCCCCAATACTATAAATACGATGCCGAACATCAATTTTCCGTATCTTTTAAAACAAAAGAACCGGACAAAGGCTGTATTTGCGGGGAAATTCTGAAAGGTAAAAAATCACCTTCCGATTGCATCCTTTTTGCTCAAAATTGCCGTCCAGAAAATCCGGTTGGTGCCTGCATGGTTTCCAACGAAGGTGCCTGTCAGTCCTACTTTAAATATCATCAATATGGAAAATAATATTTTACTTGGCCATGGAAGCGGCGGCAAGTTGATGCATCAATTACTCAACAATTTATTCTTTAGATATTTTAATCATGAAGAACTAAAAAAAAACACAGATTCTGCAATTTTAACGATACCAGCAAACAATATTGCATTTACCACAGATTCATATGTAGTTGACCCACTATTTTTTCCTGGTGGCAATGTTGGCAAATTAGCGATTTGCGGAACAATAAACGATCTGGCTGTCTCAGGGGCTCAACCTCAATTTATAAGTGCCGGATTTATCATTGAAGAAGGTTTTTCTTTAGCCAAACTGGAAGAAATTGTAAAAGCAATGGCACTTGAAGCGAAAAGCGCGGGTGTACAAATTGTTACCGGTGATACGAAAGTCATCAATAAAGGAAAAGCCGATAAGGTTTTTATTAATACTTCTGGAATTGGAATTGTAAAAGACGAACATAAAAACATTGCAAAGGGTAACCACTTAGAACCAGGTGACATATTATTTATTAACGGCACGCTTGGAGATCACGCTATGGCTGTGCTGACAGCAAGAGAAGACCTGCCTATAAAAACCGATATCCAATCGGATTGTGCTTGTTTAAATCATTTGATTAAAAAGATATTGGATGCAGGAATTCGGGTAAAATTTATGCGCGACCTGACCCGCGGCGGATTAGCGACAGTCCTTGATGAAGTAATATCCGGAAAAAAATTGGGCATAGAAATAAATGAGAAGGAAATCCCGATTAAAGATAGCGTAAAAGCATTATGTGAAGTCTTAGGATTTGACCCTCTTTACCTAGCAAACGAAGGAAAAGTATTATTTGTGGTTGATAAAGCGGATGAAACCGCCATGAGAGAAATATTACATAATGACATACTTGGTAAATCATATAGCCTGATTGGGAAGATAACAGACAACTATAGCGGTGAGGTAGTAATGAATAGTATAATAGGAGGAAAACGTTTGATTAAAATGCTCGCCGGGGAACAATTACCCCGAATATGTTAGACGGCAAGGACTTACCAATAATACAATAAATAAAACAGGCACGGACAACAAGAGTGAAAATTGCACACTAGTTTTCATGCAAATAATACTATTTAGCGATGAAATCAGCGTTATTGATTGTTGGTAAAATGCCGTATCCTATCGCAAATATTGCAAATCAGTTATGAAATTTACGGTTTTAGCCTTAACTTGATAACACAGCATCTTCCATCTGAAAGATATCTGTCTCTTATCAATTATAAACGGGTAAAAAATGCACGAAATTGCTATTGTGAATAATTTGTTTGAAATAATTATCGAAGTATCCCAAAAAGAAAAGTTAAGTAAAATTTCAAAAGTAAATTTCCTTTTGGGAGAGATACAGCAGATTGTTCCTGAAATATTTCGTTTTGCCTTTGAAAGTGCCGCCGAAAACACCATAGCACAAGATGCCATACTAAATATTGAAATAGTACCCATCAAAGCACAATGCAATAATTGTAAAGAAATTTTTCATGTAAAAGATTTTTTTTATTGCCCTAAATGCCAAAGTAATAACCTGAATCTTATCAATGGAAATGAGTTAACCATAAAAAGTATTGAAGGAGAATAATTATGAAACGAACATGTACTTTTTTAATTAAAAGTTCACAAATAAAGATGATTTAAATAAGTCCATGTGAGAGCGGAGCGGTTACATCCGTTCTCAAATTTTAAAGTATAATAAAATAACAACTTGAAAATTTTAACGGATGAAAATAAAGATAATGCGCAATGTACTGGATAAGAACCAGGATAAAGCCAACGATATCAGACAACTTTTAGAACAAAACCATGTTGTGATGTTCAATTTCATCAGTTCTCCGGGAACCGGAAAGACATCACTTCTGGAAATACTATGTAAAAATCTGGCACAGGAATATCGTATCGGAATAATTGAAGGTGATGCTTATACAGATCGCGACGCCAAGCGTTTAATTAAATATCATGTGCCTGTCGTACAGATAAATACGGAAGGCGGATGCCATCTCGACTCAAATAGTATTAGCAACGCTTTAGCTGAATTTGATTTAGATAAGCTTGATGTGATTCTTGTCGAAAATGTGGGAAATTTAATATGCCCGACGGTATTTGACTTGGGTGAGAACTACCGTGTTGCTTTGATCAGCACAACCGAAGGCGATGACAAACCAGCAAAGTACCCCATGCTGTTTCGAAAGGCAGACATGATTATTCTAAACAAAATAGATTTAATGCAATATACAAACTTTAATATGGGCAATTTTAAAACAGATCTACAACAACTGGGTATCAACACACCCTTTTATGAAATATCATGTACGCAACAAAACGGTATTCATAATGTATTAGAATGGTTTAAGGGAAAGTTTAAGTTTCGATCTTGATTGTTTTTGCATATTTTCACTTCCCATCCCAATTGTCTTGTTATTATAAACGAATCCAACTGACAACCTTAACTATTAACAATCGCTGATTCCGGCAGGGAATAAGTATCTCAACCCATTGTGACAACCCAAAATTGGGTTTCTCGGATCGATGTTGGGATAACCTCCCGAGATACCTCAGGGACAGATCGTCCCGAATTTATTACGGAAGACTCTCCCATTCGGGCTTTGCCTGTGGCTAGCCTTGAGCTTGCGCTCGAAGAATTGGCGCAGGACTATGGTGACTGAAGGGGCAACCCGCATGAACATTCCTATCCTGGAAAATATATTCATTATGCGCTTAAACCCGCTCCACTTTTGCAGAACGGGTTTCACTTTATTAACTTTTAAGTAGTACTCTAAACTATTTACTTATACTCAGCCAGAATATCTTTTACATCCTCGGGAGCAACGCGTCCGAACACCTTTTCACCCACGGTAACTACCGGAGCCAAACCACAGGCGCCAACACAACGTAAGCTGCTTACAGAGAATTTGCCGTCCGGTGTGGTTTCTCCCACTTTCACATCCAACAGGCGCTTAAATTCGTCCAGTACTTTTTCGGCACCACGAACATAACAAGCCGTTCCCATACATATAGAAATAGGATGCTCTCCCATAGGTATCATGGTAAAGAAAGAGTAAAAAGTAACCACCCCATACACATGCGCGATATTCACTTTCAGTTCATCGGCAACAATCTCCTGCACTTCGGCAGGTAAATACCCAAATATCTCCTGGGCAGCGTGCAGCACATTAATCAATTCGCCTTTATCGTATTCAAACTTTTTGCAAACGTCCTTTAATTCCTGAACTTTGCTATCAGCTAATTTTATTTCTGCCATAATCCCTAACGTTAATCGTTATTAATTTCAACTTTCTTTTTCTTATCAAAATAGTGCGTATGCAGTAACTTATGCGACAATTCGCCACAAGGCTTGCCTAAATATTCATCGTAAAGCTTAACGATAAACGGATTCTCGTGTGATTTACGGATGGCCTTACCTTCATCTTCGCGATAAATAGCAGCAGCTCTTTTCTTTAAGATGCTGGTATCACCGTGGTGATAAGGCTGGCCTCCGCCACCGATACATCCGCCAGGACAAGCCATAATTTCAATGGCATGGAATTCTGATTTGCCAGCCTGAACATCTTCCAATAACTTACGAGCATTCCCGAGTCCATGGGCGATTCCAATTTTAATAGTTAGTCCGTCGAAGTCCACCTCAGCGGAACGGATACCATCGAAACCACGCAGGGCATCAAACTCTACTTTCTCCAGTTTCTTTTCGGTATGAACCTCGTAAGCTGTGCGAACAGCAGCTTCGATTACGCCACCTGTGTTGGCAAATATCACCCCCGCTCCTGTTGACTCACCCATTGGATTATCAAACTCTTCATCGCTCAGATCACCGAAATTAAGGTTCGCTCCTTTTATCATCATCGCCAACTCTCGTGTTGAGATAGACAGGTCAACATCAGGATTTCCATCAACGGCAAATTCAGGACGGCCCGACTCATATTTCTTGGCCAAACAAGGCATTACGGAAACCACGACCATATCTTCGCGTTTGATGCCCATCTGCTCTGCCAAATAACTTTTGGCAATGGCACCGAACATCTGCTGAGGCGATTTAGCTGTTGAAGGCACATCCAGCATATCGGGGAAATTACTTTCGAAGAAATTAACCCAACCCGGACAACATGAAGTCAGGATAGGAAGTTTTACATCCTTGTCTCCCGCTAAATGCTTTTGCAAACGATCAAGCAACTCTGTACCTTCTTCCATAATGGTAAGATCGGCGGCAAAGTCGGTATCAAATACTTTATCGAAACCTAATTTTTTTAGGGCAGAGGTCATTTTCCCGGTCACCAAAGAACCCGGCTCCATGCCAAATTCTTCGCCCAACGCCGCCCGAACAGCAGGTGCAGTTTGAACCACCACTGTTTTTGCCGGGTTCACCAACGCAGCAATCACCTTGCGTGTGTTATCCACCTCGGAAAGCGCCCCGGTAGGACACACAGCAACACACTGTCCACAGTACGTGCAGGTCGATTTCTCCAGATCCATTTCAAAGGCAGGTGCCACAACCGACTCAAACCCGCGATTAATAGCCGAAAGGCAACCCACGGTTTGTACCTCATTACACATCATTTCGCATCTGCGGCACATAATACATTTGTCCACGTCGCGAATAATGGCGGGTGATTTATCTTCCTTGTAATGTGATTGCTCTCCTTCAAAAGGAATTTCACGAATACCCAAATCCTGGGCCATGGTTTGCAAATCACACTTACCATTTTTAACACAGGTCAAACACTCTGCAGGGTGATCGGACAGGATCAGCTCCATGACGGTTCGGCGGGCATTTACCACTCTTAACGAGTGCGTATTGATTTTCATGCCTTCGGCACATTCCGTTTTACAAGCTGGCGCCAGGTTTCTTCTTCCTTCAACCTCGACCACACAAATGCGACACCCTCCGGGGTTGTTCTCAACATTTAAATCGTGGAGTTTCATGTGGCATAAAGTAGGAACATCTACCCCTACCGATTTTGCCGCCTCCAACAAAGTTGTACCCTTTTCTACTACTACAGGTTTGTTATCTATATTTAATTTTACAATATCCATTGTTTTATCATCTTTTAGCGTTACTGGATGCTGATCGCATTAAACTTACATTTCTCCATACAGGCACCACACTTGATACAAACTGTCACATCGATAACGTGTGGCTGTTTTTTATCTCCCGTAATTGCGTCCACCGGACATACACGGGAACACAAGGTGCATCCCACGCAAGCGTCGGCACTAATCACATACTCCATTAAGTCTTTACACTGACCGGCAGGGCATTTTCCATCTTTAACATGGGCCAAATACTCATGGCCAAAATTATCCATGGTCGAAAGCACCGGGTTTGGTGAAGTCTGTCCCAATCCACAAAGCGAAGTATCCTTGATGACATTACCTAAGTTTCGCAGCGTTGCCAGATCTTCTTCTGTTGCATTCCCTTTGGTAATTTTATCCAGCATTTCGTACAATCGCTTGTTACCGATTCTGCACGGGGCACATTTACCACACGATTCCTCAACAGTAAAATCAAGATAGAACTTAGCCACAGAAACCATACAATCGTCCTCGTCCATCACAATCATACCCCCAGAACCCATCATAGAACCCGAAGCCAGCAAATTATCGTAATCAATAGGAATATCCAGGTGTTTCTCTGTTAAACATCCTCCGGAAGGTCCTCCTGTTTGTACCGATTTAAATTTCTTACCATCCTTGATACCTCCGCCGATATCAAAAATAACCTCGCGTAAGGTAATGCCCATCGGCACCTCAATCAAACCAACATTGTTGATTTTTCCTGCCAGGGCAAATACTTTGGTTCCTTTACTCTTTTCGGTTCCGATGGATGAAAACCACTCCGCGCCGTTATTGATGATTACAGGGATATTGGCAAAGGTTTCTACATTATTCACATTAGTTGGTTTTCCCTTATAACCACTAACGGATGGGAATGGTGGTTTTACCGTCGGTTCACCTCGTAAACCTTCCATGGAATGAATCAATGAGGTTTCTTCTCCACAAACGAATGCACCTGCACCATAACGAAGCTCAACATCAAAATCGAACCCTGTCCCAAAGATATCTTTACCTAAAACACCCAGGTTACGAGCCTGCTCAATGGCAATTTTTAAACGCTCAATAGCCAACGGATACTCGGCACGAATATATATTAAACCGTTGCTTCCACCGATACAGTATCCGCAAATGGCCATTGCCTCCAATACCGAGTGAGGGTCTCCCTCCAAAATTGAACGATCCATAAACGCACCAGGGTCACCCTCATCGGCATTACAAACCACGTATTTCTCGTCCCCTTCGACATTGTGAGTAATTTCCCACTTTAATCCGGTTGGGAAACCGCCGCCACCGCGACCTCTTAATCCAGCGTCTTTAATTATTTGGATGGCTTCCTGTGGCGTCATTTCTGTTAACACCTTACCCAGTGCCCCATACCCCTCACGAGCAACATACTCATCAATGTTTTCCGGGTTGATAAAACCACAGTTGCGCAGGGCTATACGGATTTGCTTTTTATAGAAATCCATATGCTTGGCATCGGAAACATGCGTTTTCGTTTCCGGGTCTGTGAACAACAACCGTTCGACCTTACGACCTTTCACCAAATGCTCTGAAATTATTTCGCCTGCATCCTCTGGTTTAACTTGAACATAAAAAGTGTTATCGGGAATCATTTTAACGATAGGTCCTTTTTCGCAAAAGCCGAAGCAACCTGTACGTACCACCTGAATTTCGTTTTCCATGCTGTTATCGGCAACAGCTTGCTTAAGATTTTCTACAATCTCTTCACCTTGCGAAGCACGACACCCCGTACCTCCGCAAACTAAAATGTGATTTTTATACTTGGCCATAGCTCAAATTTACTTTACGTTATCTTCTTCGTTCGGAGTGGTATAAGCAGCAGGAATAATGCCATCCACCAACTCTCCACCAATGATATGCTTGGTGATAATTTCTTTTGCTTTTTTTTCATCTACATTTCCGTACACCACTGGTTGGGTACCTGGCACATGCACTTCGATGGTAGGCTCGGAATGACAATATCCCATGCAACCGGTTTGAGTTACTACTGCATCAATAGCACGGTTATCCAACTCTTCGATCAGACAATTCATGGTTTCTTTGGCTCCTGAAGCGATACCACAGGTTGCCATGGAAACCTTGATTTGAACCATTTTTTCGGGACGATCGCTTTTTTCGCGCAAAGTAATCTTCTCCTGAAGATTTTCCCGCATCTTTTTAAGATCGTCTAAGGTTTTTACTTTTGCCATTTTTCTCTCTATTATAGTTTGTATATTGTTTTTTCTTGTCCGCGAATTACGCGAATTTCACTCCTCAGATTATAGACTCAATTCTAACTAAAATATTTCAGGCATTCCACCTGGGTTTCCTACGTACATGATATCCCATATCGTTACCTAAGTTATAATAGTTCGAGCTTCCAGTCTGGTTGTATTTTTCCGGTCTCCCTTCTTCAATCTTCACATTCAACACCCAATGACTATTGACCACGGACTATTAACTGTTTAAAACTCAACCCCTATTTCGGTAAGGTTTTCTTTAATCATTTCTCTCATAAATTTCACCACATCCGGGTCGGTAACGGGAACTCCTTCCAGTACTTTTTTCACTTCTCTACTATCAAAAATAAAGTCTTCATCATCGCGCTGATGAAAATAAAGAAAATCCACGTTTGGATTTCCGGAAACTATCAGACTTATTGTTCCTGCCAAATCGCCCAATGGTGGTCTATCAATATGGGAATGAACAAAGGATGCCATAATCTGTGTTCCTTTATCAAGCTCCGATTCAATAGTTAAATCACCCTCCGACAGTTGGGCATTTTGCTGTAACAACGGTATTCCCAAACCGACTTTCCGGGTTTTGCGCGATGTAAAAAAAGGATCTAAGGCCTTTTTGATTGTTTTATCATCCATACCGCACCCATCGTCCTTGATCTTCAATATCAGCAGGTCTTCGGCTGAATCCTCCAGAATAGTTAACTCCACCAAAGAAGCGCCGGCTCGTACCGAGTTTCCGATAATATCGAGTATGTGCATAGATATGTCTCGCATATTTTTTCAATATTTAAGCACTGATAAACTATAATTATTGGAATTTGCCATGCAATTCCACTTTTTACTTCATCCAAGAATTACGCTAACCAGAGGTATTTAGAACAGCTTTGCTGTTCATAATTTCCAGAGAAAACCACTCTGCGTTAATTCGTTTAATCTGTGGACAACCTATCGTTTTTAATAATTCCAACTACTTTTCTGCCGGCTTCACCTTTTAAAGCCATTTTAATTTCGCTAAACGATGGTTTTTCCAACAACATGCTAGTATAACTACTTCCTATCTGATTTAGCATATGGGCATCGGAACTACCAATAACAGAATAATTCTTAACCCAGGGATGCTTTAGTTCAAATTCCTTCATCTTCACGTTGGCGCTTACCTCAATTCCCGAGACAGGGATATCAGGCAATAAAAACCCCAACTGACTGGTCACGCTAAACCGGGTTTTATCCGCATGCGCCGGAATAAACAAACCTTCCATCTCGTTTACCTTGGCTGCCACTTCATCCATGGAAACATCCAAAGCGACTATCAGCAATTTTTCTTCCACTCCGAGAATATTATTGTCACGGTCGACCCAAACCTGATCCCCGAATAATTCCGGTTTATTTTTTACCCTGGGTAAATGTTCGTCCAGATATACCTGAAACTCGTTTAGCTTTTCATTATTTTCAAAGAACACAAGGCAATGCACTTCTTCTTTTGTATTTATTTCGGCACCGCACAAAACCGTAATCCCGAATTCGCCTCCCAGCTGTTTGACCACCTCGCTTTGTCGGGTACTGTTATGATCGGCAATGCCTATGACATCCATCTTCTCCTCTTTCGCTCTTTTTATGATGGCATCGGGACTCATCTCCAGTTCCGCACATGGCGAAAGCACAGTATGAATATGTAAATCTACCCGATAGCGATTCATTGTATTGATTTTGAGATAAGAGATTTTGAGATAAGAGACACGATGTAACTTGTCAATTACCTTTAATCTATACTCTATTTCTTCAACAGCTGATAAAGTTCGCCCGACATTTCAAAGGTTTCCAGGTCTGTTCCCAAAATTGGGATCCCTTCTGCGTTGCTTTGATCAATAGCGGCCTTCTCCGGCTTACATCCCTTTACTAAAATTACAGCTGCCACTTCTTTTAAAGAAGCGATGGCCATGATATTTTTATGGGTTTGCAAGGTTATCCACACCTGTTTTTCATCTACATTTCCCATTACGTCACTCAACAAATCGGAAGTATAACCTCCAACTACTTCGTTGTTGATTCCTTGTTCTCCACAAAAAACTTTTAAGTTGAGTTTCTCAACCAAATCACATACCTTCATTTTTTGCTCCTATTTTTTTACAGTCCTTATCTAATCTGTCCTTTCCCCATGTTCTTTCGATGATCCGGATAGCATGTTCGCTACTTAATTTTTTGCTTTTCTCCATCATTCTCTGCAAGAATACACAATTGGAGAGGTTGGCTTTTTTTTGTACAATATCTTCGGCCAATGCCTGACAGCTGGGTGAACCACAAGCTCCACAATCGATTCCGGGCAGATAGCACATTAAGTTTCGGATACGTTCCATCTTCTTCAATGCTTCCTGAAAATCCTGATCTAACGACATGGCAGGAAGTGGGTCTATTTTACTTATAAATAAATCCTTGTCCTGAATAATTTCTTTATGTTCTTTCCAATCTACGTCACCCGAATCACTCTCCAGTTGTTTGGCCCTTCGTTTCATTCTATCAACCGTCATAAACCGGTTTCCATGCAGCAACACCCCCCCTGCACAGCCCTGGTCACAAGCCCTTAGTTCCAGGTAATCAACCGTAGGAATTTCATCGTTCTCCAACCGCTCTAAAAACTCTATTACATTATGAATTTCATCCACTGCCAAACACCTACCCTTCATATTATCAGCCTCACCCCGGGTCAAACTCCACTGTATAGCCTTGCTCGACAAATGCGGAAGCACCGGTAATTCGGGCTCTGTAGCCTTGTTGTTTTTTATTTTTGCGTAAAGTTTATTGTAAAGATATCGCATGTTAATCACGCCGTTGATCATAGCTCCCTGATCGTCCCCAAACCCTTTTATAGCAGCAATCTTGGCTGCACACGGGGTGACATAAAAAATACCAATCTGCTTATCCGGGATGCCTTCGTTTTGTAACATTTTCCGGTAAAAGGAGGCTGAAGCATCTACCGGCGGTTTTACCGAGGCAATATTATCAATAAGAGAAGGAAATTTCACTTGAATTAAACGAACCACTGAAGGGCAAAAAGTTGATATTAAAGGCTTCTCATCATTTACCTTCATTTGGTCGTCCATCAGTTCGTTGAGGACATCTACCATAAATTCAGCCTGAAAGACATGGGTAAAACCAAGTTCTTTCATCACACTAAAAATTTCTTCTTCGGAAATCGAGGTAGGAAACTGACCTGTAAAAACTGCAGGAACCAAAGCTACACGACATTCATAGTCGAAGATATTATCTAAATCATCTTGTTCCACATATATGGCATCCACGGGGCAAGCTCTTAAGCACTCGCCACAGTCGACGCAACGTTTTTTAAGGATTAAAGCTTTTCCGTCGTTTATTCGAATAGCGTCGGTCGGACACACGTTCATGCAATGTGTGCAACCATAACAAATATCTTTGTCAACCTTTAAGGCGTGATATATTTGCAGCTTTTTCATTCCGCTTATAAACGTTTCTACAAATAGGTTTTTATTTCCACTTTAGTTCCTTTTTCAACTTCACTAGTTACATTTAACTCGTCTACGTTTTTCTTTATATTTGGCAATCCCATCCCGGCTCCGAATCCCATCTCTCTTACTTTTGATGACGCTGTGGAATAGCCTTCCTGCATCGCCAACTCAATGTCCGGAATTCCGGGCCCATTGTCGTCAAGCACAATACTTATATGTTCCGAAGTTATATTTACCTTTATCACGCCTTTATAGGCATGGGCTACAATATTCACTTCTGCCTCGTATAAAGCAACCACTGTACGTTTAACCACTTTTGGATTGACATTTAACTGCTTCAGCGTTTTTTTAACCGCACTGGAAGCATTGCCAGCCTTGGTAAAATTACCTCCTTCTACTTCATAAATAAATTCCATGGCTTTTTAATAAACAGGTGACAGTCCGGCAGTAAATAGCTTACCCACCGCGTTATACATGGAATACTTACATTGCAATAAAACTAAGTCCTCCTCTTGAGCCAGCGCCAACATCTCGGGCGACACCTGCTTGTTACGAACAAACACAATACAATTTACATCAGCCATTTCAACGGTTCGGATGGTTTGCATGTTGGCCAAGCCCGTAATCAATACCATTTTATCGGTATCTAAAGTAAGTACATCGCTCATTAGGTCGCTGGCAAAACCGTAATTTATTTCGGTATCTATGTAGCAATCTCCACATACTACCTTCGCGTCCAGAATATCAACAATTTCTTTTATTTTCATTCAGAAGAAACTTAAGTAACACCGGAAATTTCTTTAATTATTTTAATTAAAGAAATATTTCTAGAATTCACTGCAAAATACGATGTATCCACTAAAAAAAAAAAGTAGTTGATCACCAAAACAGCAATACATAATAAGTCTAAATAAGCTGCAGACAGGGAGATACACCTTTATGTAATCCGGACAAAGTCATTAAATCAACATTTAAACCCAACTAAATGCATGCTAACAAAATGGTTTTTTTACCATTTTGGCACAAGCCGTTAACTTGATTAATATCGTTATTCATAATTTTAGAACTAATGGCTTAAATTAAAAGGGTTTGCGGCTAGGTTATCCCTTCGTTTTCTACACCCGCCAAGTTGTTGTATGTGCATGTTATTTTTGAGCATGCTTTTTCCCGGAAGGACCCTACCGTTCTCCGTCCTATTATTCAGCCCTTCGGAGTTGAAACCCGAACCTTTTACTGGTTACATCTTTTATGGCTGTGCGGGTTCTTCGGGCGTATCTGGGGTAATATTCACAATAACCAGGTTAAATATACTCCACCGAAACTTCCTTAAGAAACTTCTCCTCCAACAGTGATGCTATTTGCTTGACAACAGTACGTCTTATTTCCAGCTCAACTGGTAAATTAGGATCCTGATGAGCAACATTGATTCGTGTACCGTTGATAATATGGATCTTATCACTTTCTAAAAACAACTTGACGATTTGGTGGGCCGGGCCCTTACCCGTTGCATCATCTTTCTTTTCGGAATCTTTTAAAATCCTCGCTACTTTTCCCAAGGTCAGGATACCTTCGGTCACCAAATCAATCCCTTCCATTTGGGCCGCCGGGGGAAGATCAGGGTCAGACATTTCGAGGCTGGCAGAAAATTTGAGGCCTAATTCTCGCGCTATGATTTCTGCTGTAGTTCCGCCACTTACTATTTTTTTACCACCAAACTTCTGCACCATCAATGCAAAATCCACATCCTTCTTTTCTTCGAATGGAGGTCCGGTAACAAACAATAGTTTCCTAGGCTCCCGCAGGTAAATAATTCCGCAGGAAGTATCATCCAACGGGCTGCCCCCGTCATTCAGGGAGGCCATGTTAACTATTTTCCGCGATAGCTTGGCCGAAGAAATGTAAGGTGTGTTTTTCACACTCTTCACCACATATTTTTCGGCTTCTTCCCTTCCCCAACCAAAGGGCAAAGTTTTGGTTCCCATGCCGGATTGCACTATTCCATCCGACCAAAAGAAGATTCGATCTTCCTTACGTGCTCTAAAATGGCAGGTATACAGTATTTTTCCTTTGTGTTGCTTACTTTCTAAGGTTATTTCACTCCAACCTGGATCAAAAGGGCGGTGTGTGCGCATGATCAAGCAACGAGGGTTATCATAATCCACAATGGTAGTGCTACCTTCATCATCAATATCGATAATAGTAAAGGTAGAGTAGCTCACTTTTCGAACACTACACACGGGGAGTGTATTCATAATAATTTCTGCAGTCTTTTGAACCTCCTTGTGCTCAACGGTAAAGTTTACCGCCATGGATGCCGTCAAGGTTGCCAAGACATTAGCTTTGACACCACTTCCCATACCATCAGACAATACTACAATAGTTCTGCCATCCTCCTTGATTCTGCGTGAGATAAACACATCGCCACAGATAAACTCTCCATGATGGTTGTTTTGCTTACAATCTATATCTAAAAAAAAATCTGGTTCATTAACTTTCATTGCTCTCACCTACTTTTTGTGCTTCGATAATTGAATTTAACACCTTTTCAGTTTTTGATGCACTCTCGCCCAGCAAAAATGCGATCTGCTGCACGGTTTGCAGGTTATCACGAATGACGGAACGTGCACGATTGATGATTTCTTCTCTGCGAACCTCCGGTGCTGTCAGGTCGCGAATAATACCCCCAACAATTTGGTGCTTCTTGATGGTAAAAACTGAAACGTTCAAGATGGCCTCTTCAACAGTAGTATCCCTGTTAATGATCTCCTGTCCGGTTTGCAGAACCGTATTAAAAAGTTTCCCGAAAGGCAATAAGGTATTTATATCGGCTCCCCTTAACCCCGGAATAACTTCGTTCAGTTGCCTTGCATCCTCGCCCATCATGTTTACAAAACTTGAATTAGCCTCGATGATATTTAGGTTCGTATCCACCATCACAATTCCCGCTCTAATTTTATTAAGCATGGCGGTTATCGTGTCTGCAGCCTGACGCGCTGCCACCTCTTCTTTGCGTGCCTTTTCTTCACTTTCTTTTAAAGCTTCCTTGGTATTCTTCAGGTTTTCGTTGGCAGCATGAACCTTGTTAATATAGGTATGTAACGTTTTAATTGAATAAGAGTAGCACATCTCAAAATTGGTAAGTCCCTGGCAATACGCCACTGCAAACTCTTTACAACTGGGATAACCACATGCGCCACAATTCAACTGTTCCTCGATATTGCTTTTGCCCATATCGTGCAAAACCCGTTGGATTTCATTTTCTGATGGTTGGGGCAGCCTTCTATCCGTAACTTTAAAATTTCTGCTGAGATCCACATCCTTAAACTCGGCTATATCTTTTTCCCACTGATCGCAGTCAATCACTTTCAAGCGTTTTTCGACATAGCCAATGATGTTGGCCTGGCGCATAAACTTTTTCCCGACAGGTGACATCCCGGGTCCCATAGAACAGCCCTCACAATAGTATAAGTCAAGGTTTTGATTTAAACTGTTATCTTCAGAAAACTCTCTTAACGACTGCAGAAAATTGTTTCTGCCATCTGCCGATATCAAACTGCTATTGAGCAAATCTTGCTGCATATCAACCGCTTGCCAAAGACCATGATTTATTGGATACAGTCCGCCTTTTCTACCTACGGGAGGGTCAAAGTCACTGAATTCGACCGAAGCCTCACTTATACCTGAACTCTTAAACATGGCCCTCAGCTCCTGGAAGGTGATCACCGCATCCAGCTTTCCGTCTGTTTTTGCAAATGCCTTAGCATCGTCCTTGGCCGAAACGCAGGCTGTGACGTACACTACATGAATATCATGACCATACCTTTTCCGCATTACCTTGGACATGGCAATAAAAGGAGGCACAACAGGTGCCAGGTTCTCTACCAGGTTGGGGCGATATTTTTCCACAAACGATCTAACCGGAGGGCAATGGGTTGTCAAATAGTATTTACCGTGAAAATCCTGGAGCAATTTCTTGTACTGCTGTGCCACCAGGTCGACACCGAAAGCCACTTCACCAACCAATTGAAATCCCAATTCCCGGATCATGCCCACAAATTTCCTGTAGTCGGAAATATCATTAAACTCGCCCGATATGGCCGGATCGCAAATAGCTGCCACCTTAGCTCCATTGTTAAAAAGGTGGTTTACTTTATCTATCTCATTGCGAAAACTAATGGCATTTTGCGCACATACTGTCACACAATTACCACAACCAATACATTTGTTGACTATAATATTGGCAGAATTATCGGCTATTTTAATCGCCTTGGCCGGGCACGCCCTGATACATGTAAAACTCAAGTTACATTTTTCCTTATCTACTTCGATTAATTGCGACATCTCCGTACTCTTTTAAATATTAAAATACTTCCCCAATATATTGTACACTTTATCTGGATCCATGTTACCATACAACTCGTCATCAATTTTTAAAATAGGCCCTTTTTCACAGTTCCCCGTACACAGCTCTCCCCTAAAAAACACAGACTCTTCGAGTTTATGTTCCGCCAAAAACTTCTTAACTATGGCTAGTATATCCTTATTTCCCCTTGCAAAGCATGAGCTCCCCAGGCATATTGTAATTGAATGTTCGTTTTGCATATATCAAGGATTTTTAAACTCCGACTTTAAATATCGAAATTTATTTTGTGAATACTGCTACTTTTTACAACATACCCCAAGAACGAATCCCCGGGGTATATGATTTAGTTGATTATAAATGTGATAAATACTAATATCTGTTTCGTTGCGTGTAGCTCGTGTGTAACAACTCATGCGATTTATGTCCCAAAGGTTCTTTCAGGAATTCATCATACAACTTGAGCACTTCTGGATTCTCATGGGATTTACGAATAGGCTTACCGGCATCCTCTCTGTAAATGGCTTCACTCCTTTTCTGACGGATTTTCAAATTGGTAGGTATTGGCTGCCCTCCACCTCCCAGGCAGCCTCCAGGACAGGCCATTACCTCAATAAAATGATAATCTGCTTCGCCTTTCACTACTTTATCCATTACTTTTTTAGCATTGGCCAATCCATGCGCCACACAGGTTTTCAATTCTGCACCTTCCAGGAATTTCCACTTGGGCAATGTATCTTCGATTTTAATTGTAGCTTCTTTCACTTCTTCCATTCCCCTGACTGGTGTAATATTTAATCCATCAAATGGCACTTCTCTACCAGTAACCACCTCATAAGCAGTTCGCAATGCGGCTTCCATCACTCCTCCAGAAGCGCCAAAAATCACAGCTGCTCCCGAAGAAGCACCCATAAACGAATCATACTCTTCATTTTCAAGGGCTTCAAAATCTATCCCTGCCTGTTGAATCATCTTGGCCAACTCGCGGGTCGTAAGTACCAAATCGACATCTTTATAACCGCTCGAATGCATTTCAGGGCGGTTGGCTTCATATTTTTTCGCCGTACATGGCATCACCGAAACAGAAACCATATCTTCGGGTTCAATATTCATTTTTTGTGCATAGTAGGTCTTCGCCAATGCACCAAACATTTGTTGTGGTGATTTGGCTGTTGACACGTTAGGCAACATATCCGGATACATATGCTCGATGTATTTTATCCATCCGGGCGAGCAGGAAGTCGTCATAGGCAAATGTACATTCGGATTTTTATCCACCAGCGCACCTTTTAAGCGTTGCAACAACTCATTACCTTCCTCAATAATGGTCAGGTCGGCGGAGAAATCGGTATCCAGAACTGAATCGAAACCTAAACGGCGCAGTGCGGCAACCATCTTACCGGTAACTATGTTACCCGGTTTCATACCTAAGGCTTCGCCCAAAGCAACTCGCACAGCAGGAGCAGTTTGAACCACCAAATGCTTTTTAGGATTATTGATGGCTGTCCACACTTCATCAATATAACTGCGCTCAATCAATGCTCCTGTCGGACAACGGTTTACACATTGACCACAGTTGGTACAAACCACCTCGTACATGGGCCTTTCAAAAAAGGAAGAAACTTTCATATGCTCACCTTTATAGGCAACCGTAAGTGCACCAATATCTTGCAATTGGTCGCAGGTTCTGATACATCGTTGGCAACGAATACATTTAGAGTCATCTTTTGTAATGGAAGGAGAAAAATAGTCAATGGTATGTTCCTTTAATGGAACTAAATCGATTAAACGATCTTCTCCGATAAGATATTCTGACGATAAATGTTGTAGTTCACATACGCCGTTTTTATAACATCGAGTGCATTCTGCTCTATGTTCCGAAACTAATAAGTCAATGACATTCTTTCTGGCATTTCGTACTTTCAGACTATTAGTCAGAATTTCCATCCCTTCCGATACGGGCGTTGCACATGATGGCAACAACCTGTCGGCCCCTACTTGTTCCACTACACATACTCTGCAATTACCAGCCACGCACAAGTCTTCATGATAACAAAGCGTAGGTATTTTAATCTTTAACTCCTTGGCGGCCTCAAGCAAGGTAGTACCTGAATTCACGCTTACCTCGATATGATCTATTGTAAGATTAACTTTGCTCATTCTTTAATATTTTTAATGCTTAGTAAATCATTTCTTCTTTAAAATTCTCCACGATAGAAGCGAAAGAGTTAGCTACGGACTGTCCTAATCCACACTTAGCGGTAACCCTCATATTTTCCGCCAACACCAATAATTTTTCCAGGTAATCCGAAGATCGCTCTCCTTTTTTAACCGCCTCTATTCCCAGTAAAAGTTGTTGTGTTCCTACTCTGCAAGGAGTACATTGCCCACAACTTTCTTCCACAAAAAAATCGAGATAGTTATGCAATACGTTGTACATGCTTCGCGATGAGTTAAATATCATCATTGAACCGCCGGTGGGCAGCGATACTCCGGTAAGCTTACCTTGGTAGCCAATTTTGGTGGTATTGAATTTTTTTCGCGGCACGCAAAAACCGGACGCTCCCCCCACCTGAACCGCTTTGGCATCTCCATCTCCGAAATCTTCCACAAATTTTTGCACGGACATACCAAACTCGAGCTCATAAATCCCCGGGATTGGCGTATCCCCAGACACGGAAAACACTTTAGAGCCCCTGGAATCCTGAACTCCCAGATCCTTAAACTTCTCGGATCCATATTTAAATATGGAATAGGTATGCGCCAGGGTTTCCACATTGTTGATAACGGTAGGCAATTCTCTATATCCCGAATTGGTTGGATAAGGCGGTTTATTTCTGGGTTCACCTCGAAATCCTTCCATGCTTTCAAACAATGCGCTTTCTTCTCCACAGATATAAGCTCCACTGCCTAAAAATATTTTCACTCTAAAATCAAAACCAACCTTATTCATCATCATATTAAATTCGTCAATGACTTCATTTAACGAATCCACTAAAAATTTATACTCGCCCCGCAGGTATATAAATCCTTGGTGTGCACCAATAATTTTGGCACAAACCGCCATTCCAATCAATACTTTGTCGGGTACTTGCGTCAAAATTTCTCTGTCCTTGAAAGTCCCGGGCTCTCCTTCGTCCGCATTGCAAATTACGTATTTCATGTCACCTTTAGCTTCGGAAGCAAGCTTCCATTTTAAGCCTGTAGGGTATCCTGCTCCCCCTCTTCCTTTAAGTCCGGAAATAATTAAATCGTTTATTATGTCTTGTGTTGGTCTTGCCAATGTTTTCTTAAGAATTTGCTCTCCGTCTTGTTCATCCTTAAAAATAAGGTCCAACCTTTTTAAATTTTTCTCTGCCATAGCTCGTTAATTTACCTGAATTGAAGAACTCTCTATTAAATCATCCTGCTTTAAGGATAGTATTATATCCCTTACCTTATCGGGTGTGAGGTCGGTATAAGGCGTATCGTTAATAAGCATGGCCGGCCCCTTATGGCATTGCCCCAAACAATTGGTTTCTAAAAGCGTAAACTTACCGTCATGCGTCGTCTCTCCCAACTTTATTTTTAGTTGCTTCTCCAATTCTTGTATTATGAGGTTTTTTCCGTGCATCATACAAGTAATAGTTTTGCAGATGCGGATAACATATTCCCCCATAGGTTTCGTGTTCAGGAAAGAATAAAACGAGGCGGTTCCAAACACTCGCGCTGCGGATATGTCCAACTCCCTGGCCACTTCTACCATAGC
Source organism: Saccharicrinis sp. 156 (assembly GCF_050589685.1). NCBI lineage: Bacteria > Pseudomonadati > Bacteroidota > Bacteroidia > Marinilabiliales > Marinilabiliaceae > Saccharicrinis > Saccharicrinis sp. 156. Next base: position 41,510 of record NZ_JBNGOS010000026.1, read on the forward strand.
CTCTTCCGACAGGAATTTTTTCTTTTCGACCACTCCTTGCAGAATGGGTAATAAACTTTCGTGATATCGGCCGTACTTGTCAGCCAGACTTTTCACAAGATTTGTCATTTCGGTCATAAGCTGTTTATTTAAGGGTATTATAAAAAGTCATTAGGGAAATTTTTCTTTATTAAGGTACTAACAATACCTATGCTTTTAACTGACATATATCATGTTTTACACCTGTCAAGCATCATTAAAGCCTGATTATCAATGCATATTTAATCTAAATAAATGAAATTGGCAATCTGTTATAATTTGCTTGTTGTAAATGTTTAAATGCCTTATTTTTGCGATAAAGAACTAGGGCATGATGAACAAGCAGCTTCAACGGAAAATAGCTGAAGGGGAACACCAACAACAGGATTTTAAATATGCTATCAACGATTCCAAAAAGATAGCACGTTCCTTAGCTGCCTTTGCCAACACCGATGGAGGAAGTCTTCTTTTGGGCGTTAAGGATAACGGGAAGGTAATTGGTGTTTCGTCAGAAGAAGAGTTTTATATGATTGAAGCCGCAGCTCAGATGTACTGCAAACCACCAGTGGATTTCGAAACCATAGAATGGAAAAGTGAAGGTAAAACCGTGCTGGAAATTAAGATTCCAAAAAGCGGCAACAAACCCCACAAAGCACCCAGCAAGGAAGGCAAATACATGGTTTACGTGAGGGTTGATGACCAAAATCTGTTGGCCAATAAAATACTTTTGGAATATTGGAAAGCGCAACAAAAGAACAGCAATCAATTGCTCCGATTCAATAAGCCCGAAAAATTCTTGTTAGAATATCTTTCAAATCACGATTCAATAACCTTTACCCGATTCTATAAACTGGCCAATATACCCAGATTTAAAGCTGAAAGAATATTGGTGAGCCTCTTATGTATGAATATTATTGATATCCATATTACAGAGAAACAAGTATTTTATACACTATCGGAGAATCCGGATGTGCATCACACTCTTGGGAATTTAGGGTAAAAAGTATACCGCGAATTAAACGCGTTGAACTAATTATATTCTATCCCGTACAACAGGTACTTCTCCCGTAGTTTAGAATACTCTTCCAAGTCCGGTTTCCAACTACGTTTAATCTCTTCCTCCGATAAACCTGCCCGAATATCTTTGATTAACTGATCATCTCCTGCCAATAAATTAAACCAGCGCTTATTCAATCCAAAACGCTCATCTTGCCCAAATTGTTTGTAGAAAGAGATAAAATAGGACAAGGTAAAGCGATGTGTTAGAGGTTCCCGCCTAAGGTCAATTCCATAACACTTTTTATCCTGTTGTTTGGGATGTTTCGACATACCATCGATACTTCTAGGTGTGAAAGTGAATTCGCCTGCAGTACTATCCGGATAACCGATCACCTGAAACGGGAAATAAGTGCCTCTTCCTACGCTGACATTACTGGCTTCAAAAAAACACAGTGAAGGGTATAAGCGAATTGATGTGTAATTGGGCAAGTTAGGTGAAGGCTTCACGGGTAAATCGTAAGGAGTAGAATGATTCCAGTTTTTCACTTTAACAACATGTAAGTCACACTTTAGACCCTCCGTTAACCAGCCCTCTCCATTAATCATTTGTGCCAACTCTCCTACTGTTAAACCATGAACCACAGGTAAGGGATGCATTCCGACAAAAGATTTATAATCCGGTTTAAGAATAGGCCCATCAAAATAATCGCCATTTGGGTTCGGCCGGTCCAGTACCAGTATTTTGGTTGCTGTTTCTGCACATGCCTCCATCATATAATGCATGGAGCTGATATAGGTATAAAATCTGACACCTACATCCTGGATATCAAAAACAATAATATCCACATCCGCCAGGTGTTCCTTGCCAGGTTTTTTATTTTTTCCGTACAAAGAAACAATGGGAAGACCCGTTTTTGAATCGGTATCGCTTTTTACACGTTCGCCAGCATCGTGCTTCCCTCTAAAACCATGTTCCGGTGCAAAAATTTTAATCACATTGATCCGTTTGCTTAGCAGCGTATCTAATAAATGCGTTCCTTCCACCAAAGAGGAATGGTTTACCAATAGTCCTACCTTTTTATCCATTAGCAAAGGGAGATATTCATCGAAACAGTTGGCAGCAGGAATTATTACACGTTGCGTGGAATTGTAACCTTGTGAGGAACAGGAAAAGCAAGTGGAGAAAATCAAAAGATATATTAGAATTCGGATAGCAAGCATGGGTATTACAATTAGATGAATGAAGCGTGAACAATTGGAAGCTAAAAGACCCCCCTCCCCCACGTCTCCGACGCTGTATTCCATTTAACTACAGGGCCAATGGGAAGAACTATTTTCAGCGCACTTACAATTGACCCGTATAAAACAATATTGACTTTTGACACAATCCCTACTTTTCGTCGATTATCAAACGCAGCCCTTCGATTATCCCCAGGAACAAAGGTTTGTCTGTTGACAACCAAGAATGGGGCTAACACATTTTTTGTCTTGTCATTCGTTACGAAAAATCTGTGTTAGCCTGTTAAATCGGCGGACCAAAACTACGCCTGTGGTGTAGAGCCAAAGTTCATTGGGATGTTACCACCAGGATGCCCTTCGTCAATATTCTTGATGGGTCCGTGCATGGCTTCATACCGTTTGATATTATCTTGCAAAGCCATCATTAACCTTTTGGCGTGTTCCGGTGTTACCACTACTCTCGACTTCACTTGTGCCTTTGGTAAACCTGGCATAACCCGAATAAAATCCATCACAAATTCCGAAGGTGAATGAGTTATTACCGCCAGGTTTGAATAAATACCTTGACCCACCTCTTCGTTTAATTCAATATTAAGCTGATTCTTGTTTTTTTTATCTTCCATCTTAATTTTATTATAAATCGACCTTAAACCCGCAATATGCATTAGAAAATCTATTACACATTGAAATTGTTTCAAAACATGACGCTCCGCTGCTTCACTTCAACTCACCATAACGATGCTACGCCTCGTTTCAGTAAAGCCTTGTTTTATTGCACTTTCAATGTTCACGACGAAGTTCTAATGCATAATCCCGGTTAAATTATATAATTTATTTACAACGGCATAAAAAAAGGGAAGCATTAAAATACTTCCCCTTTATTTATATGTAGTACATTAAACTATTCTTGCTCTTCCTCCACAACCTGATTTTCTACCAAACGATCATACTCATCTTTAGAACCCACTACCAGGTTCTTAAGCGCTCTTTGACCTGTTCCTGCAGGAATTAGGTGACCACAGATTACATTCTCCTTCAATCCTTCTAATTGATCAACCTTACCAGAGATAGCAGCTTCGTTAAGAACCTTGGTTGTTTCCTGGAAGGAAGCAGCCGACATAAAGCTCTTAGTTTGAAGTGCAGCTCTCGTGATACCTTGAAGAATCTGACTAGAAGTTGCAGGAATTGCATCTCTCGATTCAACCAACTTAAGGTCTTTACGTTTCAACTGGGAATTTTCGTCCCTTAAACGACGAGCAGTAACGATTTGTCCGGAACGTAAACTTTCAGAATCACCCGCTTCAACGACAACTTTCTTGGCAAAAATACTGTCGTTCTCGTGCATAAACTCTAATTTGTCCACGATCTGTTTCTCCAGGAATTTAGTATCACCCGGATCATCGATGTTTACCTTACGCATCATCTGACGAACGATAATTTCAAAGTGCTTATCGTTAATCTTCACACCCTGTAGTCGGTACACATCCTGAACCTCGTTTACAATATACTCCTGAACCGCTGTTGGTCCCATAATATGAAGAATATCGGAAGGTGTGGTTGCGCCATCCGACAATGGGATACCTGCACGTACATAATCGTTTTCCTGTACCAGGATCTGCTTAGAAAGCGGCACCAAATATTTCTTTACCTGACCGTTTTTAGAAGTAACCGTAATCTCGCGATTACCACGCTTAATCTTTCCGAATGTTACCTCACCGTCAATCTCGGAAACAACAGCAGGGTTAGATGGGTTACGCGCTTCGAAAAGCTCTGTTACCCTTGGTAGACCCCCTGTAATATCACCTGCTTTACCAACCGCTCTAGGTATCTTCGAAACAATCTCTCCAACCTTAACCTTTTGCCCTTCTTCAACAGAAATGTGAGCCCCTACCGGAAGGTTAAATGTTTTAAGAATTTCACCAGAATCGTCAACGATCTTTAAGGCAGGGTTTTTGGTCTTATCTCTGGTTTCAATGATTACCTTTTCCTTAAACCCTGTTTGCTCATCCGACTCTTCCTTGTAAGTTATACCGTCAAGCATGTTGTCGAAGCTCACCGAACCGGACTTTTCAGATATGATAACCGCATTATATGGGTCCCATTCACAAATCAGATCACCAGACTTAACTTCTGTTCCGTTCTTGATAAATAATTTAGAACCATAAGAAATTGGCTGGTTTGCCAATGCAATACCGGTATTTTTATCAATGATACGCAATTCGGCGAGTCGGCCGATTACTATATCCACATGTTTTCCTTCTTCGTCTTTTGTAGGTACGGTACGCAATTCTTCAATCTCTACTATACCATCATACTTGGCAACAATTCTGCTTTCGGTAGAAATATTACCTGCGGTACCCCCTACGTGGAACGTACGCAATGTAAGCTGTGTACCCGGCTCACCGATCGACTGTGCCGCAATAACCCCAACAGCTTCCCCGATATGAACAAAGTTACCGGTAGCCAGGTTACGTCCGTAACACTTAGCGCATACCCCAACTTTAGATTCACAAGTAAGTACCGAGCGTATTTCAACTCTCTCCAGTGGAGAATCGTTTAAGATTTTAGCTTTTACTTCGTCAATCTCCTCACCTGACTTAACAATCAACTCACCTGTTGTAGGGTGGTAAACATCATGCACGGAAATACGACCTAAGATACGCTCATAAAGCGTTGCCACAATATCCTCATTGTTCTTCACATCAGTAGCGGAAAGACCTCTCAGCGTTCCACAATCATCTTCGGTGATAATAACATCTTGCGATACATCCACCAAACGACGTGTCAAATAACCTGCATCGGCTGTTTTAAGTGCCGTATCCGCAAGACCTTTACGGGCACCGTGCGTAGATATAAAGTACTCAAGTACCGATAGACCTTCTTTAAAGTTCGAAAGAATCGGGTTTTCAATGATCTGACCACCCGTAGCCCCGGATTTTTGAGGCTTGGCCATCAGTCCCCTCATTCCGGATAGCTGACGAATCTGCTCTTTAGAACCCCTCGCACCGGAATCAAGCATCATATAAACCGAGTTGAACCCCTGTTGGTCGGAACTCAATTGTTTCATTAAAGTGTTGGTCAAACGGGCATTTACGTGTGTCCAGATATCAATAATCTGATTGTAACGTTCGTTATTGGTGATGAAACCCATGTTATAGTTATTCAACACTTCCTCTACTTCTGCATAACCCTCCTTCACCATTTTATTTTTGGCTTCAGGTATGATTACATCGCCAAGGTTAAACGACAATCCGCCTTCGAATGCCATTCTATAACCTAAATTTTTGATATCGTCCAGGAACGCTGCCGTACGGGGAGTACCACAAACTTTCTGCACTTTGCCGATGATATCGCGTAATGCTTTTTTAGTCAATACATCATTAATGAAACCGGCTTCTCTCGGAGCAAATTCATTAAATAAAATACGACCCACCGTAGATTCTATAATTTTTTGTTCAGGTACACCATCTTTGTTCAGATCGTAACCTTTCACTTTAACAATCGCGTGTAAGTCAACCTTTCCTTCGTTATAGGCGATTTTAACTTCTTCTAAATCATAAAAAGTTAAGCCTTCTCCTTTAGCTCCCTCACGAGCTTTGGTCATATAGTACAGACCCAAAACCATATCCTGAGAAGGTACGGTAACAGGTGCACCGTTAGCAGGGTTAAGAATATTCTGCGAACCCAACATCAACATTTGTGCTTCCAGTATAGCAGCATTACCCAGTGGTAAGTGAACCGCCATCTGGTCACCATCAAAGTCGGCGTTAAATGCCGAACATGCCAATGGATGTAATTGGATGGCTTTACCTTCGATCAACTTAGGTTGGAATGCCTGGATACCCAATCGGTGAAGCGTAGGGGCACGGTTTAGCATTACCGGATGTCCTTTTAACACGTTCTCCAGAATATCCCAGACTACCGGGTCTTTTCTATCAACGATTTTTTTAGCGGACTTCACCGTTTTAACTATACCCCGCTCAATTAATTTTCTAATGACGAAAGGCTTATATAGCTCTGCGGCCATTCCTTTGGGAATACCACATTCGTGCATCTTCAATTCAGGGCCAACAACAATAACCGAACGAGCCGAATAATCTACCCTCTTTCCTAACAGGTTTTGACGGAAACGCCCCTGCTTACCTTTTAAACTGTCGCTTAAAGATTTTAATGGACGGTTAGCATCTGTTTTAACCGCATTGGCTTTACGCGAGTTATCGAATAAGGAATCAACAGACTCTTGAAGCATACGTTTTTCATTACGCAAAATTACTTCCGGAGCTTTGATTTCGATCAATCTCTTTAACCGGTTATTTCTGATAATAACCCTACGATAAAGGTCATTAAGATCAGAAGTAGCAAATCTACCACCGTCTAGTGGCACCAAAGGCCGCAGTTCCGGCGGGATAACAGGCACAACCTTTACGATCATCCACTCCGGGCGGTTTCTGCCAACAGACTCGCGGAACGACTCCACCACCTGAAGACGCTTTAACGCCTCGTTTTTACGTTGCTGCGAAGTTTCCGTGTTTGCTTTGTGTCTTAAATCGTATGACAGACTATCTAAATCAAGTCGGGCTAAAATCATGTGAAGCGCATCTGCCCCCATCTTAGCAATAAACTTATTAGGATCGTCATCCTCCAGATATTGGTTTTCCTTAGGTAGTGTATCCAGAATATCCAGATACTCTTCTTCCGTTAAGAAATCCATATACTTAATTCCATCCTCTTCCTTAATACCGGCTTGTATTACTACATAGCGCTCGTAGTAAACGATAGAATCTAATTTTTTTGTTGGTAATCCTAATAAGTAACCTATTTTATTAGGTAGTGATTTAAAGTACCAGATATGTGCCACAGGAACAACCAATGAGATATGTCCCATTCTCTCGCGACGCACTTTTTTTTCTGTAACCTCTACACCACAGCGGTCACAGACGATACCCCGGTACCTGATTCTTTTATACTTACCACAGTGACACTCATAATCCTTCACAGGGCCGAAAATCCTTTCGCAGAATAATCCGTCACGTTCCGGTTTATAAGTTCTATAGTTGATGGTCTCCGGTTTAAGAACCTCACCGCTTGATCTTTCTAAGATTTCTTCCGGTGAAGCTAACCCGATAGAGATTTTTGTAAAACTGCTCTTTACTTTCTGATCTCTTCTGAATGCCATATGTCGACTTCTATTAAATTTAAAACAAATAAGGCAATCATTGAATAATGCCAGGCACTACCCAATGATAAAAAAGGCTTTAATCTAGATTTACACTTAAACCAAGACCTCTAAGCTCATGTAACAACACATTAAGTGATTCCGGAATGCCGGGTTGTGGAAGGGCATCTCCTTTAACGATAGATTCATATGCTTTAGCACGTCCCATCACGTCATCCGACTTAACAGTCAGGATTTCTTGCAGGATATTGGCCGCACCAAAGGCCTCCAATGCCCAAACCTCCATCTCTCCAAAGCGCTGCCCTCCAAACTGGGCCTTACCTCCTAATGGTTGCTGTGTAATCAGCGAGTAAGGACCTATTGAACGTGCATGCATCTTATCTTCTACCATGTGGCCTAACTTCAGCATGTAAATCACACCTACCGTTGCCGGTTGGTGGAATCTGTTACCGGTACCTCCATCGTATAGATAACTCTTACCATACGCCGGCACATTAGCTTTATTAGTCCACTCATCCATATCCTCGAACTTAGCTCCATCGAAAATCGGTGTGGCAAACTTAACACCTAATTCTTTTCCGGCCCAACCAAGCACCGTTTCGTAAATCTGTCCCAGGTTCATCCTTGATGGTACACCAAGCGGGTTAAGCACAATATCTACCGGTGTTCCGTCTTCAAGGAAAGGCATATCCTCCACACGTACAATCCTGGATACAATACCTTTGTTACCGTGACGACCTGCCATCTTATCACCTACTGTGATTTTACGCTTTTTGGCGATATATACTTTGGCCAATTGAACAATTCCTGCAGGGAGCTCGTCGCCGATAGTCAAGTTATATTTCTGACGTTTCTCTTTGGCTTCGTATTCCTGGAACTTCAACAGATAATTATGAATTAATTTTTGGATGACTTCATTCTTATCCTTATCTGTGGTCCATTTGTTAGGGTCGATGTTATGGTAATCGATATCGCTTAAAATCTTTTGGGTAAACTTAGTACCCTTAGATACGATATCAACACCAAAGTAATCCTGAACACCTTGCGAAGTTTTTCCGTTCACCACAGAGAATAGCTTGTCCACCAAGCGGTTTCTCAAATCAGCTACTGAACGGTCGAATTCTTCATCAATCTTAGCGATCAAAGGTTTATCCGATGATCTGGCTTTTCTATCCTTAATGATACGGGAGAAAAGTTTTTTGTTGATAACCACACCTTTTAATGAAGGAGAAGCTTTTAATGATGCATCTTTAACATCGCCTGCTTTCTCCCCAAAGATAGCACGCAATAACTTTTCCTCCGGTGTTGGGTCACTTTCACCTTTAGGCGTAATCTTACCAATCAAGATATCACCAGGCTCAACATGTGCGCCAACCCTAATCAATCCGTTTTCATCCAGATCCTTAGTAGCCTCTTCACTTACGTTCGGAATATCGGAAGTTAATTCTTCCAATCCACGTTTCGTGTCACGAACTTCTAAGGAATACTCATCAATATGTACGGAGGTAAATACGTCTTCACGTACCACACGCTCAGAGATTACAATAGCATCCTCAAAATTATAACCTTTCCAAGGCATAAACGCCACTTTAAGGTTACGACCAAGCGCCAGCTCCCCTTTTTCCGTGGAATATCCCTGCGTCAAAATCTGACCTGCAGTTACGCGTTGTCCCGTAACCACCATTGGTTTCAGATCGATACAAGTATTTTGGTTTGTTTTCTGGAACTTAGGTATCTTATAACGTTTCGTTTCAGAATCAAAACTTACAAATTTTTCGCTCTCGGTAAGATCGTAACGGATCACAATTTCCTCGGCATCGCAGAACTCGATAACACCATCTTTTTCTGCCACTATATTAGTTCTGGAATCACTAATAAGTTTACCTTCCAACCCGGTACCTACAATAGGCGCTTCCGGACGCAATAACGGTACGGCCTGACGCATCATGTTAGATCCCATCAATGCACGGTTCGCATCATCGTGTTCCAAGAAAGGAATTAACGAAGCCGCCACTGAAGCAATCTGGTTAGGGGCCACGTCCATTAGGTGAATTTCCTCCGGTGTTGACAGTGGATAATCCGCTTCTAAACGCGCCTTAATCTTATTGTTCACAAAATTACCTGTTTCATCCAAAGGCGCATTGGCTTGCGCAATTATCAACTCTTCTTCTTCTTCGGCACTTAGGTATTGAACACCGTTGGCAGACAAATCAACCTGACCATCTTTAACCTTACGGTAAGGTGTCTCGATAAATCCTAAATCGTTGATTTTTGCGAATACACACAATGAAGAAATCAAACCAATGTTTGGTCCTTCCGGAGTTTCAATCGGACATAAACGGCCATAGTGCGTATAGTGAACGTCACGAACCTCGAAACCTGCTCTTTCACGCGACAGACCGCCTGGCCCTAAGGCCGACATCCGGCGTTTATGCGTAATCTCGGCCAACGGATTGGTTTGATCCATAAACTGAGACAAAGCATTTGTACCAAAGAAACTATTAATAACCGAAGATAATGTTTTACTGTTGATCAGTTCAATCGGTGTAAAAACTTCATTATCCCTTACGTTCATTCTTTCACGAATGGTACGGGCCATACGTGCCAACCCAACACCAAACTGGTTGGCTAACTGCTCACCTACAGTCCGTACACGACGGTTACTTAGGTGGTCAATATCATCAACTTCGGTTTTGGAGTTAATAAGTTCAATCAAATATTTGATGATTTGAATAATATCAGGCTTGGTCAATACCTTTGTATCCATATCGGTATCCTGTCCCAGCTTTTTATTCAAACGGTAACGTCCTACTTCCCCTAAATCGTATCGTTTATCGGAAAAGAACAGCTTATCAATTACGTCGCGGGCTGTAGCCTCATCTGGCGGCTCGGCGTTACGTAACTGGCGATAGATGTGCAACACAGCTTCTTTTTCGGAGTTACAAGGATCCTTTTGAAGTGTGTTATATATAATGGCGAAGTCAGAAAGGTTCTGATTTTCTTTATGTAGCAATATTGTTTTGGCACCTGAATCAACAATTTCTTCAATGTGCTCATTCTCGATGATTGTTTCGCGATCGATGATAACCTCATTACGTTCGATTGAAACCACCTCACCTGTATCCTCGTCCACGAAATCTTCGATCCATGTTTTAAGGACACGAGCAGCAAGCTTACGCCCTACTACTTTTTTCAATCCTGATTTTGAAACCTTTACTTCGTCGGCAAGATCGAAAATCTCTAATATTTCTTTATCACTTTCGTAACCGATTGCCCGAAGCAAGGTGGTTACCGGTAATTTTTTCTTCCTGTCGATGTACGCATACATCACACTGTTGATATCCGTGGCAAATTCTATCCACGAACCTTTAAAAGGAATAATTCGTGCAGAATATAACTTCGTACCATTAGCATGCGTACTCTGACCGAAGAATACACCCGGAGAACGGTGCAGCTGCGAAACAACAACCCTCTCCGCACCATTGATAATAAAGCTGCCCTTATCTGTCATATATGGCACAGTGCCCAGGTAAACATCTTGTACAACCGTATCAAAATCCTCGTGTTCAGGGTCGGTACAATATAATTTTAGTTTAGCCTTTAAAGGTACACTATAGGTAAGTCCGCGCTCGGTACACTCTTGAATCGAGTATCTGGCCGGATCTATACCGAAATCAAGAAACTCTAGTACAAAATTGTTTCTTGTGTCCGTGATAGGGAAGTTTTCTTCAAAAACATGAAATAAACCTTCTGTTTTTCTTTCTTCAGGAGTTGCTCCCTGTTGAAAGAACTCACGGAACGATTTTAATTGTACTTCTAAAAAATCGGGATACTGCAGTTGATTTTTAATAGAAGCAAAGCTAATCCTTTCGCTTGTGGTATTTGGAGTCATCTATCAACAAAAATTAATTGAACTTATAACATAAATGCATAAAAAGGCCTAGGAACTTATCACCGATAAGTCCCTAAACCGTTCCCTGTAAAAGGTAGTAATAATTACTTAAGTTCAACTTCTGCTCCAGCCTCTGTTAATTGAGTTTTAAGTGCTTCAGCTTCTTCTTTAGTTACTTTTTCTTTCAATGGTGCAGGAGCTTTGTCAACTAATTCTTTAGCTTCTTTAAGACCAACGCCAGTCATCTCTTTCACTAACTTAACGATGGCTAGTTTAGATCCACCAGCTGCTTTAAGAATTACGTCAAATTCTGTTTGCTCTTCAGCTGCGGCCTCTTCGCCACCAGCTGCAGGTCCAGCAACAGCAACAGCTGCAGCAGCAGGCTCAATACCATATTCTTCTTTAAGGATCTCTGCAAGTTCGTTAACGTCTTTCACTGTTAGGTTAACCAATTCCTCTGCAAGCTTCTTTAAATCTGCCATTTTTTCTATTATTAAAATATTGTTTTTTACTTTTTAATTACTCTCTTTCTGCTAGTGTCTGTAGAACACCGTGTATTGTAGAACCCCCTGACTGTAGCGCAGAAATAACATTCTTAGCAGGTGATTGTAATAATGCAATGATATCGCCGATAAGTTCGTCCTTAGACTTAATGCTAACCAGAGCGTCCAGCTGATTTTCACCAACATAAACCGACTCCTCTACATAAGCACTTTTTAATACAGGCTTTTTGTTCTTTTTGCTAAACTCTTTTATTAATTTAGCCGGCACATTACCCGTATTAGAAAAGAATACCGCAGTAGATCCTTTCAACGTTTCATATAGTTCGTCATACTCACCTTCCGACTCCTTAAGCGCTTTCATGAATAAGGTGTTTTTCACCATCATCATTTTCACTTCTTTGCTATAACAAAGTCTACGAAGGTCGCTTGTTTTACCCGAATTCAGATTGCCGGCATCCACCACATAAAAATGACTGTAGTCGGCAATATTTTGTGCGAGTTCTTTAACAAGTAAGCTTTTATCTTCCTTTTTCATGATTCCTTTCTTTTCTGTTAATTAAACATTTAGGCTTCAACCGTTTTGGCTTCAATCCTAATACCCGGACTCATGGTACTTGAAAGACTAATGCTTTTAATATAAGTACCTTTTGCTGAAGAAGGCTTAAGTTTATTAATTACGTTAATAAATTCTCTTGCGTTTTCAACAATTTTGCTCTCATCAAAGGATACTTTACCGATTGAAGCGTGAATGATACCGTATTTATCTACTTTAAAGTCGATTTTACCGGCTTTCACTTCATTTACCGCTTTCCCGATTTCCATTGTAACCGTACCACTTTTAGGGTTTGGCATAAGACCGCGAGGACCTAAAACACGTCCTAATTGTCCTACTTTCGCCATCACACTAGGCATAGTAATAATTACATCAATATCGGTCCATCCGCCTTTGATTTTTTCCACGTATTCATCCAATCCGACGTAATCGGCTCCTGCACTTTTCGCTTCCTCCTCTTTATCAGGGGTACACAAAACAAGTACACGAACTTCTTTACCAGTACCGTGTGGCAGAGTACAAATACCTCTCACCATCTGGTTCGCCTTTCTAGGATCAACACCTAACCGTACGTCAACATCTACCGAAGCATCAAATTTTGTGTTAGTAACTTCTTTCACCAATTTGGCTGCATCCTCAAGCGAATATTGCTTTCCGGCTTCGATTTTATCTAACGCTAACTTTTTATTTTTTGTTAGTTTTGTCATATCTCCAAAATGGTATTAATTAGTTATCACCAGGGAATTCACCGCTAACGGTAATACCCATACTTCTGGCAGTTCCGGCCACCATCTTCATGCCGGAGCTCACTGTAAAACAATTCAAATCAGCCATTTTATCTTCAGCGATCGCTTTAACCTGGTCCCACGATACTGAACCTACCTTTTTACGGTTTGGCTCAGCAGAACCACTTTTAAGCTTAGCAGCATCTAAAAGTTGAACAGCTGCCGGTGGTGTTTTGATCACAAAGTCGAAAGACTTATCTGAGTACACCGATATAACAACTGGTAAAACTTTACCTGCTTTTTCCTGAGTTCTGGCGTTGAATTGCTTACAAAACTCCATAATATTCACACCTTTAGCACCCAATGCAGGCCCCACAGGTGGTGAAGGGTTTGCCGCTCCACCTTTTATCTGTAATTTGATAAAAGTTTCTACTTCTTTAGCCATGTAGCAATTCGTATTAAAATTAATATATATAAGAAATCGGTCTCTTTGTTCTTGCAGTGATAAAAGACGAGTCTTTTATGGAAGCTTAAACATACAAGGGAAAGTGACCTATTGTTCTTTTTCTACTTGAAGGAAACTCAACTCCAAAGGTGTCTTTCTACCAAAGATCTTTACCATCACCTGAAGTTTTCTTTTCTCTTCGTTCACTTCTTCTATAACACCGTTAAATCCGTTAAACGGCCCGTCAATTACTTTAACTGTTTCACCTACAAAGTACGGTACGTTGAGTTCCTCATTTTCCGCATCGGACAGCTCGTCCACCTTACCTAAAATTCGATTTACTTCTGAAGTACGTAAAGGTACTGCACTGTTATCCCTGTCGCCTAAAAATCCGATGACATTGGGGATACTTTTTAAAATGTGCGGCACTTCTCCAACAAGAGCTGCTTCTATCATCACATATCCCGGAAAATAATTCCGTTCCTTGCTGATTTTTTTCCCGTTACGTATTTGATAAACCTTTTCTTGCGGTATCAGAACCTGGGCGATATAATCTTGTAAATTCAGACGTTCAATTTCGCTTTCAACGTACTCTTTTACCTTTTTCTCCTTACCACCGATGGCTCTAAGCACATACCATTTTTTTTCTAGGTTACTCATCTGCACAAAATCTTAGTATAGTTGCTTGTAAATCCAATCTAGTGTCTTCTCAAATGAAAAATCCATTCCATAAACAATTGTGGCAATAATTGCAGTTGCAACCATTACTACCAAAGCACTATTTTGCAATTCGGACCAAGTAGGCCATGACGTTTTATTTACTAATTCGTTTTGAACGTCTTTAAAGTAATTAACAATCTTGCTCACTAGTTTATCTCTTTAATATCTATCAAAGTTTTAAATCTCCGACAGGTTCCTGTGTACACTGATGTTTGAAACACCTTGATTCTTTTCACTAATTTGCCGGATAACCACCGATTTAACGATTTTCATCCGGCTTTGCACGGGATAAGAGACTCGAACTCCTGACACCTGGTTTTGGAGACCAGTGCTCTACCAACTGAGCTAATCCCGTGTTTAAAAATGGAAGGGAAAAACCCTTCCATTGAACTTTATGCTGTTTGTTGATTACTCAACAATTTCAGTTACCTGACCTGCACCTACTGTTCTACCACCTTCTCGGATAGCAAAACGTAGACCTTGATCGATAGCTACCGGGTAAATCAGCTCAACGTTAATAGTTACGTTATCGCCAGGCATTACCATTTCGGTACCTTCCGGAAGTGTAATCTCACCGGTTACATCAAGCGTACGAAGGTAGAACTGAGGACGGTATTTGTTGTGGAAAGGAGTGTGACGACCACCTTCTTCTTTCTTCAATACATAAACCTCGGCTTTAAATTTGGTATGTGGTGTAATTAGTCCCGGAGCACCAAGAACCATACCTCTTTTTACTTCGTTTTTGTCGATACCACGTAACAACAAACCTACGTTATCACCAGCTTGTCCGTCGTCAAGAATCTTACGGAACATCTCAACTCCTGTACATACAGTTTTCTTACCTGCAGCACCAAGACCTATAATTTGCATTTCGTCACCGGTATGGATTGTACCTGTTTCGATACGACCTGTAGCAACAGTACCACGACCTGTAATAGAAAATACGTCTTCGATAGGCATCAAGAAAGGCTTATCAACATCACGCGGAGGAATTGGAATCCAAGTATCCACGGCATCCATAAGTTCCATGATTTTTTCAACCCACTGTGGTTCTCCGTTCAATGCTCCAAGAGCAGATCCCTGAATAACCGGCGTGTTGTCACCATCAAACTCATAGAAGTCTAACAGTTCACGGATTTCCATCTCAACAAGCTCTAAAAGCTCCTCGTCGTCAACCATATCCACTTTGTTCATGAAAACTACCAATTTTGGTACGTTTACCTGACGTGCTAATAGGATATGCTCGCGAGTTTGAGGCATAGGACCATCCGTAGAAGCTACTACAATGATGGCACCATCCATCTGTGCAGCACCTGTTACCATGTTTTTCACGTAATCGGCGTGACCCGGACAGTCAACGTGTGCATAGTGACGATTTGCCGTTGCATACTCAACGTGCGCACTGTTAATTGTAATACCCCTTTCTTTCTCTTCAGGAGCATTGTCAATTTGATCAAAATCCTTTGCTTCAGAAAAACCTTTATCTGCCAATACTTTTGTGATTGCAGCAGTTAAAGTAGTTTTACCGTGGTCAACGTGACCAATTGTACCGATGTTCACGTGAGGCTTTGACCTGTCATAATGTTCTTTAGCCATAACTCGAATAATTAGACAATTAGATATTAACTTATAATTTTTTAAAATTCCGAACCAGAATAGAGCCAATGATGGGATTTGAACCCATGACCTCTTCCTTACCAAGGAAACGCTCTACCCCTGAGCTACATCGGCAAATGAGCGGGAGACGGGATTCAAACCCGCGACCCTTAGCTTGGAAGGCTAATGCTCTATCAGCTGAGCTACTCCCGCTTTTTTGATTCGGGGCTACAAAGGTAATGATTTATTAATCAAAAACTTCGCAAAACCCCGGATAATTTTCAATATTTTCCGGTTCTTGTGGGGAGAGCAGGATTCGAACCTACGAAGACGAAAGTCAGCGGAGTTACAGTCCGCCCCAGTTGGCCACTTTGGTATCTCCCCAAATAACCTTTTCTTTAAAAGGTCGTATATTTACATTCAATAGGCTGATCACTTTTCAACAACCAGCCTATCTTTAGCTTATTTAGGTATTTTATTTACGTTCTTAAAACGGTGTGCAAATGTATAATATATTTTTCAAACACCACAGAAATATTTGTTTTTTTTTACACTCTCCACAACAAATATTCACCCACTCTTATTAACACACTGTTCAACAATTGCTTAAGTCAGTAAAAAAACTTGCAACTGTTGGATCACATACCTTTATTTCACTTTCTCTTTTTTCTTTATCAATTGCTTTCGAAGCGCTTCGCAGCAAAGATCAATTGCTTCTTCAAAAGTCTTTGTTTGTTTTTTGGCAAACAACTCTGTACCGGGCACCTTCAAGCCAATTTCTGCCACCTTGTTTTCAGTTGTTTCTGATTTGTCGAGCTTCAATATCACCTCTGCATCGATTATCCTATCGAAAAATACATCCAACTTGTTTACCTTTTGCTCGATAAATCCCTTCAACTTATCAGCAGCATCAAATTTTACTGATTGAATTGTTACGTTCATATGAAATCCTCCTTTTATTAAGACCGCGGATGGGCCTGATTATATATATCGGTTATTTTCTCGAAACTGTTGTGCGTGTATACTTCCGTCGCATTCAAGTTCGAGTGTCCTAAAAGTTCCTTTATGGCATTTAAATCCGCTCCGGCATTCAGCAATGAAGTTGCAAAAGAATGCCGTAAAACGTGTGGACTTTTTTTATGGAGTGTAGTGACCAAGCTCAAATATTTATTCACAACCCGATAGACTAATTTATGGTATACTTTTTCACCTTTTCCTGTAAGGAAAAAAGCACCTGCTTTGTTCATTCCAAATTCCCGGTTCCTCACTTCAACATATTCGCTAACCAAAACAACAAGCTCTTTATACATGGGGATTAATCGATCTTTATTGAATTTTCCGTTCACGCGAACAACGCCTTCCTTCAAATCAAAATTACGATCGCTTAAATTCACCAGTTCAGACAAACGCATACCCGAACCATAAAACAATTCTAGAATCATTTTATCGCGCACGCCTTCATAGTCATTTGCAAAGGGAATATCATCCAACAAATGATTCATTTCAGAATCACGAACAAAAACCGGTAATCGCTTGGGAATTTTCGGAGTGACTACTCCATCAACGGGGCTGGCCTCAACAAGTCCCTCTCTCATTTGAAATTTGAAAAAGGACTTTAAGGCCGTAACTTTTCTGCTTACACTCTTGGGGGCCATTCCGTCTTTTACCAACTTCACCACCCAACTGCGCACGAACTTAGTAGATATCCCACTTAATTCGTGCCTGTTATTATCTTTGCAGAAAGACAAAAACTGTTCGAGATCGCAGCGATAAGACTTAAGCGTATACTGCGAACTGCGCTTCTCGAACTCTAAATATTTTAAAAACGATTGAATTGAAATCATCCAAGGTCACATCTAACTTTACCGTTAAAACGAATATACAAAAATTACCGTAAAATGACCTAATTATTTTACTATTCCTCGTTTTGTTGCAATTGCTGAACGTAAATTGCTTTTTTCACTTCCTCTCTTCTCTCAACTGAAGGTTTTGTAAAAGCCTGACGCGAACGCAACTCGCGCATAGCACCGGTCTTTTCGAATTTTCTTTTGAATTTCTTCAATGCTCTCTCGATATTCTCACCTTCTTTAATTGGAATAACAATCATAATTTTCTCCTTTTATTTTTTACTTGCGTACAAATTCATTTACTAACCCTCAAACAATCAATCGATTCCAAAGACTTTTTTGGCAATACCTCAATTATTTGCGGGTACAAAGAAACTAAAGTTTATTCATTGCAGCAAATAATTGGATAATATTTTTGTATGTCACCCAAAATAAGTCCACAGTTTGCAATCAGCTTTCTGCAGTCATTAGACATAATCGTACACAGCGTATTACAATCCGATTGCTAGTAGCTTGACAAGAAAAAAAAAAGGACAGCACCCTTAGGCTCTATTTTTTCCATACCAGGTAATGTTTTATCCTTTCCCAATCTTTTTGATTGATCGATTTAAGTTTTAGAATATCTTCTTCATTGGGCAGTTTCTTTTTACGATATAAATTCTTCAGATCTTTTGCCTGTTGATAGCTGAAATAACCGTGCTTACTAATTTCCTCTACTTTTAGCCCGTGAGGATTTATTTTCTTTATCAATCCGGTATCCACAGAAACATTTTCCTTTAAGCTACAATACAGCTCATCTGAAATTCCATATACATCATTTAATTGCGACTTTTGATAAAACCCTCCCAGTGAATTACGGAAATTAACAATTCGTGCCGATAACTTGCTTCCTATTCCCCTCATCAGTTTCAACCGGGTTGTGTCGGCCGAATTTAGCTCGATGTACAATTTTACATGCTCCTCTGACTCCAAGGTTGTCACCGGCGTTGGCTCACTATTTTTTTTCAACCAGCGCAACAGGTATTCTTCGGGATACTTTTCGACTTTATCCAATGGAAGGGATTTTGTGATTCTATTGTTTTGCAGATGATCGAGAATTTCTTTCCTGATTATATCAGAGTCAATCATCCTTTCCCAAAAAATCTCATCTTGATTGTTGAAATTGATCCATGCCATTTTTTCCGATGCGTCTACCCGCTCCTTTTCAACCGCATCATTCCGAACAATTTCTACCTCATCGGGTAATAATATAAATTCCCATAACTTGAAATAAGTGGAGGAATCCATCCCGTAAACTTTCAATAAGTCGTTCTTACTTGTGAAATTTCCCACTTTATTCCTAAAACCAATTAACGATTTGCTTTGGTAACTGCTTAAACCCAGCGCCAACAATTCTTCCGTAGATACCAAATTAGGGTTAAACAGGAAAAGCGAATCTGATTTTTCGGCATACTTACCGGCCACTAGTTCATTATTTAGTGCCTTTACCTGTTCCACAAAATCTTTATCAAATTCCTTGGAAACAAAATACCAGGCCCAATATGGCATCGTAAAACGTATGATAAGAACGATCAGAATTAAGGAGAGCAGGACAATGATGCCCCTTTGTTCGCTACGAGTATATAAAAAGAAGCCCTCCCACATAAGAATAAACGTTAAGTTCGATAGATCAATTTAACGTTTTTCTTAGCAAAAGAAAAATATTTATTCAATAATATTATTTATACCAATA
Organism: Saccharicrinis sp. 156; assembly: GCF_050589685.1. Lineage (NCBI taxonomy): Bacteria > Pseudomonadati > Bacteroidota > Bacteroidia > Marinilabiliales > Marinilabiliaceae > Saccharicrinis > Saccharicrinis sp. 156. The sequence goes on from NZ_JBNGOS010000026.1 coordinate 60,955, forward strand.
GTAAAGCACTGTATTTCAGCGCCATGAATGATAAGTTGCCCAATATCACCTTAACAATCCAAGATTGTTCATAAACACCAAAGCGACAGCAACAGGAGCCAACACTTTAACAATAATCATAAATACATTCAACACTGCTACTTTTCCGCCATGCGCCTCAAGCTCTTCCTTCACTTGATCTTTCCCTAAGAACCATCCTATAAATATGGATATTAATATTCCCCCAAGCGGTAAGAGAAGATTCGAGGAGGTCCACTCAAAAGCATTGAACAATTTGGGATAGATCACGCAGAAAACCCCCAGGATTATCATTAAGAAAGCGCCCAGAATAGTCGCCGGTTTTCGGGACAACCTCAGTTCATCGGTAAAATAAGCCACTACAACTTCGAGTAAGGAAACGGATGAAGTAAGGGCTGCAATCAACAACAGCACAAAAAAGGCTGCTGAGAAAAAATACCCGCCAGCCATTTGATTAAAAATATTGGGCAAGGTAACAAATACTAATCCCGGGCCCGCGTCGGGCTGAATGCCAAACGCAAAGACTGCGGGAAAAATAGCGACACCTGCCAAAACGGCAATCAAAGTATCTACCAATGATACCGATACCGCGGTATGAAGCAAGTTCTCTTTCTTCTGCACGTAACTTCCATAGGTTGCTATAGCGCCCATTCCAATACTTAGAGAAAAGAAAGCCTGGCCTAATGCCTCCAAAACCACATTACCTGTTATCTTAGTAAAATCGGGTTGAAAGAGAAACGCTAACCCATCCCCGGCTCCTTTGAGCGAAGAGGATTTTATGCATAGAATTACGATGATCAAAAGCAAGACAGGCATTAATATTTTAGCATATCTTTCTATTCCTTTTTTAACACCTCCCATAACAATACCTGCGGTTAACAACATAAACACCACCAGGTAAAAAACAGGGCGCCACAGCGAAGTTGAAAAGCCCTGGAACAAAGCAGAAAGCTGACCGGGAGTTTTATCGGCTAGTTGATTTCCAAATGCCAAAACAGTATACTCAACTGTCCAGCCGGCCACAACCGAGTAAAAAGAGAGAATTAGAAAGGCCGCTGCCACGCCCATTACACCCACGATCCGAAAAAATCTCACATTGGGACTTAAGACTTTCAAAGCCCCAAAAATGCTTTTTTGCGACCGACGACCAATGATTAACTCGGACAACATTACAGGTATGCCTATAGCTACAATAAAAAACAGGTAAATCAGAAAGAATGCCCCACCACCGTTTTCACCCAAAACATAGGGAAAACGCCAGATATTTCCCAAGCCTACAGCAGAGCCTGCAGCTGCTGCTATTACACCGAACTTACCACTAAAGCTGTCCCGATTGTCCATAATTTTTTTAAACAGGTAAATAAGAAATTAGCGATTGAATAAATCCAGAAGCCCTAGGTTTTTCATAAAAACCAATGCAATGGCTATGGGCGCAAATATTTTTAATATAACTATTAATACACCTATCACTTTCACCTTACCCCCATGTTCTTCCAGCTCTTCTTTTGTTTGTTGCTTGCCAATAATCCATCCTACAAATACTGAAATTAGTATTCCACTAATTGGCAACATGAAATTGGAAGTAACATAATCGAAGGAATCAAATAAAACAGGGTATATTACACAAAACACACCTAAGCCAGTTACCAATGCAGCTGCAAGCCACGTTGCTTTTTTTCTATTTAAATGGATTTCTTCGGTAATATATGCCACAACAACTTCTAACAAAGAAACCGATGAAGTTAAAGCGGCAATCAGCAACAAGATAAAAAACGCGACGGCAAAAACGTAACCTCCGAACATTTGGTTAAAGATATTTGGCAATGTCACAAATACCAATCCCGGTCCTGCATCGGGTTCGATGCCGAAAGCAAATACGGCAGGAAAAATGGCGACGCCTGCCAACACAGCAATCAGTGTATCCGCAATAGAAACAGAAATTGCGGTATTTAATAGATTCTCTTTCTTTTGGATATATGAACCATAAGTGGCTATAATACCCATACCTATACTTAACGAAAAGAATGCCTGTCCAAGGGCTTCAAGTACCACATTGCCATTGATTTTTGAAAAATCCGGCTGAAAGAGGAAAGATAAGCCCTCGACTGCCCCATCCAACAGAACCGCATTAACGCAGAGCACCAGAATAATCACAAATAAAATCGGCATCAGTACCTTTGTATATTTTTCAATCCCGTTTTTTACACCCCCAATAACAATACCGGCTGTCATGGCCATAAATACCACCAAGTACAAAATGGGTCGCCCAACAGAGCTTGAAAAATCCGAGAACATATCTGTCAGTTGCTCCGGGGTTTTATCCACCAGCTGGTTAGCTGCAGCCAAGATAGTATATTCAACCGTCCAGCCGGCCACAACTGCATAAAATGATAGAATTAGAAAAGCTGCGGAAACCCCCATTACACCCACCACTTTAAAGAACTTAAGTTTGGGCGCCAAAACCTTAAACGCTCCGAACACACTGCGCTGCGCCTTTCGTCCAATTAAAAGCTCCGAAAGCATAACCGGAACTCCAATAGCTATAATAAAAAACAGATAGATTAAAAGAAAAGCTCCCCCTCCATTCTCACCTAACACATAAGGGAAACGCCATATATTCCCCAATCCTATGGCAGAACCTGCTGCCGCTGCAATTACACCAAACTTGTTGCTAAAGCTATCTCTTTTTTGAGTCATTATTTTTGACTTTTAGATAATGGACATGACCTGGCAGCCTGCAAGCTGCGTAAATAGACTAAACCGGAATGAAAGAGTCCACTCCGTTTAAATATACAATCCTTAATCAATCCGTTTTTTTTAATAAGGGCATAAAAAAACTAAAAAAGTATATAAAAACAAAGCCCCCACCGAAATGATGAGGGCTTTTGACCTAAATAAGGCTTATATACTTAAAGTACATCAACGCAGTTAAGGTCGTTGAATGCAACTTTTAATCTTTCAATCAAAGAAACCTGCCCTTCGCGCAACCATTTACGCGGGTCGTAATATTTCTTGTTAGGCTTATCGTCACCTTCCGGGTTACCGATTTGACTTTGCAAGTAATCGTGGTTCTGAGCTTCGAACTTACGAATACCGTCCCAAGTAGCCCACTGCGTATCCGTATCGATGTTCATTTTGATAACACCATAACCGATAGCCTCACGGATTTCCTCCAAAGAAGAACCTGATCCACCGTGGAAAACGAAGTTTACCGGGTTCGTAGCTAAACCGTGCTTCTTTTCGATGAATTTTTGAGAGTTATCAAGTATTTTTGGAGTCAGCACAACGTTTCCTGGCTTATACACACCATGCACGTTACCAAAAGAGGCTGCAATGGTGAAGTTAGAGCCAACCTGGCTTAATACCTCATATGCTTGGTTCACTTCTTCTGGCTGAGTATAAAGTAGCGCATTATCCACCTCAGAGTTATCAACACCGTCTTCCTCTCCACCGGTGATACCTAACTCAATCTCGATAGTCATACCGATTTTGTTCATTCTTTCGAAATATTGCTTACAAAGCTCCAGGTTTTCTTCTAGAGGCTCTTCAGAAAGGTCAAGCATATGGGAGCTAAAAAGAGGCTTTCCAGTTTCTTCGAAATGCTTTTCGCCAGCATCTAAAAGACCGTCGATCCAAGGAAGTAATTTTTTAGCCGCATGGTCTGTGTGCAGAACAACAGGTACACCATAAGCCTCGGCAACCATATGAACGTGCTTAGCAGCTGATACAGCTCCCAAAATTTGTCCTTGTTGTCCTTCAAGACCAATACCCTTGCCTGCATAAAATGCAGCACCTCCGTTTGACAACTGGATGATTACAGGAGAATTTACAACTTTTGCAGCTTCTAAGACCCCGTTGATAGAATCAGTACCAACAACGTTTACCGCAGGTAGCGCAAACCCATTCTCTTTAGCAACTTTGAATAATTTGCTTACGTCATCACCAGTTACAACACCTGGCTTTACAACATCCAAAACTCTTTGTTTCATTATGTCTATTATTTAAAATTTAGAGACCTTCCTGCCATAGTTAACAGGCAGAAATTTATATAAAATATACTATTTCAAATTTATTGCGCAAAAGTACAAAATAAAACGAACTTTTACTCGTAAAACCTTGTTGGATTGCATTAAAAATGATAATTGTTAGGTTTTTCAACTATAAATGAGCTTTGACAAGCCAAAACCCAATTTTGCATTGGCTTGCTTAAATTAGAACGGATATCCGATAGCAAAATTAAAAGCAGCATCATCCCAGGAATACGGCCTGGTACCCACAAGCCATCTTTTTCCACTAGACTCAACCGGATCACGTAACTTAACCCCCATATCCACCCTGAAAATAAAGTATTTTAAATCGAAGCGCAAACCTAACCCTGTACCAACGGCCAGTTTCTCACCAAAATTTTTAAACGTAAACAATCCTCCTTCGGGACTAATGTCCTTTCGGATGGTATAAATATTCCCGATATCCAAAAAGAATGCACCTTCCAGCATCCAAAATAAATTAAAGCGATATTCAGCATTCATCTCGAGCTTGATATCCCCTGTTTGGTTGTAGTAATTAGCATCCTCTGAATCATAAGAACCAGGCCCTAATCCGCGCACAGGCCAGGCACGAATACTGTTGGCACCTCCGGAGAAGTATCTTTTTTCAAAAGGTAATACATTTAAATTACCATAAGGATAACCCACGCCCAAATAAAACCGGTATGCCATACTGTTAATCCGGTTCATATAGTGATGGTAACGGATATCAATGTCGCTTTGAAGATACTGCGCATACCTTACTCCCAGCACCTCAAAATAATCACCGTCCTCATCCTGTACTTGGGTATCCAAGGCATTTGATACGAGATTAAGAATATTTCCCGCTTCTTCAATATTCCAGTTAATATACCAAAAATCAGTGCGCGTATTTACCTTTTGCTCATTATAAACCAAAGAATAAGAAGTACTGGATATTAAGTGATTCTCATATGAATATTTTAAATAGGTATTGCTGATTATAGAATCGAACTCTGCATTTACAGCAGGTATACCTATATAATTAATACTCAAAGGTGCCAGTGTATGTGCGGTATTCTTGTTCGACTTCCAAAGATAACTTATTTTCCCCGTAGCAATCGTCCTGGTATAGTCGGGGCGGCGTTGATGATTGTACGCTACCGACAATGATGTTTTAGGATTATATCTTTTACGGAACCGTTGGATTTTAAATGGCATCCAAAATTTTGGAAAAACAATCTTGGTTTCGCCGCCTATTTCCAGTGTACTGAATGGATCCTCCTGTCTATCAAACTGGTTTTGAATGGAAGCCCCGAAACTAAAGCTGAATTCCTCGGCTCCCCTAAACAGGTTTTTATGCTGGTATTTCAGGTTTCCTCCGGCCCCCAGGTTACCGGACGAGTTTATTCCCTCTATATCGATGGAATACGACTGGTACTTGGCAGGCACCAGTTGAATATAACAATCGAGCCATTTATCGTCAGTTCGGGCGGTGTCGGGTGCGGTTGCCCTTTCGAACCGGATATTGACAAAACGATAAAGCTTTAAGCTGGATAGCAATGTTTGGGTTCGGTCCACCAATTCGGCACTGAACAATTGTCCGGGTTCTATATAGGTGGAATTATACAGGACATTAGGATCTACCTTAACTTTATCGATATATAAAAAATAACAATCGTTAATCAACAAAGTATCGAATTTAGAGAAATAGGCATCCTTTTGGGCCAGTGCCTTATGGGTATCGTATCCCATCCTGTAATACACGTTTTTGATACGAAATGTTGGGTGCACAAAGGTAGTATCCTTATCTCTGCCCAGTTCTTTTCTGGCATTTTTCACAATCACCGAGTCGTTGACCATAAACGATCCCAAAGTACTATCGGCCTTAAAATAAATAAACTCCTTGGAGAAATTGTAATAGCCTTTGTTTCTGAGACTGCGGGTAATTCGTTCCCTTTCGGCATCGTGTAACGCCACTTCAAAAGGCTTGCCTTTTTTAAGCAGGCTACGTTTCTTTTCTTCCAAAACCAGCTTGCCTATTATTGTATCTTCTGCCTTAAAAGCTATATTGCCTAGCTTAAATTGCCTACCCTTATCAATATCATATATTACCTTTACCTTTTTTTTAGACGCATACACCAAACTATCTCGTACTTTAGCATGAAAATAGCCTTTATTTTTCAGGAAAACCCCAAGTTGATCAGCGGTTTGGCTTGCCAGCAGCCCATCGTACAAAACAGGCGCTTCCCCAATTCGGCGTAACCATTTATTGATTTTTTTAGCGGTATCTTTTCCCGCCAAATTATACAAGCCCAAATGAAATTTCAATGTGCCAAAAATCCTTACATTCCCGCGCTGTTTTACAAAAGGCATAAACCTTTCCTTGGAAATATCCCGCGGATTATTCTTGATTACAACTTTTTTAAGCAGATACTCGTTTCCGGGAACGTTTTTTACAGAACTACACGAAGCTGCAAATATTGCCAATAAAAGGATTATATAGTATAATAACTGCTTCAATTCGTTTATAAGCTTTCGTATAAAAGTAATTTTACCTGTAGACTAATCTAGCAAAATTTGATCCGTTTGGGTGATTTTTACGCAAAAGTATCTAATTACATTGGAATAAAGTAAATTTGCACCCAACTATATTAAAAAAATGATCAGTCAAAACAAAATTAAACTCGTCAATTCCCTAAATAAAAAAAAATACAGGGATATAAATCAACTGTTTATCGCCGAAGGAGAAAAACTGGTAATGGATCTAATCCAAGGGCAAGTTCAAGTTTTCGAACTATTTGTGCGAGAAGGTTGGACAGGTATAACACAATTGCCACCAGAAATAAATTGTACCGAAACAACAGAACAATATCTTAAAAAGATTACGCAGCTCAAAACCCCTCCACCGATTATTGCCATTTGCAAGATACCTCAAACCGAAATAAACAGCTATACCTGGAAGGATAAACTGACAATTGCTTTGGATGACATACAGGACCCGGGAAACCTGGGAACCATTATACGTTTGGCCGACTGGTTTGGCATTGAAAACATAGTTTGCTCGCAGAATACCGCAGATGCCTATAATCCAAAGGTAGTGCAAGCTACAATGGGAGCTGTTGCCCGCGTTCAGGTTTACTATACCAACCTGGAAGAATTTTTAGAAAAACAGCTTAAAAACCATATACCTGTATATGGTACCTTTTTAGATGGCGAGAATATTTACCAACAAAATTTATCTGAAAACGGAATTATCGTTATGGGTAACGAAGGAAAAGGAATTTCTTCCGCTATAGAATCGTTAGTCAGCAAAAAATTACTTATTCCTTCCTTTTCGAAAAACAAGGACCAATCCGAATCCTTGAATGTTTCGACGGCTACGGGGATTATTCTTTCGGAGTTTAGAAGAAGATAATGTGTTCATCAGTCAATAGTGCATTGGCAATAGCATTAAACTTTGACAAAGAAAATCATCATATTGGTGTATAACCCGCCATATGCATTAGAAATCCTGTTACGCAATTAAACCACTTCAAAACAAGCCATTTCACTAACTCGCTTCAACGCACCAGAGCGGTGCTCCCGAAAGTAATTGGGACAAGTTATGCCTCGTTTCTGCAATCCCTTGTTTTATGGTATTTAATGTCCATTACATACCTCTGATATATAACCCGTTGCACAATATGGGTTAAACTCAATATTATCAGCACGGGGCTATAGACTTTTGCACTGGTGACTATTCACCTATCATCCTCGCCACCGCATCGGCACATTTTTCGCCGTCGATAGCCGAAGAAGCGATTCCTCCTGCATACCCGGCACCTTCTCCACAAGGGAAAAGCCCTTTAATTTGCACATGCTGCAGCGTCATTGGATCGCGGGGGATACGAACCGGAGATGATGTTCGTGACTCAGTTCCTAAAATAATGGCTTCCTCATCCAGGAATCCTTTGGCCCATTTACCAAATTGCACAAACCCTTCCTGTAATCTATGGCTTATCCCATCCGGTAACACAAAATGTAATGGTGAGGCTATTGTGCCCGGCACATATGAAGTCGGCGGCAGATCGAAGGACAACCTGGAATCAACAAAATCAGTTAATCGCTGTGCGGGTGCTATCAGGTTTTTGCCTCCATTGATATAACATAGGCGTTCCACTTCTTTTTGATATTCCAATCCGGCCAGAACCCCGTGTTTTTTAAACTCCTCCGGTATATCTTCGGGTCGTATCTCAACTACCATGCCCGAATTGGCATATGGTGAGTTTCGTTTTGAGGGAGACATACCGTTGACCACCATTTCGTTTTCACCTGTCATGGCCGGCACGATAAATCCGCCCGGGCACATACAAAAAGAATAAACCCCTCTGTCCTGGACCTGGCAGGAAAAGTTGTAGGAAGCTGCAGGAAGATACTCACCTCTTCCTTCCGGCGAATGATACTGAATTTGGTCAATCAACTCCTGTGGGTGTTCCACGCGCACTCCCATGGCCCAGGTCTTCGCTTCTAATTCGATGGCTTTGGCATTTAACATGGAATAAACATCACGGGCAGAGTGACCGGTAGCCAGCACTACCGCTTCAGCTTTAATAGTGGTGTGGTCTTTTAAAACGACACCTCTGGCCGATAAGTCCTCTATAACAATATCGTTAACCGTGGCATTAAACAGCACTTCACCACCAGCAGCGATGATAGATTCGCGCATTTTTTTGATCACCCCGGCCAAACGGTCTGTTCCGATATGCGGATGCGCATCGATTAAGATTTCATCCTGTGCCCCATGGAAATGAAGCACGTTGAGTATTTTGTTAAAATCCCCCCTTTTTGTGCTTCGCGTATATAATTTACCATCAGAAAACGTTCCTGCTCCACCTTCTCCAAACGCATAATTGGAATCCGGGTTTACGGGGTTATTTCTGTTTAATAGCGCTAAATCTCTCTTTCGTTCGCTGACATCTTTTCCTCTTTCCAGAACAATAGGTTTGAAACCTAACTCAATGAGCCGTAATGCAGCAAACAATCCACCGGGACCGGCACCGACAACAACCACCTCTGGCTTATTGGCTACATTTTGATATTCAAAAGTGACCCACTCCTTTTCCGGTACAGGTGCATTGGCATAGGCTTCCAGGTGAAGCTGGACCATCACCTGACGCTGTCGTGCATCTATTGACCTTTTGCGCACGCGGATGGCGGTAATCTTATCCGGATGCACCTTCATCTTTTTTGCCACAATATCTTTATAATATTTCTCGCTGGAAGCTTCTTTTGGCGTAAGCCTTAATGCAATGTCTTTCTTCATCCCTTTTTTAATAGCTGCGCAAAGATAATTAATTATCATTTTGCGAGGCAATTACTTTTACAATGGATTTTATAATGTGAAAATTATCTGGTTAAACTAAAAATTACCCATTTAACTAAGCGATCAGCAGACGGCAAACCATCGGTTATTAAACCAACAGAAACCACGTAAAAGTCAAAAAATGAAGCATTCAACTAATTATGCACCACTGACTTAATGATTACTCAAAATAAAAACTCAGCACAAAAATGCGCGAAGTTAATTTGTCAATGGCCTGTGTGTATGGTAAATCCAACAATTCACCTGTGCCATCATGATTGAGTATATCCCGCATACCTATCGAAATTTTCAGTTCTGTAGATAATCGGAAATAATTCAGGTAAGAATCGAAACCGGCGCCAAACTCATAATAAAAATCCAACGCATTTAACAGAAGGCCATTTTGCTTTTTCTTGGCTAAATCGTAACGCGGGTTAACACCGGCAATCAAGTAAGGCTTAAAATTATGGTTTCGATCGGCTCCATATTTAAGCATAATGGGCATTTCGAGAAAGGTAGATTTTATTTTAATGGCTTCATCCTCCTGCATCCCTTCGGAGTCGATATAGCTCAGGTCTCGCTGCCCGAAAGAAATGCCGGGCAACACTCGTAAATTCAGGTTTTTCTTTAACCTTAAGCTGGTTATGATACCCAGGTTTATTCCCGGTTGCAACGACAGGAGTTCTACATACCGTGGATTATTTCCATTTTCCGGAGTTGAAGCACCAGAGTGTTGAATATTAAAATTCATGGTGTTGATTCCGATCAAGAAACCAAAATGAATCGGTTTTTCGTCAAAACCCTTAAGGTTAGGCACATTTTTATTCTTATCGTTTTGTGCATTTACTTCCCCGATCAAACACAACAGAACGAATAACACAAAAAACTGCTTCAATCCAAGTATCATAAAAGATTAATTTATCCTCCTACTAATATTATAAGGCTTGACCACCTTACTTCAATAACTATTTTTTTTACGCTTTATTGCTTTTTTCTGCAGCATTATACCGTTTATAAAAATACAGGTATTACTTACTGGCAAAATAAATGGTAGCCACACCAAAGGTCTGCTTCCACACCCTTTCACTTTTAAAACCGGCCTTCTCCAATTCGGCAACAAACGATTGCCCTTCGGGAAATGCAGCTACCGATTCGGGCAAATACGTATATGCCGCTTTATCCTTTGACAAAAGACCTCCCCACCAAGGCAATATTCTTGTTGAGTAAAACTTATAAATCTGCTTAAATGGGAAAGCTGTTGGATTTGAAAATTCTAATACCATAAACTTACCTCCACTCTTCAGTACTCTATTGATTTCGCACAACCCTTTTTGCAGGTTTTCGAAGTTACGCACTCCAAAAGCCACCATGGCCGCATCAAATTCTCCATCTGTAAACGGAAGATTTTCCGAATCACCTTCCACCATGGAAATAATATGATCCAGGTTTTTATTCTTGATCTTTTCCTGACCTACTTTTAACATTTCAGGAGATAAATCAAGTCCTACAACACGTTGAGGTTTTAAACGCATAGAAGCAATAGCCAAATCACCCGTACCTGTAGCGATATCCAAAATCTCAGGCGACTCTATTCCTTTAAGCAGGTTTATCGCTCTGCGTCTCCAAATTTTATCGATGCCCATGGACAAAAAATGATTTAAAAAATCATATTTGGGCGCGATATTATCAAACATGCTTTTGATTTGGGTTTTCTTACCTTCTTCGGAGGATTTATATGGCTTAACCGTCATTGGATAGTGGATTCATGCAACATTTATCGGATGACTAATTTGATAAACAGGTACTTCGTTATCCGACAAACGGTACGATTAAAAAACTAATTAGCCCGCAAAAATACAATAGATATTAAATTATCGGCAATTGTTCAGCAGTTTTTAGCAAATGAAACAGAAATATTGTGCAACTGTTATTGCGTTGCGATAGCCAAGCCAGATCGTTTTGAATTGTTCTAAAAAGCTATTTATTGCTGTTTTGCAATTCCCTTTTTAATAGGTCGAGCATCTTTTCAAACTCTTCGATAGAAAAACCTGTGGAAGCATAAATGATCTTGCCCGATTTATCGATCACATAATTTCGGGGTATCGTATTCATTGCGAACTTACCGTACATGGCCCTATCCTTATCGGGATAAAAAGGTAAGTCAAACTTCTCCGCTTTAAACTTATCCATTTCGGCCTGGGTATGTTCGCGACCAACAACTAACAATTTAAAGTCCTTACGATTCTTATACTTGTCCGCAATTTCTTTTTTAACATATGGTAGTTCCTTTATACATGGCGGGCACCAGGTAGCAAAAAAGTTGATGAGTACGACCTTTCCTTTTAAGTCTGATGAACTTATGTTTTCGTCCGCGGACTTTAAATTAAAGGCAGGCATCAAGTCACCGGCCTTAACCAAAGATGCAACATCTTGCGCCAGACATTCCGACCCAAGAACACCACTTAGAAGCCCCAAAAGAAGAATGGTTTTCATTAGGTTATTATTCATTTTCACCATCCATCCATGTCTTTAAGTAGCCAGCGAACTTTTTTTGGTAATCCCCAATATAACCGAATGATTCATCGTCGATACGGATTTCACCTTTGGTAACATGTCCCAAAGCAGAGAACACGGCTCCTGTGTCCAACATAAAATCAACAAAGTCATCCTGTCTTTCAGCTGCTACAGTTACGACGATTCTACTCTGAGCTTCGCCAAACAAAAAGGCATCTTTTCGGACCTCGGCATCTGTTGTGATATCGAAACCAAAATTCATTGGCATTGCAGATTCCAACATATTGAAGAACAAACCACCCGAAGAAACATCATGAACTGAGCGAACCAATTCTTTCCGGATCACTTGCTTCACCAATTCCTGAACTTCCAATTCTTCTTCGATATCGAAGTAAGGCGCGGCATGGCTTTTTTGCCTGTGGTAGAAATTTAGGTATTCCGAAGCATTAATATCGTCTCTGGACTTACCTATCAGGAAGATCATATCTCCCTTACGCTTATATGACAATACGGTATGGTGATCTATCGATTCCACTGTTCCCACCATACCCACAACTGGGCAAGGCGTGATAGGTGTTAAACGTCCCTCTACCGAACGTTGGTTATAGAAACTTACATTACCGCTGACAACAGGTGTATTAAACTTTTTACATGCCAAGGACAGTCCTTCAACCGATCTGGTAAACTGCCAAAACACTTCCGGGTCATATGGGTTACCGAAATTCAAACAATCGGTCACTGCCAATGGAATCCCACCTCCGCATATTATATTTCGTGCCGCTTCGGCCACCGCAATCTGAGCACCCACATAAGGATCGGCCTCCACATAATTCGAGTTACAATCCACGGTTAAAGCCAATGTTTTACCCGCTTCTTCAATACTCACAAATGAAGCATCCGAAGGATATTTGTTACTCAATGAATCTTGTTGTAACGACTGATCAAATGTTTCGGTAAGGTATTCTTTGGAAACAAGATTTAAGTTGGTCATCAATTTCTGAACTACCTTCTGATAATGATCGGGTTCCGGAATATCATCTAATTTCAATTCTTTTATTTTGTTCTCGCCAGGTTCTTGCACCTCTCTTTCGTAAATAGGCGCATTACCGCCCAGCCCCACATACGAAACCGGAACCTCTGCAATTGTTTCATCACCATTCTTACAATGAAGTATATCTCCCTTTACAACAACGCCCACCTGCGCAAATGCCAATTGCATTGGTTGTAATAACTCTGCTGCCCTGGCCAAATTTTCCTTATCAACGCAAACCAACATCCTACCCCAGGTTTCGGAAAGTAACACTTCACGAACTGTCATATCATTGTCACGGGTCGGGACCTTGTCGCTATATAACTCGATACCAGAATCTCCCCGCGCTGCCATTTCGGTGGCAGCTCCCACTAATCCTCCAGCTCCTATAGTCTGAATTCCGATTATTAACTTCTCCTTATTTAGTACTTTTACCGCTTCTAACAGGCTACGTTCTATGGTCGAGTCCATCATTTGCTCAATGGTAAAACTAGAGGATCCGTTATCGGAAATAAAATCGGCAGAAAACGCATCGTTATCTACCCCATCTTTACCTGTAAGAGATCCTAACAACAATATAATTTGCCCCTCTTTTTTGGCAACACCTGAAATCAAATCCTCTTTTTTGGCTATCCCAACCGTCATATTGTTAACGATTGGATTTGAATTGAAACCCGCATCAAAGCTAACTTCGCCCCCAATTACCGGCACTTTCATACTTTCCTCGAAATCCTTGATTCCTTTTACAACCTCCGAAAAGAGCCATCGGGCAGTATCTCTTTCCGCATCACCAAAACGCAAAGAATCCAGAAATGCTATCGGTTTGGCACCCATAGAAAAAACATCGCGATTTACAATCCTTAAACCCGTCAAAGCGCCCAGACGCGGTTGAATGGAGCAAGGGTGATTATGCGATTCTATTTTAAATACACAAACATAACCGTCGCCAATATCAATGGCGCCTGCCGATTCGTCCCCTGCTTCCACGATTACTTTTTCCCCGGATTTTGGCAACTTACCCAACCATTTCAATGAGTTTTTGTAAGATGCATGCTCTGTCCAAAGGCGAGAAAAAATATCTAATTCTATTTTATTGGGATCCCGCTTTAAAATTTCTGAAATTAATTCAAGCTCCGATTGCGTTAAACCTAAATTTTCTGAACTTTGAACATTTGAGTCACTAGTATTCATGATATCTTTTTTTGGTGCTGTGTATACAGATCTATAACTTTACAAAATAATTTCAAATCCTCACAACTTTTAAGGTATGGTATCCAAAATCGCTTGTGAATATTGACTTTTTGAAAGTATAAAAAAAATACCTAAGTACAAAAGTGAACATATTCATTTTGACGGATGATTTTTTTTATAAAAATGACACGCAGTCTGATAAATTAATAATCAAAACACGAATGAGCCTGTTTGGTCACCTGCCAGCCGCAAGCAGGGAACGAATAATCAGGTCCCTATAAGGGCAGGCTGTCCTCAAAGAAATTCGGAGTTGGAATTTTAGGCTGTCCACCACGGTTTTACTAAACATTAAATAAATGAAAAGAATTGCATGCATAACCGGAGCTACATCCGGAATAGGAGAAGCCACAACAAGAATTCTTGCCCAACAAGGGTACAATACTGTTATTACCGGTCGTAGAGCCGAAAGACTAAATCGGTTAAAGAAGGAGCTTGAAGCCGAATTCAACATAGCAGTCCTGGCGCTTTGCTTTGACATTAGGAACGAAGGGGAAACCATGCAGGCATTAAACTCCATGCCGGACAAATGGAAAAACATAAGTATTTTGGTCAACAATGCAGGTTTAGCAGCCGGAACAGAGAAAATATATGAAGATGCCTGGGATAAATGGGCACAGATGATAGACACCAATGTAAAGGGATTGTTATTTCTTTCGAAGGAGGTTATAAAATGGATGGTAGAAAAACAACATGGGCATATAGTTAACATATCTTCCATAGCAGGCATAAACGTTTATGAGGGCGGAAGCATATACTGCGCTTCAAAACATGCGGTTAATGCCATCACAAAAGGAATGCGTGTTGACCTGTTGAAACATAACATAAGGGTTACATCTATTTCGCCAGGCATGGTAAACACAGAATTTTCGTTGGTCAGGTTTGATGGCGATAAAGAAAAGGCTCATGATGTTTATAAAGGAGTTACACCCCTATCGGCCATGGACGTAGCGGAGGCCATTGAATTTGCCGTAACCCGACCTCCCCATGTGAATATCAACGATATTTTAATTATGCCAACGCAGCAGGCTGATGCATTTAACACATATAGGGAATAGTATATTGGTCAATGGGCAGCAGTCATGAGCGTCAATACTTATTAAGCAAACTATTGACCGTTGTCAATTGTCCACTGACCATTAAGAGCTTGTAATACGTCCGGCAAGGATATTCCGGATGGCCAACAAGAAATATTTGATATCGGTTCGGAAACCTTTCTCAAGTCTTTCGTTCATGTATATCCATTCGGCTTTAATATTTCCCGATGAATCGGGCATCAGGAGCGACACATATGGAGGGATGCAACCCGGTTTAAATTTCACCCTTAATTCCTGAACTTCCTTAGGAAGTTCCGAAAAGCGGGTATGACTCAACGGCCTCACCCCCACTAATGCAAGCTCTCCTTTAAAGAGGTTGATCAGTTGTGGTAGTTCATCCAGCCAATACTTTCGAAAAAACCTGCCCCATGAGGTCAACCTGAAATCACCGGCAGGCTTCCCTGTTGAATTATATCCGTTTAAGCGTACCACATAATCTTGCAGATACTGTGAATAAGGGTGCATGGTCCGAAACTTAAAGACTTTAAGCTCTTTCCCTTCCTGACCAATCCTGGTCATCGGGAATAAAAAACCTGTACTACAACCTTCCTGCGCGCCGGGTGCATTTTTAACTTTCATGGTCATAAAGTATAATAATCCTTCAATCTCTTTGAAATCAATAATGGAAAATCCGGCATAAACCAAACGGCCCAAGGCTTCAGCCTTACTTATTAACCTATTTTTTTTTACACGCTGAAAATGCAGACTCCTCTTTATGAATGATTTATGTTTTTGCTCTTGTAAATCATCTATAGCATAGCATCCTACAAAAACGGTAGCTTCAGGTATATGACCATTTAAATTAAATAGATACTGATTTATGTTTTCTGAAGAATTAACGGGCGACACATCCACTATACCCAAAACTGGCTTTTCAAGTTTGTAATAATTACTGGGATGGTACGACTCTGCTAAAATAATTTTATCGGAGTACAAAGGTACCGCCTGGGAGACATAACGATATACCTTCTCGGACATGCCTTTAATCAGGTTTTTTTTATATAGGTTATGCTGACGCCCCACGTATTCATCAATAGCCCTTAAATTGACGTCCTTAGTATTATTTGTTGAAGTAATTACATTTCGCATTGATTCAAGAATACGTTTATTATTTGGGTACCCCAAAAGTAACAAGATGATTTAAAAAAATGCAAAAATATTGATATATCACAAAAATGATGTCGCTCTGCTCAATTCCACGTCTACCTACCCGCTGATCTTTTATTAGAATCCCCGGCATTTTACCAAAGGAACTTTTCCTTTGACCAACGATATTCGCTCCCATATTTTAAACCAATGGCATTATTTTATGGCTACACCTGCCCCAAAGCTTAACACACCATAATCTCCGGGGGTATAACCCGCAAATAGTTCCACCATTCCAAGTTTTGCTTTCACTCCAAAATCTAAAACCAACCTTCCAAATTTATAATTGACATACAGCGGATTGGCTTCTTCTTGTTGCAAGGCAGGATCTCCAACATAATAGTTTCCCTTTAATGCATAATCTGCACTTGAAGAAGCATAACCCGCACCCATGTACGCTGAAAAAACAGGCACATCTATCCCTATCAGCAACCTACCGCTATAACCATTTATTGTCCCTTCTAATAATTGGCCTGAACTTTCCGCGGTGGGATATTCAACTGAAACATCGTTTATAATGGAGGAATAGGCACCAAAAATTGCTAAAGACAAAGCAGGAACATTCTCCAAAACGGGAATATACTCTTTTATACTGTGTTTTATACCTATCCCATATTGCGATACGCCACCAATATTTCCCATATCCAAGTTTGGCATCAGTTTTATCCTAAGCTCGGTATTATAAGGCAAACCTATACCGGCCAGCAATACCGGAAGTGAAATCTTATCTTCTCCTTCACCTTTAGGCAACTGTATTTCCCGGCCATCTGTCTTACTTCGTATTACAGGATGATCATTTGTTTCACCCGCCATATTGGCAGCAATCGAAAAACTTCCATCCTTTACCGCATAATATTGATCCAACTCCGGAATATGATCAACATAATAACCTCTTTTGTCCGAGGGAGTAGTGCTTGTTGACATACTCAATGAAACATCAAAACCTAAGAAACGATGTGTTTTTGCTGTTCGGTACCACCCTGTGTGCAGGCTACCATGCATCATTTCGCCCATTGGAGTAAGGTACGCCTTGGCTAATTCATGTGAAACCTCAGGTGACTGCAGAAAACTAACCACTTCTTTTTGTCCCCTTACAAGAAGCGTGCTCACTAGCAGTACCGTCGATATTAATACTTTTCTCATGGTTGTTTATTTTGAGTTGTGCAGATGTATAGTTATCGTACCTGGCCGGCAAACCACGCTCTTGCCTCACTTAACGAAATTCGAACTTTACCTTTGTAAGCCACGATATAACCCTTGGTATTAGATTGCGAAAGAGCCGTTTTTGCTTCACTTAAAGTACTGAACTTACCAAAGCTATACCGATACCACCCGTCGCCTTTATTTTCAACAATTGCATACTTACCCGCATAAACCTGCTTGATACGGGATTGCGATACCTGTGTTTTATCCGCCATAATTTGTACGGTATAATACACCTCAATTTCAGGCTGAACTAACTCCTTGGGTTTTGCTTTTGTTTGTAGCTTAGGTTCTTCTGTCTTCTCGGCTTTCTTTACAGGAGCAATGGTAGCTTGCTTAACCTCTGGTTTTATCCCGGGTTCGACTACCTCCTGGTCTTTTTTAACTTTTACGGCTACAACAGGTTCCGTCTTCTCTGGCATTACAGTTTCTTCAATCGTCTCTACAGTTTCCGTGACTTTCTGAACGGTTTCTTTTACAAGTGCTTGTTTTTGAGCAGAAGTGTCCTTTCCTATTAAACCAATTGCTTCCTGGCAAAACAGTACAGCCTGCTGATAATGGAGGTTAGACTTATGGATCTGCTCCCCGCCTTTTTTTAAGTTAGCGATTACCTTGCTTTTACTTCTGAATTTTTCTGCATTATCGGTATAGAAAGCCACAGAATCTTTTAATGCCTGAACCTCAGCGAAAAACCGGTTACCTTCGTTGACCAGGTACTGATTTATATATGGCTGATAAACATTGATCATACCTTTAAAACCCGTCTTATAATAATCCTTGGTTTCAAACAGTAACCTGCTCACTCGCTTACCTGCGTAGAGATTCTCGGTAAGCTTTATATAATTGGGCTTCAGCTGAAACAAACTATCCTTAGGGAAAGTAAAATTTGCAAACAATATCTCATTACCCTGGTTGATGTACGAATCTGCTTTAACCATTTTCGATACGTCACTTTCGGAAAGCACGTTACGATTTGCATGGACCTTTACCTGGGCATTCAGGTTACCCAACAAAATCGTAAAAACAACCCATATTTTGTATCGAAACAAATTCATTACATCAGGCTTTACCTATTAATAAATTAATGCATTTTAAGATAAATAGCAACAGCTTATCTAAAACTAATGCCTAATCCGGCAGTGATTGCACTGTACTCGCCCAAAGTATAATCGGCATGTAATGCGATTACTCCCAAACGGATTCTCATTCCCACATTGGCGTCGAAGGAGTTGGTGGCATATCCCAGTTTGATTGGATCGGTTTCCTGACTGATCCCCACATTATAAGTTCCCATTAAATTAAAATTGCTTGTTGACTTTCCATATCCTACCCCTCCATAGAAAGCCACCACAGGCAAATTAGCTCCAACAATCAATCGGGTCGTAATACCTGAAGCGGATATATCCAACCTACCATCGGAAGCTGCTTCTTCGACTTCAATCTCACTGGAAAAACTGGTGTATGCTGCCAAAACGGATACGTTTAAAACAGGCACGTGTTTAACAGCGGGAATATAATCCTTAAGGTCTTTTTGAATACCTATTCCCCATAGACCGAGACTACCCGCATCACCGATTGTTACCTCCGGGGTAAACCTGCCTTTAAGCTCAAAACCAAACGGAAGCCCCACTCCGGCAGTAACCATGGGAATAGGAAGATAATCCATACCTGTACCATTGGGCATTGTAAAATCCGCTGGTGTGCCGCCCGGAAGGCCTTGAGGTTTCAACACCGGCCTTTCATCCATTTCCCCTGCTACAGTTGGCGTAATGGAAACGTTAGGGTCTGAAAGCTCATAAGTTTCCAGTTTGTCGCTGTATTTGCCAATATCAAAAGTAGTAGCACTGGATGGCGCTTTAATATAGGTGGCAGTTATCGTAACATCAAAACCCAATAATTTATGTTGTTTGGCCGAATTATACCAGCCGTTATTTAAGCTGGATCCCAGCATCTCTCCATATGGTTCCAAATAAGGTTTTGCCAATGTATTGGCATCTTTAACTCCCGCTTCTAACAATTTAGCCATGTCCGACTGTGCAAAAGTATTCAGCGACAATAATGCTACAACTAGTAATAAAAAAGTCTTTTTCATGATTATAACGTGTGTGTTTAGTGTTTCTTTAATTCGAAAGCATTCCGGCCGCCGTTCTGGTAGAAATACGCTCTTCGTGCAAGTAAGCCACCACATAGCCCTGAACGCCAGACCTTGTTTTCATGGTGTTGGCTTCTTCCAGAGTTTTAAATCTTCCGAAACTATATCGGACCCAACCATCCGCTTCGTGCTTGACCACTTCGAATGGGCCATCATACAAGGATTGTAATTTATCTTTTGGAACTGGTTGTTTTTCAGCCAAAAATTGAACCGAAAAATATAGGTCTGCGATACCCTCTTTAACAGGCTCTTCAACCAATGGCTCATTATTTACTTCTGCTTCCAATACCGGACTGATTAGTGCTGCTGTTATTGGAGTTACCGCCACAGTATCAGCATTTACTATTAAAGCTGAATCCTGAACGGAAATGGCATCGGCAATCATTGCCGTGTCAGACATGGCTATTTCGCTGACACTTATTGAATCAACCTTCAATGAATCCTGAACAACATTAGCTAAAGTTTCTATAATGGCCATTTCAGTATCCGGCACTACCAATGCAGAATCTTGAATTTCTGCGGACATGGTATCCTCCTTCTTCGTAATTTCCTCTATATTTCCTGTTGCTTTCGCTAAAACTGCGATAGCTTTATTTTCTTTCTCATTCGCTTCCATCAACATAGAAGCTGCTTTATTTAGGTCGTAATGATTGGCCGATTTCCTTCTAAGTTTTCGTCCCTCTTTATAATCATCTTTAGCAACTTCAACCAGACTTTCAACATCTGAATTTAAGCTTCCTTGTTTGATCCCTTTGGAAATGGATTTTTTGTAGACACTGTACTTTTTTCCATATCCTTCTTTGTAATAAGATGCGGAGCCCATTACTATTTTATTAGCCTTGGTTTCAAGCCGTCTTATTTTTCCTTTTCGGCTTTTTCCTTCAGTCTCTATTTCCTCAATTTGCCGGGTGTACTTCTCCTTTTTACCAACAACCGCATCCCCTTTTTTAATTTTTTTATCGGCACGTGCAATCTTCCGATTATTGCTCGTATTCAACACATCAGTATATTGACCATAAGAAGCAATACCCATACCAAGAATAAATGCAATACAAAAACTCAATAATCTCATTTTATTAAACCTTATAAGAATTAAAAAATGCCCGGAAGTCCCATGACTCCGGGTTTTAGATTCTTTGTACTTTAAATAAGCAACTATGTTACGTAAATGGCCAATTTTTATTCATTGCTTTTATCGCATAAGGATAATAATTATCATTGATTGTATAATAAAACACCTTTAAATTGCGCAACCAAAAAAATTAAATCAATCAAATGATGAAACGAGCATGCAAGTTCAATCATTTAATTTACACAGGGAAAATGATTGAATTTTCTTGGGAGTTCCCCCGCAATACTTTGGGGCAGGCTATATGACTATTAAAAGAAAATTAGAGTATATGAAACCAATATTAATTTTTAGTTGTTTACTTTGCATTTCCATATTTATGGGCAGTTGTAATCAGAAAAGTACTATGAACACCAATCCATTATTAGAAGATTTTAATACGGTGCACGAAACACCACCGTTCGATAAAATACAAACCAGCCATTATCTTCCGGCATTTAAAAATGCTATTGAAAAAGCCAAAGCGGACATTAACAAAATTGTTAACTCTAAAGAAGAGCCTACTTTTGAGAATACCATTTTAGCGCTGGAATATGCAGGTAATCAATTAAACGATGTATCCAGCATATTTTTTAATATCAACTCGGCTGAAACCAATGAGGAGATTCAAGCCATTGCACGTGAAGTTTCGCCCATGTTGACAGAATATTCAAACGACATTGTTTTGAACGAAACGTTGTTTGGGAAAGTAAAAGCCGTGTATGATTCTCGCAAAAACATAAACCTTAACGAGGAACAAACAAAACTATTAGAGGATTCTTACAAAGGGTTCGAAAGAAAAGGCGCTTTGCTAAAAGGTGAAGACAAAGAGCGCTACCGTGCAATAACATCGGAACTGAGTAAATTGACCTTACAGTTTGGAGAAAACGTATTGGCCGAAACCAACGAGTTTAAACTTCATATTACCGATGAAGCACAGCTTTCGGGATTGCCCGATGCCATTAAATCAGCAGCTGCCGAAGTCGCCAAAAGCGAAGATAAAGAAGGCTGGATATTTACGTTGCAGTTCCCCAGCTATGTTCCGTTTATGAAATATGCGGACAACAGGGACCTAAGAAAGCAGATGTATATGGCTTTTTCAACCAGGGCCAACCATGGCAACAAGCACGATAACAAAGAAATTATTACAAAAATAGTCAACCTTCGTTTAGAAAAAGCAAAATTACTGGGTTACGAAAACCATGCTCAATTTGTTTTGGAAGAGCGTATGGCAAAAACACCGGAAAAAGTAAACGGGTTTTTGGATGACCTGTTTGCACGTTCCATGAAGTTTGCCAAAAACGAGGTGGCAGAAGTAGCAGCTTACGCTAAAAAGCATGGCTTAAACGATGAACTTCAACGTTGGGATTTCAGTTACTATTCCGAAAAAGTTAAAGCCGAGAAATTTGACTTTACCGAGGAAATGACAAAACCATATTTCCAGCTGGAGGAAGTTATTGATGGTGTTTTTGGCCTAGCAAACACCCTTTATGGAATTAGCTTTAAGGAAAACAAGGATATTCCGGTTTACCACGAAGAAGTGAAAGCTTATGAGGTACTGGATGAGAATGGAGAATACTTATCGGTTCTTTATCTCGACTTCCATCCACGCAGCGGAAAGAGAGGTGGAGCATGGATGACCAACTATAGAGAGCAATATGTTAAAGACGGGAAAAACGTTCGTCCGTTTGTTTCGTTGGTTTGTAATTTCAGCCGTCCAACGGAAGATACACCTTCCTTATTAACACATAACGAGGTAACCACATTTCTTCATGAGTTCGGACATGGTTTACATGGCATGTTGGCCAACACTACCTACAAAAGCCAAAGCGGCACCAATGTATACCGCGACTTTGTTGAGTTACCGTCGCAAATTCTAGAGAACTGGGGAACGGAAAAAGAATGGTTAAAATTAGTGGGTAAACATTATAAAACAGGTGAAGCTATACCTGATGAATTGGTGGACAAAATATTGGCTTCTGCCAACTTTCAGAGCGGATACCTAAGTGTTCGCCAGTTGTCGTTCGGCATGAACGATATGGCCTGGCATTCTATTAACAATCCGTTTGAAGGGTCGGTAACTGATTTTGAAGATGCTGCCATGGCTAAGACTGAGTTGTTCCCTGAAGTAGAGGGTACTAGTTTTAGTACGGCTTTTTCACACATTTTTGCGGGCGGATATGCTGCAGGGTACTACGGTTACAAATGGGCCGAAGTACTGGATGCCGATGCATTTAAAGTATTTAAGCAAAACGGCATTTTTGACAAAGCAACGGCAAACTCATTCAGGGTTAACATCTTGTCGCAAGGTGGAACCAAACACCCAATGGATTTATATGTGGCCTTTAGAGGTCAGGAACCAACTCCCGATGCCCTACTTGAAAGAAGTGGATTGGTGAAAAACAGTGTTCAGTGATTAGTTGGAACGAAGTGACATCCCGTCCCATTAAATTCATTTAATTATTGACGGGAAAGCAGTATTCGGTAATCAGTATTCAGTGAATGGTATGTCAGTGGTTATTAGTTTTTGGTTAATGGCCGTTTTTATTGATAGCATAAGATAAATAAAGGATGTTTCGAGAGAGGCATCCTTTTTTGTTGTTATGCCACTATTGATGGAATTTATTACTTTTATAAAGTAGCTATTGCACAACCAGTAACTTCTGCAAAATTACTAACGCCAATAAATATTATGAAAACAAATCAGTTATTAACTGATGCAGAAAAGATTGCTCCCAGTAAAAAAACAGTTCCCATTTTAATTCTCTTTTTTGCAATTGGACTTTGTATTATTATTGGAATAATTATGTATAGTCAGCAACCAAATACGATCTTTTTCAAAACTTCGATTAATGGTAAGGTTAATGATATACAGAAGGAAATAAAAAACGTTTACTTCTTGATTGATTCCACATGGTACTTGATTAAAAAAGAATGCATCGATGAAATATCAACAGGGGATTCAATTGCCAAAGAAAAAAATAGTTATACGCTAACTATTTATAATAAAGGTAATATTAAATGGAAAGGAGAAGTAAAAAAGATTAAATTTAGAAAGGTTAATTAGTTTGAAGATAAATAGAAACAGAAAGAGGGTGTCGTTTGGGGTGCCCTCTTTCTATAAGGTTAAAATGGGGTTATTTAGTATTGCGTTTAGACTTTGCGGCACAATACTTAATGTATAAAACAGGTTCAAATTTATATTACACAATGACCGACCATCTGGGTTCATTGAACACTCTTATAGATGCCTCCGCTAATATTGTTGAGGAGCATGCCTTCGACAGTTGGGGAAAAAGAAGAGACCCGCATAATTGGGGGAATACATCAACAACAAGTTCTTCCATTACTGAAAGAGGTTTTGGATATTCGAGTTTGACTTTTAAGGCAGAAATTAATATGTTCAGTGAGGACTTATTTTTTTGACAAGTGACAACGCAGACAAAACATATAGCCGAACTAATCCCGATGGCCTTAGCCAAATCGGGAAACGGAAGAACCTATTGCCCAACAACCATGCAGTTCGTAAGTCCCGACCCTATAATACAATCTCTGGGTAATAGTGCAAATTACAATAGATATTCGTATTGTATGAACAACCCTATAATGTATACCGACCCCAGTGGGTATCAACATTACCCATATCAAGATGAAGTTAATGCCATAAATAAAGCACAATTGGAAAGATGGCTAAGCATGGGAGCTCCAGGAGGAGGAGGGGGAGATGGTTCCATTACGCCTCATTTAGACAGGTGGAGGTATCAAGCTTCTGGTGGATTAAGTTACAATTGGAGTACAGGTTTATATGAGAATGTTTATTCCGGTGAAAGTATGAGTGCAGGTAGTTTTGCTTTTAGTGGCATTGCAAAATCAATGGGTATAGTTTCCGCTACCAATGAGGCTGCCCAAACAATTATGAATTACCTTATAGACGGTTTCGACATTGAATTTATAGACAACGGTACAGCATCCTATGCCATTGCCATGCAAAATTTTAATTATCTGGGCAGTGCCGCAGGTATTACATGGAATGCGTCGTTTAGTAACTCGGGATTAAGCAATGGGTTTAACAGGGGAGTGCATGAGGGCACTAACTTTAGTTTAGGAGATGATTGGTTTAACCAAATACAAACTGGCACTCAATATGGATGGAACTGGTCTAGAACAACAACAAAGCAAAAGTTCAATCATTCAGAGGCTCAAGCTTATGCGAACAATATGGAACAAAAATATGATAAAATGGTTTCTGAATTAGGTTGGTATTCCGCTGGAGCAGGTACAGCTAGTGGAGCAGCAGGTGTGTGGGTGGTTAAATTATCTGCAAAATCTAATTTTATTACTGCTACCTATAGTGCTGCCTATATGGCAGCATTCGCTGCACAAGCTAATGGAATTGAAAATTCATATAATGCTTTACAATATCAGTATAATGACCAAAGTGCCAATCCATTTCAGGCAGGTTTTTATGTTGTGACATCCACATCTCGTGTAACAACAATGGGCACTGGAATGTTTACTCATAGTTCCACGAGTAGCTTTTACCTACCCAATGGTGCGTTATTTTATACGATTTCACATTAATATTTGAATTATGATTAATACTGTAAGAAAAATAATCGTTATTGTCTTAATTACTGGATATTTGCTAATATCATACTTCATATATCAGAATACAGATATCAAGTACGAACAAAAAATTCCTTTTACTTTCTGGGTAATTTTTCTGGCAATTTTCTTATTGTCATTATTGTTAGCACAAAAGAAGCCAAAGGGGATTTATCCAATGTTAGCGATGTTGCTTTTATTAATGGTACAGGTATTGGTATTTTTAATACCAGAAGTACATAATTTTGCATGTCAACTTTTTAATTAGTAAATTAACTAAGGTTGCATTAGAAATAGTGCAGCCTTTATTATTAAAATAATAATTACATTTAGACATTTACCTTCCCAACTGGACTGGCAGCTATTTAGGTGATGGACAACACGGGCAACAACATATACTACGCACTGACCGACCATTTGGGTTCACTCAATTGCTTAATCGACAACAGTGGCAATATTGTTGAGGAGCACGCCTTTGATAGCTGGGGTAAACGACGAGACCCGCAAAATTGGGGGAATAGCACTACTTCAACTTCCTCTATTACCGATAGGGGCTTTACAATGCACGAAGAACTAAAGGAATTTGATTTAATCCATATGAATTTAAGCAATAAACGAGCGCAGAGCGAAGCTTGCTTCTGCTCTGCCGAGTGTCGCTTAAATGGCCGAAGGCAAAGGCGTTTCTACTGCCCCACCACTATGCAGTTTGTTAGCCCCGACCTATTTATACAATCGCCTCAAAGTTCTGCCAATTATAACAGGTATTCTTATTGTATGAACAATCCTATTATGTATTCTGATCCTAGTGGGTATCAATATTACCCATATCAAAATGAAGTTAATGCCATAAATAAAGCACAATTGGAAAGATGGCTAAGCATGGGAGCTCCAGGAGGAAGGGGAGGTGGTTCCATATTCCCTAAATACGGTGTTTTGGGTTCTCCAAGGAATAATCTTGAATACGAAAAACAGCTTGCATATAATTTGGATACTAGAGAGGGTGGTTCATTTTTTACGGATGGTTTAAATCAACGTATTAGCACATTTGGTAAAGTTTCTTATATAGAAACAAGCAAACTTAGGAGAGAAAACGTTCAGGTTTTAGATTATACTTTAAAAAATGGAGAGTTATATTTGAAGGGTACTAAATTTTTTAACATTTATGTACCTTCTAAGTTAACCGCCCTTAACCCAAACAACGCAAATAGAATTGCAGAGTTGTTCGGAAAGTATAATGCCCAATCTGGAGGGGGTAGTACAAGTGGAGATGAACTCTTAATTGAACTGAATATTAAATTTGGAGTAGGTTATGAACGGAGTTATAACCTGGGTGGATTTGGAGCAAAAGCAAAAGCTTCAGCAACGATGGATTATATGACTTTTCGTTTGACGGAGAAGGGGTTTAAGTATATCCCATATAGGAAAGCAACTGTTGAAGGTTCGTTTGGGCATGCAATGTTAAATGGAGGTGTTAAAATGGATTATAATGGATATAATTCGCAATGGAGTGGTAACGCCACATTTGCGAATTTTGATTTCTCCACAAGTCAAGCTCCCATGATTACTCCACTTAGCTTTGGATACCAGATG
The DNA here is from genome assembly GCF_050589685.1 of Saccharicrinis sp. 156. NCBI lineage: Bacteria > Pseudomonadati > Bacteroidota > Bacteroidia > Marinilabiliales > Marinilabiliaceae > Saccharicrinis > Saccharicrinis sp. 156. The sequence goes on from NZ_JBNGOS010000026.1 coordinate 88,014, forward strand.
CCTTTAGGTTTTGGCTTTGACTTTAAATTCAGTGTAAATGCATATTCTGCATTTCAATCGTTTGACAGGGCTGACCAGGTTCATCGGCAAGTAACAGGGGTAGGTATTTGGTACGGCCCAAAATATTAATCTAAAAACATGCTTGATATGAATACAATATTGCCAATTATTTTAGGAATTTACATCATACTTTTTGCAATACGATATTTTGTTATCAAAGAGTTAAATACTAAAAAATTATTGCCAAATAATCTTAAGGAAAATGCAATAACTTTCATAAAAATGAAAGATGGCTCTAAAAGTAAAAGTGCTCAATCCTTGTATAAAAAATACAATCTAATTACAGCATTTTTATGGGGTGTAACCTTAGTTGTCTTAATTGTAGTTATAGCAGATAACATAGGACGTTTGTAGGAAGAGAAACAGAAAAGCCCGAGCAATCGGGCTTTTTCAATGCTTTACAATCTCAATAAGTTTGTCTGTAACCTTTTCAAACACTTCTGGTTTAACAGTTCCTATTTTTCGTGTAATAATACTTTTTTCAGCAGTAAATAGCCTGTTTGGTCTAATGTTACTAGGTTTGTTCAGAGAACCTGTTTTAAAATCAGAACCATCAAGGGCAATGGCATAATTGTCTTTAACAAACTGGCTTGTAATTTGGCAAAGAATAATGAACCCAGCTAGCGCGGACTTGTAGTCCGTGCAATAAGCAAGCTGCAAACAATAACGAGAGCTACGATTTAAATGATTGTAGCTCTTGCTAATTTTGGTAGGAATTGTATTCCGTTAACCTATATTACAGGTTTTTTCTGGCAATGTGGGTTATGATTCAACGGATACTCATAGTTAAATAGCAATTCTACTGCTTTGCTTAAACTGCAAACTTTTAGAAGTCGATAGGCATAAACCATGTGCCATTATATTTATAAATTGGTGTATCTTTCCAGCATGTCAGATAAGTGCAAAATTTACGATAACCAATATGCTTATTTTATTACTATTACTACTGGATATTCCGGAGCAAGCTGACCCCCTTACCAAACGTTGGTTGAGGTCATGTTTTTAGCATGACATTCCGGCGGATGCTAACCCAAAAATATTCATTATATTATACCTCCTTAACTTAAAATCATTTGGGAGAATGCCGATAATATAATAAAGCGACTGTTGGAGCGAAGTGAACAAGGGACGCATTTTATTATTTAATCGGTATTACGAGTCCAACAGGATTGGCTGCTATTTATGTTATGGATAACACAGGTATTAATATATACTATACATTAACCGACCATTTGGGTTCGCTCAACTGCCTAATCGACAGCAATGGCGATATTGAAGAAGAGCATGCCTTTGATAGTTGGGGAAAAAGAAGAGACCCACATAATTGGGGGAATACATCAACAACAAGTTCTTCCATTACTGAAAGAGGTTTTGGATATTCGAGTTTGACTTTTAAGGCAGAAATTAATATGTTCAGTGAGGACTTATTTTTTTGACAAGTGACAACGCAGACAAAACATATAGCCGAACTAATCCCGATGGCTTTAGCCAAATCGGGGAACGGTAGAGTGTATTGCCCCACCACCATGCAGTTTGTTAGCCCCGACCCTTTAATTCAGTCTCCCCAGAGCACAGCCAATTATAACAGGTATTCATATTGTATGAATAACCCGATAATGTATTCTGACCCTAGTGGGTATAGATATTACCACGTTGAGGAACCTTGGTTTAATCCTTATGCAGGGAACTTGATGGGACATACCTCAATTGGAGGTAGTGAAACTCCGCATATAAACAGGGCACGGCAGGAAAGTTATGCTAAGTATTCCAATGTTGGTTGGAGTTATATTGCACATTCCGGAATGTACGACAACAAGTATTCTGGAGCTTCAATGGAGGCCAGTGAATTCAATGCCAGTGGAATAGCGCAGTCGATGGGAGTTTCAATGAGTATGTCTGAGTATACATCACGTTTAGATCCCATTGAAAAGGGAATTGGTGGATCGAATGGACACAACGGTAGAGCATTTGGACAATTGCCCGGTTTTGATGGCCATTTCTTTGATTATGATACTTCAAGTAAAAAGTTTTATATACCTTATACCAATACTGAGGTTAACCCACTAAATATAATGATTAGTAGTTTAGCTGATGGAAATGGAGGAGAGTTCTTGAAATATGCTATGGTGGCTGCTAATACTAGTTTAGGAATTGCATCAGAATATATTTTCTTTAAAGGAAAGTACTACAAATGGAATGAAGTTTGGCATAAAACTAAGGAGTCAGGTTATGCGAAAGTTTGGCAAAGGTCCAGATGGAAAAACCCTGGAGCTAAACATTGGAGAATAAATCAACTAAATACAGTTAGTAAAGCCAGAAGTATTTCCACAAAACTAGGCGTATTAAGCAGTGTGCTTCTCGTAGCTGATATAGGGTTGTCTGGAGAAGTAATGCCATCCCATATTATCAATGCAACTGCAATTGGAGGTTCATTTACAGGAATAGGTTCAATAGCAGCTGCGGGTTGGTTTATAGCTGATTTTGGAACGATGGGAGTGAATTATATAATAAATGGAGAAGCTAGAGGAATCGGTGATATGTTAGATGAGAAATATGGCCCTGTAATTACTTTATATGAAGGTGTTTATTAAATTTTTGAACGATGAAAATAGAATTCCCACTTATTAACATTAGTAATATCCAGTGGACCGATGAAAATTGTCAAGAATTTTTCGTTTATGATGAATATTATCATTCGAATGACATGGACTTCTTGAATAAATATATTTTGAACAAAAAATATATGGATAGTAAAGGAAATATTTTTAAAGTCTCAAATACGAAAAGGGTAGAGAACTTCTGGTGGAGACTTTTTTTAATCAGAAAGACACAGCTGATTTTTACTTATACGGGAGATACTTTTACAGTAGAAGAATTAAGGAAATTTTTAATGGATAAAGTCTCAGGTTTAGATAAAGAAGCAAGTAAAGAATGGCTTAAGCAAATCAAAAATGCTAAAACTTACAAGGAACTACTTACTTAACTAATCGTATTATTTAATCGTCTTTTCATGATAAGAGAATGAGAGCTACAATGTAAAATTGTGGCTCTCATGGAATAAATTACCAACAGGACTTTCGGCAATATACGTAATGGATAACACGGGAAATAATATATACTACACGTTGACCGACCATCTGGGCTCACTCAATTGCTTAATCGACGATAGCGGCAATATTGTTGAGGAACATGCCTTTGACAGTTGGGGTAAACGATGTGACCCGCATAACCCCAGCTAGCGCGGACTTGTAGTTCGTGCAATAAGCAAGCTGCAAACAATAACGAGAGCTACGATTTAAATGATTGTAGCTCTTGCTAATTTTGGTAGGAATTGTATTCCGTTAACCTATATTACAGGTTTTTTCTGGCAATGTGGGTTATGATTCAACGGATACTCATAGTTAAATAGTAATTCTACTGCTTTGCTTAAACTGCAAACTTTTAGAAGTCGATAGGCATAAACCATGTGCCATTATATTTATAAATTGGTGTATCTTTCCAGCATGTCAGATAAGTGCAAAATTTACGATAACCAATCTGCTTATTTTATTACTATTACTACTGGATATTCCGGAGCAAGCTGACCCCCTTACCAAACGTTGGTTGAGGTCATATTTTTAGCATGACATTCCGGCGGATGCTAACCCAAAAATATTCATTATATTATACCTCCTTAACTTAAAATCATTTGGGAGAATGCCGATAATATAATAAAGCGACTGTTGGAACGAAGTGAACAAGAGACGCATTTTATTATTTAATCGGTATTACAAGTCCAACAGGATTGGCAGCTATTTATGTTATGGATAACACAGGTAATAATATATACTATACATTAACTGACCATTTGGGCTCGTTAAACACCCTTATTGATGCTTCTGGTAATATAGTTGAAGAACATGCCTTTGATAGTTGGGGAAAAAGAAGAGACCCGCATTATTGGGAAAGCTCTACTACTACAACTTCCTCCATTACCGACAGAGGTTTTGGATATTCGAGTTTGACTTTTAAGGCAGAAATTAATATGTTCAGTAAGGACTTATTTTTTTGGCAAGTGACAACGCAGACAAAACATATAGCCGAACTAATCCCGATGGCCTTAGACCCATCGGGAAACGGAAGAACCTACTGCCCCACCACCATGCAGTTTGTTAGCCCCGACCCTTTAATTCAGTCTCCCCAGAGCACAGCCAATTATAACAGGTATTCATATTGTATGAATAACCCGATAATGTATTCTGACCCTAGTGGGTATCAATATTACCCATATCAAAATGAAGTTAATGCCATAAATAAAGCACAATTGGAAAGATGGCTAAGCATGGGAGCTCCAGGAGGAGGAGGGGGAGGTGGTTCCATATTCCCTAAATACGGTGTTTTGGGTTCTCCAAGGAATAATCTTGAATACGAAAAACAGCTTGCATATAATTTGGATACTAGAGAGGGTGGTTCATTTTTTACGGATGGTTTAAATCAACGTATTAGCACATTTGGTGAAGTTTCTTATATAGAAACAAGCAAACTTAGGAGAGAAAACGTTCAGGTTTTAGATTATACTTTAAAAAATGGAGAGTTATATTTGAAGGGTACTAAATTTTTTAACATTTATGTACCTTCTAAGTTAACCGCCCTTAACCCAAACAACGCAAATAGAATTGCAGAGTTGTTCGGAAAGTATAATGCCCAAGCGGACGGGGGTGATTTTGGTTGGGATGATGCCTGGCAATATACAAAGACCGGTGCATCTGTTGTTCGAGGAGGAGCTGCCTTTGCGAAAGTGATAGAAACAGAATATGTTAGGCAGGCAGTGTTTAATTCTAGTCTTGCAGGGAAAACGGTTTCTACAGTACCCAATGCTTTAGGAAAAATATCTGCTGTTTCAAAAGTGGCAGGAGGATTTGGTATAGCTGCATCATGGGGTATCGCGGGTTACCATGTTGCAAACGGAACAGACAATACATCAACCTGGGTAAATGCAGGAGCTAACACCTTGATTTTAGGAGCAGCTATATTAGGTGGCCCAATTACCGTTGGTATTGCTGCAGGGGCTGGAATTGTGTACGGCGTCAGCTACTTAATATATGGAGATGAGATGGATTCATTTATTGATAATAATTTTGGATATAGGTAATTTTAGACATGGCAAGAAAAATATTTCATTATATATATTACTGTTATTTTGTTTTAATAAACAAAAAGGCCTCGCATAGAGAGGATGGAGCAAGTAGTCTAATTTCTATGTTTATTTTGTCGATGGCAATAGCAATTTATTATGCAATAAATATTCTTGTTAATAGACAAAAGTATATAGCCTTGTTAGAGGGATTTGGAATTTTCTTTTTAGGTTCATTAATCTGGTATTTCTGCAGGGTGTATTTTATAAAGAGACAGAAATACAAAGAAATTAAATTGGAGTTTCAGAAGATGCCCAAGTTTGTTTCGATTTTTATCGGTATAATAATTTTAGTTCTTCCTTTCGTGTTATTTGTTTATACAGGTATTAAGATGGGAGATTTTATTCGAAGCATTAAATAATTACCCTGTTAAACTTAGGGTATATCATAAAAAAGCCTGGCAAGTCCAGGCTTTTTTATGCTTTAGAATTTAGCTTTACCATCCAACAGGTCTTTCATCCTTTTTTTAGTCAGCATAGAATTAATAATTTTAATAAGTGCGTTTTTTTCGTCTTCATCAAGCTGGTTAATAAGCATTAACTGCTCATTAAGTTCGTGGTTTTCTAATTCCACTACGCTATTTTCATTATCGTTTAAAAGGTTGTCGGCACTTACGGCAAATACTTTCATTAACCTTTGCACAATATCAATAGAGGGCAATAAATGTACCCAGCTAGCGCGGACTTGTAGTTCGTGCAATAAGCAAGCTGCAAACAATAACGAGAGCTACGATTTAAATGATTGTAGCTCTTGCTAATTTTGGTAGGAATTGTATTCCGTTAACCTATATTACAGGTTTTTTCTGGCAATGTGGGTTATGATTCAACGGATACTCATAGTTAAATAGCAATTCTACTGCTTTGCTTAAACTGCAAACTTTTAGAAGTCGATAGGCATAAACCATGTGCCATTATATTTATAAATTGGTGTATCTTTCCAGCATGTCAGATAAGTGCAAAATTTACGATAACCAATCTGCTTATTTTATTACTATTACTACTGGATATTCCGGAGCAAGCTGACCCCCTTACCAAACGTTGGTTGAGGTCATGTTTTTAGCATGACATTCCGGCGGATGCTAACCCAAAAATATTCATTATATTATACCTCCTTAACTTTAAAATCATTTGGGATAATGCCGATGTAATAATAAAGTGACTGTTGGAACGAAGTGAACAAGGGACGCATTTTATTATTTAATCGGTATTACAAGTCCAACAGGATTGGCAGCTATTTATGTTATGGATAACACAGGTAATAATATATACTATACATTAACCGACCATTTGGGCTCGTTAAACACCCTTATTGATGCTTCTGGTAATATAGTTGAAGAACACGCATTCGACAGTTGGGGCAGGAAAAGAGACCCACATAATTGGGGGAATACATCAACAACAAGTTCTTCCATTACCGACAGAGGTTTTGGATATTCGAGTTTGACTTTTAAGGCAGAAATTAATATGTTCAGTGAGGACTTATTTTTTTGGCAAGTGACAACGCAGACAAAACATATAGCCGAACTAATCCCGATGGCCTTAGCCAAATCGGGAAACGGAAGAACCTACTGCCCCACCACCATGCAGTTTGTTAGCCCCGACCCTTTAATTCAGTCTCCCCATAGCACGGCTAATTATAACAGGTATTCTTATTGTATGAACAATCCTATTATGTTCTGATCCGTAATATGCAATAGTTTGGAAGAAATTAATTCAACAAAGCCACACTGATTTTCAATATGGTTTTGTTGGTTATATATTTCAATTACAATCCTACTCGTACAATTCTTTTTGGGTATAAAAGCCGGAACCTACCAAAACCCGATCAATATTGTCTTTTGTTACGGCAATTGAATTTACCCTGTGCGTAGGTATATCTTTTAGTCCGTTAAAGTCGGTACTATTGGCAAAGTCTTTAAGTTTTTTTCCTTTAGCCATTTCAATAGCAATTTCAGCTCCTTTTTCGGCTATGGTTTTTAATGGGTGAAAAACGGTAACACACTGGTTGCCTGCAATTACATTTTTACATCCTGCCAGTTCGGCATCTTGTCCCGTAACTGCAACCTTACCAGCCAGTTTATTGGCTCTCAGCACATCAATTACTGAAGCTGCTATACCATCATATCCGGCTATTACGGCATCAATGTCATTGCCATGTAACGCGATTACTTTATCCATTTCAAAGGCAGCAATACTAGGATCCCATTTCTCGATAAAAGTTTCGTAAACGATTTCAACTTGTTTTTGATCTATCTTGGACTTCAAATGTTTTTTTACGGCAGCTTGTAATTCCTCCCCGTTTTTATCGAACTTATCACCTCCCAAAATAACATATTTACCTGTGGGCTTTTCTTTTAAAACAGCATCTACCATTATTTTACCTATCAAATCGTTACTGCTGGCCACAAAAAAGTCTACATCGCTGTTTTTTATCATCCTGTTATAGGCCAGTACGGGTATACCGTCGGCATGTGCGTTACGAACAATAACTGCCGCCGTGTTAACATTGGCCGCGATCAACGCCAATGCATCCACACCTTGTTCCATCATTTCGTTGGCCAATTCTATTTGCAGCGATTCATCGTTGGATGCCGTTTTCACAATCACCTCAACGCCCTGCTTTTCACAGTACTCTTTAAAGAAGCTACTTTCTTTGTTAAATCTTACTGTTAAATCTGAAGGATATAAAAATCCAATTGTCACTTGCTCTTTATCTTTACATCCCCCCAAGAACACAATGGTCGCAAGAAGCATTATGCTGATAATATTTTTCATCTCTAAACTATATAATATTTAACTTTTCGAATTACAAAATAAAAACCACAATAATTCTATTTACCAAATCGTTACAACAAGAAAGCAACCGCAATTAATGATTGTTAATTACAAAACGAAGTATTGGGTCGAAATACACAAACCAGTTATATTACAATACAAAGCTAATCATTTTAGCGAGTTAACAAACAGGTAAGAAAATACCACATTCAATCCAGTCCCTATTAACAAAAAAATGTTTTAAATATTGCTTTCTTTTGGTAACATTTATTAAAATTGTACGTTAAATTGCACACCCCAACCCTGTCACCACCTAAATTAATTTGAAAATTTAGGTATACTCATTAACTGTATTTTTATGAATTGGAGAGATCTTAAAATCAAAAACAAGGTTGGAATTGGATTTGGCATCGTCATTCTAATGACCGTTGTTTCCAGCACAATACTGCTTATTAATTTACTGAAAGTAGACAAGGAAATAAAGTTATTATCCAACAGGTATATTCCTTCGGTGAACGAATCATCAAAAATGGATCATTTTTGGGAACTCGCCAATGGTAATATGAATGCCTTCGATTTAACAGGTAATCCCTATTACAACAATCTGGCAGGGCAACAGCTCGAAAGTTATATGCAGGCTTTGGAAAAATTGATTGAACTTTCCGACTCCTCCAACAACTCTTTGGAGAACAGAGGTATCGACCTAAATCGGCTAAAGAATTTGGCCCGTAATTTTAAAAACAAAAAAAAGCAATCTGCCGCTAATGAAATCAATATCCGAGAGCTATCTCAAGAAATCGACACCCTTTTTTCGGAATTAAATAGGGTAGGTGAAAAATCCCGGGTCTCAACCGCAACTCAAAGAACGTTGGCTCACGCCAACCGATTGCATGTAAATTTTCAGAAATGTACATATTCTAAGAATGTATTATGTATGGATGACATTTTGAAAGCTGCGGAACAATTAAAAAATGTTCATGGTGTATCCCGAGAATTTAAAAATATATTAAACCGCATTATAGGTCAAATAGAAAACTTTGTTCCCCAATACAAAATTACCGGAAAGGTAGAACTTGAAAAATTTGAAATAGCAAAATCACTGATGTGGGAAGTGAGAAAAGCATCGGAATTAGGACTTGACTATCTGTTGGAAATGGGAGAAAAGAGCGCCCGCATAGTGCAGCAGGAAAAGCAGATCCTGATTATTTCTCTAATTGCGGTCCTGATTTTCGGTATTAGCTTGAGCTATGTATTGGCTACCTCTATCAGCAAACCATTGGTAAAGGGAATAGCGTTGGCCGAGCAAGCCGCCCTGGGCAATTTAAACGTGTCATTCGCTTCCAATAGCAAGGATGAAGTGGGCCGGTTGGCCACTGCCCTGGATACTATGGTACGTAACATTAAAAATGTGGTCGACGAAATAAGCACAGGCGCGAGCAAAATGGTATATGCCAGCGAAAGGCTGACCAAAGAATCAACAGAACTGAGTGAAGGAGCGAGCGAGCAAGCCTCAGCGGCCGAAGAGGTTTCGTCGTCCATGGAGGAGATGTACGCCAACATACAGCAAAACACCGACAATTCTAAGGAAACCGAACGAATTGCGGTTCAGGCAGTGGAAGGCATAAAAATAAGCAATGCCAGCTCCGAAGAAGCGAAACAATACCTGGATGCGATTACTGAAAAAATATCCATTATCGGCGACATAGCGTTTCAGACCAATATATTGGCACTCAACGCTGCTGTTGAAGCAGCCAGAGCCGGGCAGGAAGGAAGAGGTTTTGCAGTAGTAGCTGCCGAAGTACGTAAACTGGCCGAAAGGAGTCAGCAAGCAGCCGGGGAAATTAATGCTGCTTCGCAAAATACTATTAACAGTTCCAAAGTGGCCAACGACAATTTAAAGCAGATAACACCTGAAATTGAAAAAACGGCCATGCTTGTTCAGGAGATTACCAGCGCCTCGCTGGAGCAGGTATCAGGGGTTGAACAAATTAACAATGCGCTACAACAATTAAATCAGATTACGCAACGTAACGCATCCAACTCCGATGAAATAAGTACCGCGGCCCGAGAGCTCGAAGAACTATCTGTTCTGCTTAAAAAATCGATTTCGGTTTTTAAGATAAATGATCAGAAACTGAGTTCCAGCCCTACCAGCAATTAAACCAAAGGTGAAGCTGAACAGTGTTCCGTGAGTTCCGGACTTACATCATCCCGGACGACGCTGTCGGATACATATAATATTAACCCGGGTAAAGCGATGAACGACGGCCATTATGAAGTGTTTTAATAGACATCACTATTCGAAATTTAAGAATGGGAAAGCATCCTTCATTTTCAACACGCATAAAAGGATGACACCCTTCTATGCGTGTACATATCAATTTGTTATCGAGCGGTTTATATAATTTCAGCCCCAAAATAACTGCACATATTAATTGGTTTTGCAATACGACTGTCCGGCACCGACAGGTCACTTTATTTCACTTGTTGTACCCAGTTTCCGCTACGCTTCACCCTTGGAGAATACAGTTCACACCGTTGGGGCTCTAACCTTTCTCTGGTTAGATGATTGAATATGTGTATTTATTAATTTCTTACATAATACTCAGTACTCTCCGCTCTCCACCCTCCACATTTATCACTCCGTCGCTAAGCTACTGTTGACTGATGACCGGATACTATTTCTTCTTCTTCACTTTTGGATATGAGACCCGTGCGTGATATATATTTTTCAGTTTTTGCTTAAAAACCATTTTGGCCGTAGTAATTTCCCTAAAAGTAATAGGCGCGTTAAAAAACTGACCTTCTTTTATCTGGGTATTCACAATATTCTCCACCAGCTTGTCAATGGCTTCGTCGGTATAATTCTTCAAGCTTCTACTGGCAGCCTCTATTGAATCGGCCATCATTAAAATAGCCGTTTCCTTGGTAAAAGGGGTGGGCCCCGGATAGGTAAAATTCTTTTCTTCCGGTTCTTTATCCGGATATTTATTGATAAACGAATTATAAAAATATCGGGCCTTGGTAGTCCCTTGATGGGTAGAAATAAAATCAATGATCTTTTCGGGCAACTTATGCTTACGGGCAATTTTCACTCCTCCCTCAATATGATCGATTACCAGTTTGGCACTATCTTCAAAATCCATATTATCATGCGGATTGATTCCCGAAATTTGGTTTTCGGTAAAATACAACGGCGTAGCTGATTTACCGATATCATGATACATGGCCCCTGCTCGCACCAAAAGCGGGTTGGCATCGATTTTATAGGCTACTTCCTGTGCTAAATTACCTACCTGGATAGAGTGTTGGAATGTTCCCGGCGCATTTTCCGCCAGCTTGCGAAGCAGTGGATGATTGGTATCCGATAGCTCCACCAACGTTACGTCGGAAAGAAAACCAAAAAGTTTCTCGAAAATATAAATCAAAGGATACACGGCCAAAATCAAAATGCCATTGATCGCAAAATACATATAATATCTGTAATTAATCGTCTGGATATCTCCTTCCTGCATCAAATGCAAACCGGTATAAAACACGGAATAGGTCAGGAAAATAAAAATGGCGGATCGCACAATCTGTGCCCTTCGTGCCATTTTATACAGACTAAAGATAGCAGCAATACCTGCCGGAATTTGCAAAAAGATAAACTCGAAACTATTATCGCTAAAAAACGACGCCAGCACCATGGCCACAACGAACATAAAGAAACCAAGTCGCGAATCCATAAATGTTCTCACAATTAATGGCAATATCGTAAATGGAATAACCCAGATGGGCACATCGGGAATACGATGGGAGATAAAAGCCATCAGGATAATGGTACATAATATCATCAACAGAAAAGTGATATAATTCAGGTTGAGGAACACGTCTTTCCTATAAAAATACAGGAAAAGAAACAAACCGGTCAAAAACATTAAGGTGGTCAATACATGTCCTGCCAAAATCTGATTGTACTGCGACAAAGTTCCCACCCTCGATTCGTATTCTTTTTTGTAGGAATTCAGTTTTTTAATTCCGCTATCGTTAATGATCTCTCCTTTTTCGATCACACGTTGCCCCCCAAGCACTATACCATTTGTTAATGCCAGGTTTTTAAGTGCTCTATCCTTTTCGTTTAAAGTTCTTTCCTTATCTAGATTAATGTTGGTGATTAAAAAATCATTAATTTGCAGTTCCGAAATAAAATTCTCAACTCCCCTAAAATCATTGGTCGTAAAAGCTAATCCTTTGGCTAATTCTTTAATAATAAACTGGTACGAAGACCTGAGGGTGAAAAATTCGTTGGCCATAAAGGGTTCCGCTAGGTTCTCATTCACCAGCATCAGCTCCAGTTCATCTTTCCTTTCCGCATATTCTTCGGGTATAGCAATCACCCCCTTAGCATATACTTGCCACAAGATAGTATCTACCAATTCCGAAACCAGCCGTGCGTTTTCCTTGTTCTTAATTTTACCATTTAGAAACTTGTATTTTTGCACATAATCGGGCATTTTTTTTTCATAGGCACTTAAAAACTCCCGTTTAACATTAACCACAGCCGCACTATCGTATGTAAAATAAGGCCTGAAATTTTTAAGGATACTATCTCGCTCCACTTCCAATTCCTGATCAGTCTTGAAAATCCTAAAGTCAAACGGGGCAATCAACACATCATATCGCCAGGGTTCACCCTTGCTATAATCGTACCTAAGCTTACGTTCCCTGGGCATCAGGTTGGCAATAATAAGTACCGCAGCCAAAAACAGCAGAATCCGATAAGATGCCTGCGAATATTTTTTTAAACGTTGAACAAACTCTTTCATAAATATTAATTGACTTAAATAATATATCAACAAATATGCGTAAAATCAGCCACAAAATAAGGCTTCGACTATTGTATAATGATATTTTTGCATCACGCTCAATTTAGTATTGGCATATTTTGGTATATTCGCAGCACTAAATATTAAGGTATATGAATGGTTCAATAAGCGTATATAGTTTTATTCCGGTACGGAAAGAACCATCTGAGGCATCGGAGCTTGTTACACAGATTCTTTTTGGAGAGACCTTTGTGGTTCTGGAAAAAGAGGAGAAGTGGGCAAGAATCAAGATGGACTTTGATGGCTATGAAGGCTGGATTGACGCAAAACTAATTTTTTCTATGGCTGAAACAGAGTATGAGCTATGGAAAAACGCCGATGCATGGATGGTTCCTACACCTAAAATCAACATTGTTAAAGACGGCTCCAGCGCACCTATGATTATATCTGCCGGTAGTCGCATCGTGTTTAATGGTCACGACAGAAATAGTTTTTCCATCGGAAAAAACGATTATTTTATTTCGGGCCAGATACCATCAAATAAAGAATTGGGAATTAGGGAGGTAGCCACTTCTTTATTACACACACCCTATCTTTGGGGAGGAAGATCGTACTTTGGCATCGACTGTTCGGGCTTGTCGCAAATTGTTTTTAAGATTAACGGAACCCGAATTCCCAGAGACGCGTATCAACAAATAGAACTCGGTAATAACGTTAGTTTTGTTGAGGAAGCCAGAATTGGTGATCTTGCGTTTTTTGATAATGCCGAGGGGCATATTGTTCATGTAGGGATATGCCTGGGGTCAGGTAAAGTGATTCATGCCCACGGAGAAGTCAGAATAGACTCGATTGATCACCAGGGTATTTTTAATCATGACACGAATAAATACTCACACAAGTTAAGGGTTATCAAAAGAATCATATCTGCCTGATCCTATGAGTTTCACTTATGAATACCCTCGTCCGGCTGTAACCGTCGATATAATACTGGTTACCAAAGACAGTATACCCAAGGTTTTATTTATTGAAAGGAAACATAGCCCTTATGAAGGAACATGGGCATTCCCCGGTGGTTTTTTAGATATGGATGAAGATCTGGAAACAGCTGCGTTACGCGAACTGAAAGAAGAAACGCATATCCAAAACATTCAAATAAAACAATTTAAGAGCTATGGTGCTGTTGATCGCGATCCTAGAGGAAGGACGGTATCAATCGTTTTTTATGCTTTTGTAGAAGATGAACTAAATGCACAAGCGGGTGACGATGCGGACAAGGCAAAATGGTTTGGCTTAGATGAGATTCCAAATCTGGCTTTTGACCACGAATTGATTTTGAAAGAGTTTAAGGAAGCTTTGCTTAATACCTAATTTATCCAAACGTCGTACTATCACCAACTTTTCTTTTTCAATTAAAACAAGCTTCTTTAACTTGCAATATGCATTAGAAATTCTATTACACATTGAAATTACTTTAAAACAAGACACTTCGTTGCATCACTTCAACTCAC
>NZ_JBNGOS010000027.1:0-99868 GCF_050589685.1 Saccharicrinis sp. 156
GGGCAATATGCTCCAACGTGCCAAATCCATCCTGGGGCACAATAACTTTACCGCTCTTTACGACAAAGGTTACCACACCGGAAGCGAAATGGCCGTAGCCGATTCGTTGCAAATAAACGCATTGGTGGCCATTCCCCCGCTTTCGGGTGCATCGCATGCTCCCCATCCCGATTACGACGTAAAGCATTTTACTTATAACAAAGAAAACGATACCTATACCTGCCCACAGGGGCACGTGCTCAGCACCAAAGGCAACTGGTTAAACGCCAAAAACAAATTAGGAGAAGTCTCGTACAGGTTTAAAAATTACACCACCTCACAATGCAAAACATGCGAAAAAAGGCCACTCTGCACAAGGTCGGAGGTCAATGGCAAACAGGTAAGACGAAGCGAATACACCGAGAATATAGAAAATAACAAGGCAAGGGTTGAGCAAAACGAAAAGCAGTACAAACGACGGCAGTCCATTGTAGAACACCCCTATGGAACCATAAAAAGGCAGTGGGGTTTTAGCTACATCATGACAAAGAAATACATTCAACGCGCCGAAGCCGATTTTGGTCTGATCATGAATGCCTATAACTTTCGCAGGATCATTAACATTGTTGGAAAAGCCCGGTTAATGGAGTACCTAAAAGGTACTGCCCCCATTTTTACCTTTAAAAACAGCCTTTACAATGCCATTCTAAACAATTTTGAGCATTTGTTTATCAAAATAAATTATTATCGCTATTTTCAGGCAGCATAATAAACCCAAACAACAGCTTAAAAAGGGCTTAATACACAACAAATTTTATTTTGTAGATAGTTTTTAGACAGACTGCCGTTATCTATTTTACCACCAGGAAACTCCCAGTAACCGCTGAGGTGCTTGCCGGGCGCCCTTCTGGTGATTAAAATTTTACCAGAATTAATTATTATAGCTGCAGTTACGGTTATCATTTTTTTAATACTTACTGGCATTCATGTTTGTTATAAGGATAAAAGAGATAGCAAATATATAACAATAGCTTCAATACTAAAGGTTGTGGATCTTGTTATGTTGATTGGCTTTTGTAATCAGGCAAAAAGCTTTTGAAGGCATGGATTACAAATCTGCGTTATAAATCACACTCCTAAGTTCTCTAACTTGTTTTGAATAATTGAAGAAGGGGTGTAAAGTGGTAATATTTTAAACTGAAGAAGAAAAATGTTTTTTGAGCTGTAAATCAAAGTGGGTTGGCCTGTCGAGGAGTAGAAGGCCATTGAGGGTGTGAATTACCAATGGTTTTATAATTCCAGGAAGGGGCTTGTCCTTGTATTTGAAAAACACTTACTTCTTCAGAATTATAAGCTATTGGGAAGAGAGCGTTGGCATTCTTCTCGGCTAGAGTTTTTTGCTTCGTTTTTGGGGCGATGCCAAAAATGAAGATGGGATAAGGCAACATCCCATTATTGAGAGATTTATTAGCGATTTTTTTAACGAAAGGTATGTGGCGAGGACGACGGTGTATAAAAAACCATTATACACAATTCTCTGGAGGTAATATCATTTTAACCATGAAGTTAGCGCTTAATACGCTGCTGATGAGTAATCATAACGTTGAATACGAAAGTATATTTAACGTTCGTATAATAAAAGTTATTTAAACATCACCGTTTAAATATAAAATAACCCCCTATGATGTTTAGTTTTCTGGCATAATTTAGATTTTCATATACATACCCTTGAAAATCTAAATTATAATGAAAGTACTAAAAATATTATTTCTATTGGTGGTTGTCAATATCTGCATTCAATCATCCATATATGCCCAGGCATTAGGCTACAAAAATAACCGCATAGCTTGTAGTGCCGACGGAAACAATCAACCCGACCTGGAATATACCGGAACGTATAACACTGCCGATCCGGATGATTGGGGAGCAACACCCATGTCATTAGCTATATTGGCTAAAGCTAAGCTGCAGGATAAATTGGTACATTTTTCTTACAATAACTTTATGCCTTCTCCTGCTCATTCAACGGAGAAAAACTATATGAAGGTGAATGCCGAAGATGCGGCTAATCGTTTTAAGTATGACCTGGATGTATTTTTTGATGTAGGCACGCATAAAACAGAGGCCATTGCCAGTTTAAAGACTGAGCTGCAAAAATCAACAGCTGCTGATCCTTTGTACTTTATTCATATGGGACCATCAGAATTTTTCTATCAGGCCGTTAAAGCTGTTATTGATGATGGTGGAATAGAATCATTATCTCATGTTTACGTGATATCTCATAGTAATTACAACGATAATCACCTGAGGAGACCTACAGAGCATACCATGACACAATGTATTGAACGTAGTGGTAACAGATTAAACTATAAGTTGATAAAAGACCAGAACACTTGTGATATAGGTTATCAGGGGCTGTGCTCCAATCAGAATGCCTACCCTTGGAGAAATTTTAAAGCCCATCGCGATCTTAATATGGTATGGTTGTACGAAAGAATGCAAGACCATAAACATGGTAAATACGATGTGTCGGATGCCGGCATGGTGTATTATCTATTAAAAAACAATTAAAATGCAAGTCCTTCTGCTCTGGATGATTTTTTTGGTTATGGTATTTTATTGCCTGGCGATGAACTTACAGAAGCGATAGATATTACGAAGGAAAGCGTTACTATATTTCCACAACGAAGATATCAGTTAAGTTTTTCAACAGTACCAGAGGAACCATGGGACGATTTTATGAGCTGGACTACGAGCAATGCTGAGGTAGCTTATGTTTCTCCTGCCGGTAAATTGGTTGGAGTTACTCCAGGTACCGCTACCATATCAGTAAGGGCAGGTATAGATGAAATAATTGATCAAATTGAAGTGAAGGTGGTAAGTGTTAGCAAATGCGAAACTTGCTCAGAGGATTGTGATTTAGTTGAAAAAGATGGTTTACTGGTGTTTGAAGCCGAACGCTTTGATTTAAAAGGAAGTTGGCAAGTGGTGAGTGGCGATAACTATGCCTCGGGAGGTAAGTACATAACTTATACGGGAGCGAATAGTTATAATTCACAAAACCTGGCAAATGAAATTTCTTACACTTTTACGATTAATAATCCGGGTCGTTATACCGTTAAATGGTTTATGCGTCAACCTGATGAAGCAGAAGGAGATTTATCGAACGATATATGGATTTACATAGATGGAGATTTAGGATATTCGGGAAGTGATAAGCTTACCTCGTATCAAAAATTTGTGGGCAGAAGCAAAACGGTATTTACCATGAACGGGCAACTGGATATTAACCACAGCTCATCCTCCCTGGTGGCCGATTTTGCTGCGACCGGAGATTATACCCTAAAGGTTTGTGGTAGGTCGGAAAATATTCAGATTGATAAATTTGTCTTTTATAAAGGTTTATCGGCTGACGAAGCAGAGTTTAAAGCATCGGATGTAACAGAAACAACTACCTGTATGGATGATGTGATTAGTGGTACAGTTGAAGACACAAGTATAGGCAAAGGGATTAAAGCACGGACTTTGAAAGTCTATCCCAACCCTGTAAAAGGTGAATTTAATATTGAGGCCCGGAAAACTGGCGTACTTAAAATTATTTCGATGGATGGAAGAATTATTCAAGCAAATAAGGTAAATATTGGAACAAATACCATATTTCTAAATCAATTGAAACCAGGTAATTATATCGCTCATTTAAAAGACTTAGAAGGCTCAAGTAGAACAGTTATATCGGTACGTAACTAAGAGTAGTTCAAATGTAAGATAGGCACGCTTTGCAAAAGCGCGCTAGGACTATGCCGAATGAAGTAATAATCTTATAGTAAAAGAAAACCTGTCGGGTAAGACAAAGATTAGGTCTAAAACTGAAAGAACTTTTTAATGAGTTTTGCATAGCCTAATAATGAGGGGACTATGTATTCTACCGCAAGTCTGTGACTTGTGGGTTGTTACATTTTATGTCACAAGTAGCAAACTTGCGATAGTTGAGGGGATAATGCAGGAGGTAAGGGAGTACCACTAGCGCATTCTATGCACACTGGCGCGCTTTTGTAAAGCGTGCCCATTGTCTATAAGGTTTTTCAAACCAAAATTTAACTGTTTTTGATATATTTGGTTTATTGTAAAACTAAATCGAGAGCTCTATGTCATCAAAGTATAAAGTTCGTAATCAGGAAGCCTTACATTTTGTTACAGCTACAATTATAGATTGGGTTGATTTGTTTACCCGACCAATATATAAACATATTTTGGTAGAGTCTTTAGAATATTGTCAGAATAAAAAAGATTTGAAAGTTCATGCTTATGTTATAATGACTAGCCACATTCACCTTATTGTAAGTTCTTCAGGTTCAAATCTAGAAGATATTATCCGTGATTTTAAGAAATATACATCTAAAGAACTGCTGGCTGCAATTAAAGAACATCCCGAAAGTAGAAGAGAGTGGCTTTTGAACAAGTTTAGTTATGCCGCAAACCGAATAAAAAGAGGTGCTAATTTTAAGATATGGAAAGATGGTTTTCATCCTGTTGAATTGGCAACAACTGAAATGTTAACACAACGATTAGATTATGTTCATAAAAACCCTGTAGAAGAAGAGATCGTCAT
Organism: Saccharicrinis sp. 156; assembly: GCF_050589685.1. Lineage (NCBI taxonomy): Bacteria > Pseudomonadati > Bacteroidota > Bacteroidia > Marinilabiliales > Marinilabiliaceae > Saccharicrinis > Saccharicrinis sp. 156. The sequence continues at coordinate 4,589 of NZ_JBNGOS010000027.1, forward strand.
AAAACCAGAAGATTATAAATATTCTTCAGCTATTGATTATGCAGGCGGCAAAGGGGTATTAAGTTTAGTTCAAATATAAGATAGGCACGCTTTGCAAAAGCGCGCCAGAGGTATTTAATGGCCTATTTCAATAATTACTACATTGCTGGCAAATTACAGCGTTATTTGATTTTAATGGAAAAACATCGTCATTTTATTATACATAAACCGTCAGGATTTCTATCGCAGTTTGTGAGTAACCAAAAAAAGTTGAAGAATAAGAAGTTATTAGGAGAGCTTTTTGATTTTCCCGAGAACACCATGTCCATTGGACGTCTGGATGAAAACTCTGAGGGTCTATTATTACTTACAACCGATGGTAAAGTTAGTGAACAGGTGAGAAGTAAAAGGGTAGAAAAGGAGTACTTTGCACAGTTGGATGGATTGCTAACGGATGAGGCTGTTAAGCAATTAGAACGTGGTGTAGAAATTGGTATACAAGGAAAAAAGTACACCACCTTACCATGCTCCGTAACACGTTTGGATTGCGCCCCTAACATAGAGCCATCGGGAAAGAAAATAAGAAGCGAAAGACATGGGCCAACCAGTTGGGCTTCAATAACCATAACGGAAGGGAAGTTCAGGCAAGTACGTAAAATGACCGCTGTGGTTGGTTTCCCTACGTTAAGGTTAATCAGGGTGCGTATAGGTGATATAAAACTGAACAACCTATCCACAGGCAGCGTTATTGAAGTGGATGAGATTAAAACTATGACTGAATAATCCTATAAAAGTTGTTATTAATTGTTTTAGGTTATAACCATACATAGTGCAATAAGCGGGCTATAATAAAATAAAAGAGCTAGAATACTAAAAGGATGTGCTCTTTGCTGTGTGTATTAAGATTTATAATTCGGTAGAGAAATGGTATTAAAAAAGCGCGGATTACAAATCCGCGCTAAATATCATCTCATATTGTATTAAATTTTAATAAACCTGCCAATGTGGTTTCCAATTACGATAAAATACAACCCCTTTTGTAAATCACTAACATCAATGGAACTATTGAGTAGGTTACCGGTCGAAATTATTTTGCCCAATGTATCGCTGATGGTATAGGTTTCGTTTGGTTTCATTTTTTTTACATAAATCTTCCCGTTACTTACCGGATTGGGGTAGATTTGTGATGGGTCCATTTTGGTTTTTCTTACTGAAATATCAGAGCTAATCGTTATCGTAATAGTATCTGATTTACCCAGTGCAGAAACCACAATTCTTGCTTCTCCGGCTTCAATAGCTGTAACTTCTCCTGTTTCAGAAACTGTAGCAAATTCTTCATCCAAAGATTCCCAGATTGCCGTTACTGGTGTAATTCCTAAAGGAAATACATTTGTTTCTAATTGTAGTTTTTCGTTTACCTTCATTTCTACATTTGAGCTAGTAATCGAAATACTATCAATTGTGCCAATCTCCGAGGATTGTAATAAAGCAGTGTAAACGCCCGATGATTCAACCGCACACCAAACCCTGTTGGGGTTTCCGGTATCAAAAGTAATATCACCTAACATCATACTGCCCCTGCCTTCGTTCATCTTTGTCCAGGTGTTTTTGTAGTCTAACCCGCCACCGGTTAAAGTATAAAAGGTTCCGGCATCTTCTTTATTATTGCTCGATGTTTCACGGGTAGCCACCAATAAAATATTCTCATCGTTAGGGCTCGTTCTAACAAGAGAGGTAAAAGGATGGTCGAATATTTTTTTCCAATCCGATATTTGGTAATCACCATTGGATTTATAGTCCGCAACCCAAACACCACCTTCGCCCCAATCTGCAACTGAACCTTCGCCACCTGCTGCAATATAAATTTTTGTGGGTTCACTATCTGTTAAGTGCAACTGAACATCCCACACAGATTTGATATTAGCAGGAATGGTTATTTTTGACCAGTTACTACTTCCATCCTCAGATCGGTATAAACCACCATCTACATATCCTGAAGTTCCTGCAGGGGCACGATATCGTTTAACGGCAGCATATAAACATGTTTCGTTACCTGGGTCCATAACCAAGGCTTTTACGCAAGCACTGTTGGTACCAATAAGGGTACCTGAGGTGTTTCTGCCTCCGGCTGTCAGGGGCAAACCACTGTTCATACAAGTCCAGGTGGTGCCTTCGTTGGTAGATTTATAAATACCTTTTTGGTCCTCGGGATCGTAAATCTTGGTTTGTCCCATGGGGCGGTTATCCGTGTCTATCACCTCGGCAATAGCATACATGGTTTTCCCATCGCTAGCAATCCGTAAATCGCTCCAGTAAATACATTTCATGTCCGCTACGTTTAAAGTATTCGGAACTTCAATGGGTTCGCCCATGGTGGTATGTGTATCGCTGGTGCGTGTACATTTTCTAATCTCACCTGTACGTTGCGACATATAATAAAACACCTCAGGATCGGTAGGGTGACAAGCCATGGTAATAGGCGTATTTAAAGGCTGACCAGGTGCCCATGTGGGACCAATATCAATCAATGCAGGAATGCGTTTAAGACCTACAATACCAGGAAAATTAGGATGCACCTGTGAAGTTGATTTAAAAGCCGAAGCTTCATATTGCATCACAAACATTTCGCCGGGATGATGAATGTCAGCTACTACCCCATAGGCTCCTGTGTCGTTGTTGCCATGTCCGTAGAATACATCATCCACTTGCGTATTGTCTACACTGGTCCACTCATCATTTTCGGCATCGTATTTATAGGTATGGTAACCTTTAACAGCAGAAACATATACAGTGCCATCCGCAGCTATAGCCATGGAACGAACTCCCCGGTTTTCGTAGCTGACAAATTCGGGTAATTTATGATCGGCTACCCCCAGTTCTACGTTTCTGTTGTTTCGATTGGGGTGATTAGTTGACCAATATGAATCTTTTGAGTAACCTGTTCCAATTCTAAAGGCAGGAAACCATTTGTCTCCACCATTATTGGTGCTCCAAACGCAACTGACAGTTGGTTTTGTGATGGTACCTCCCCAAACGGATAAATAGGCCTTGTTGGCATCTGTTGGATCGCAAAGTATATTAGAAAAATCTTGCAAAAATGAGTTAGGGATGTTTACTGAATTTTCTTCATCGTTAGTATATCCAAACCATTTTTCGAGCATGTATTTAAAATAGGTTTTATTGATATCCAACTGTGTTAAGTCCAAGTATAATTTGCTGGTTTTATTAGTCCAACCTAATGAAGCAGATGTAGTTTCAGGTGTTGTAGTTTTATAAATACCTCCTTTAGATGTTAATATGCTACCGTATACTTCGTATTCAATTTGTTGCAAGGCATAAACGGTTAATGTACCATTGCTCCATTGGTAATCGGCTTTTGAGCAGCCTTCTAAAATCTTGGTCCAGGCAGTGCTGGCATTATCTTTACGGTAAACACCCGATGATGTAGCAGCAAATAACATATTGGGGTATGTGTTGGTATTAGGATGACAGAAAACATCAAACACAGCTGTTGTGGCCTCCATTCCAGTTCCGGATATAGCTTCAATAGTGCGGGTGTCACGTGTAATATTCGTGATTTTCCAGACTTTAGGTGCGTTAACATCAATACTTGTAACAGGATTTGGATTAACACCTGTGCGATAATACTTATTGTCGAGCCCATTGGCCAGATACCAGGTGCCCTCATCGGTAGGGTGGGCGAAGGCAGTATACCAAACAGAATTGGGTTCCTGCCCCGAAGCATAGGAGCTTATTTTATCAAAATTTCGTCCTCCATCAGTACTCAGGAAAATGTCTTTCTTGTTTAAGCTTAAAACAATATCATTATTCTTAGGGTCGCTCACCACGCATTCGTCGCTCAGCGTATTTCGTTGTGTCCATACGCCGTTATACGGAACAGTGCTTTCCCAGTGTAAACCACCATCGGTGGATATATAATCGTTACCCATATCAGGAGCAGTCCATAATTTTAAGGGGTCAACCGCATCGGTATAAATAGCCCTGTTACTTCCTGCCATTCCAGGAGCTACCTGTCTCCAAACACCGGAAACATCCATGCCGTAATGTGCTGTTTCGTCTGAATTGGTTTGACTTTGCGCTACATTTATTGGGAATATTAAACAAGCTATTAATACTATCAGTGCATAATTATTCTTCATATCTATGTTGTTTTCTGTCAATCTGCTACTTATGCTATTAAAGGTGAATAACAAAATTTTCTTTTTACGTTTACACCAATCCGGCAATTGCCGGAGGCTTGCTAAAAGAAGATTTAAAAAGTCCCCTTTTGGGGATTTAGGGGTGAAAAGAAAATTCTGTCCCGTACCTCTATTTGAAGTTAGGTGATGTTTACAGATTTTTATGCTTAAAAAAATCCCATGCCTATAGTGTTGGAATTTTGTAGGCATAGGATTTTAAAACTTATATAACGTCAAAAACTACAATACAATTTTAGTAGATGATTTACCCACTTTTACAATATAAATACCTTTGTTTAATGCTAAAGGTATCTGAGCTGATGTTCCTTGAATTAAACCTGCTTGTACAACAGTACCGCTTAGGTTATAAACAGCATAAGCATTTTCCGTGGCATCTTTAATATATAAGGTGTTTCCTGAAACGTAAATTGAACCAGCTATTGCAGGAGAATTGATGTCAGTTGCTGTAGTAATTTCAACAACAAGATTAACGAAAGTAACACCGGAAGCAAATAAATTGTCTTCACCTTCTATGCCTTCATTTCTATGTAGTTGAATCATGTATCCATTACCACCGGTCATTGCAGGGCCAACAGGGGTATTAGCATCAATATCTATAGTTCCGGAAATATTTCCGTCTGCATCAGCAGTCATGGAACCAGTACCATAAATAGTGGATCCTTTCGACCATCCTGACCACAAAGTTAAGTTTCCATCTACTATATCACCTACTGCAAAACCTGATCCTGTAACAGTTATAGATGAACCAGCAGCCGCAGATAATCCCCAAACATAGTTTCCTGATTGAGGTTTTCCTTCTGCTTCAATAACTTGAGCAAATGAAGTAACGCATATAAGAGCAAATGCAATCATTAAGTAAATCTTTTTCATAAGATTAATAATTTAAGTTAATAAATAGATTTTAATATCAGGCTTCAAATAAATGTATAAAGCCTTAATGGTTTAATAATGAGATTAAAATTGGCAAGATTTAATTGATTTTAACAGGGTTGGTTTTATTGTAATTAGGGGAGAAAAATTTTAATATTAAATAGTATGGAGGCAGAATTCTAGGTTTTTATGAGCTCGAAAGGGGGGTAAAATATGAGTTAGAAAAGCTATAATGAAAAAATACCACCCATATAATCATGTTAATCGAGGTATTTTTAAGCACTTTTTTTATCTTGTGAGGATAAGTGTTCGAATTCTACAATAAACTGTATTCTATGAAGCTGCGTATTACCTTTTCTGCTATCTTTTTTTTATTGGTTACTTTTTTAAAGGCGCAATATTACAGTGTTGATGTTATCACAACCCAGGAAGGTCTTTCGCAAAATGATGTAACCACTATAATGCAAGATTCTCACGGTTTTATGTGGTTCGGCACCCATGACGGAATAAACCGTTTTGATGGAAAGACCTTTAAAAAATATTACAAAAGTAAAAATGGATTGGCCAGTGGAATTGTAACCCAAATAGTGGAGGATAAAAATAAAAATCTTTGGATAGCAACCATGGATAATGGAATTTCCCGATTAAATCTAAAAACCGGAAAAGTCGAAGAGAATTTAAAAAAGGACAATAGTTCTGCTGCTTTAACCGAAAATGCAGTTTATGATATAATATCTGATTCGAGTGGTGTTGTGTGGTATGTAACCGAACATGGACCTGGTAAAATAGAGCATATCGATGGTAAAACTGTTGTTTCTGATATTGAAATTAATACGGATAGAAATTTTTCTGCCACTAAGTTTAGAATTGACGAAAGTAATAGGTTATGGCTTTTGGGTCACACCTTTTTGGGATATATTGAAAATGATAAACTGATTGCTTTAAGAGACCGTGAACAACAGAATTTTATGGATATTGCGGAGTATTCCGGTACATACTTGTTGGCTTCACACAAAAGAATTGGCCAAACGAAAGGAAAATACATTCTGGGAGTTCAAAAATATCATCTTGATTTTTGGAATACCATAATTAGAAGAGTAATTGTTGATTATGAAGGTAACTGCTGGGTAGGTACTCAGAAGGGACTTTATAAATTTAAATATAATAATTCACAGAAACAATTTGTCGTTGACAGAAGGTTTGCTGCGGAGAAAAGGAAACTTGGTTTATCCAATATAGATGTTAGGAGTTTATTTGTCGATAAAACAGGTATATTATATGTAGGTACCTATGGGGACGGTGTGAAAAAATTGAATCCCAAAGGAGAGAAGTTTCGACACTATTTGCCACACAAGGATGGTGTTATGAATAAGATTAGGTGTGTTTTTCAAGCTTCTGACAGCAAAATATATTTAGGAGATCATAAGGGAACCATATTTGTTTGGAATAAAGATTGGATACAGGAAAATAATCTGTTAAAAGATACCTTTAATATAAACACCAGTGTAATATGTATGGCTGAAATAACTTCAGTAGATGGTAAACGGTCTGTTATTGCAGGAGGTGAGTATTATAAATCGCTGACCATTATTGCAGGAAATGAAATTGAATTGCCAGAAATAAAATCCAACGTTTTTACCATTATTCAGGATAACAATGGATTAGTTTGGGTAGGTACATACGGAGGTGGACTTTATAGGTTTGACCCCTCAGGTAAGATCCCTTTGAAATCCTTTAAATTAAGTGAAAATCCAAAGTCAATTTCATCCAATATTATACGTAGCTCATGTATTGATGCGGAAGGCAGGTTGTGGATAGGAGCAGATAATGGTCTTAATGTTTTAACGTTAAAAGAACAAATAAAGGATGAGCCATCGTTCATTAAAATTAAACACAGCCCCAACGACCCCAAAAGCATTAGTCATAATTATATTTTACCCATTATAAAAACCAGGAATGATGAAATCTGGATAGGAACAATGGGCGAAGGACTTAACCGATTAGTGAAGTTTGATAATCAAGGAAATGTTGAGTTTGAAAGGTATAATACTAAAACAGGTTTAATTAATAACCTGATTAGGTCGGTTGTTGAAGATGATGCAGGTAATCTCTGGATATCATCTAATAGAGGTATTTCTAAATTAAATCCAGCTACCAAAGAAGTAAAGAATTATGATGTTGAAAACGGGCTTCAGGACTATGAATTTAGCGATATAGCTGGAATCAGATTAAAGGATGGAATGTTACTTTTTGGCGGTGTGAACGGAGTGAATGCCTTTTATCCAATGGAAATCAAAACAGATTGGACTAACGCAATCCCCGTGTTTACAAGACTTATGATTTTAAACAATGAAATTAATGTGGGTGATACGGTAGGGAATAGTGTTATACTAAAAGAGGATATTAATGTTACTAATCATATCAATATAAAATATAAAAGCAATAGTTTTTCTGTTCAGTTTGCATCCTTGCATTATGCTGAACCAGGCAAAAATGAATGTAAATATATGTTGGAAGGTTTCGATACCAAGTGGATAGAAGCTAAATCGGGAGAGCAGGCTAAATACACCAACCTGAAACCAGGTGATTATACTTTAAAATTGATGGCTGCGAATGGAGATGGAGTTTGGAGTGATGAGGTTAAAGCGTTGAATGTTACTATACAACCACCGTTTTTACTAACAAATTTTATGTTTGCCGTTTATGCTGTGGCTTTCATATTTTTATTGCTGTTTTTCAGGAAGTTTTCAATCATTCGGATTGAAAGGAAGCATGAACTATCCATTGCTGAGTTAGAGAAGAAGAAAGAAAAAGAACTGAATCAAATGAAAATTCAGTTCTTCATGAATATATCTCACGAATTTAAAACGCCGCTAAGTTTAATTATTAACCCTTTAGAGCAGTTGCTAAGCAAAGAGAATGTCCCTTCTGGCGATAAGCTGAAAAAATATCATGGAGTAATGATGCGTAATGCCAAGTTACTTTTACGTTTGATTAACCAATTAATGGAGTTCAGGAAAATTGAGCTGGGAATGCTAAAGTTAAATGTGAGGGAAGGGGCTATAAAAGACTTTCTTACCAGTGTTTACGATTCATTTACCCCTATTGCGCAACAAAAGGATATTAAATTTAACTTTATTGCGCATGGGACTATTGAAAAACTTTGGGTAGATTATGATAAACTCGAAAAGGTGCTTTACAATGTTTTGTCAAATGCTTTTAAATATACGCCCGAAGAAGGGGAAATTAATTTAGAATTAATAGACGATGCTAGCGAGTACGTAACCATAATAGTTTCTGATAACGGAGAAGGTATTCCACAAGGAGCACAACAAGATGTTTTTAATAGGTATTACCGTGCCAACTCAACAAAATTGGCAAGCGGAACAGGTATTGGTTTGGCATATACCAAAAGCTTGATTGAATTGATGAAGGGTAAAATAGAGTTTAAAAGTAAGCAGAACGAAGGAACTGTTTTCTTTATCAAAATACCGAAAAACAAGAATGTATTTGGTAAATCCTCGCTTATTTCAGAAGACTTAATAGCCAACGATAAACTCATACCTGTTACATCCGATTTACTATTGGAAGAAAATACCTATGGTTTTAACGATAACGACAAGGTACATAATGATCAACTGCCTTCTATATTAATAGTTGAAGATAACAAAGACTTGTGTTCGGTGTTAAGCGATGCGCTGAGCAATAACTATAATGTGCATGTAGCTTATAATGGTTCAGAGGGTATTCAAAAATGCCACGATATATCACCCGATATTATTATTACGGATGTATCCATGCCGATAATGGATGGTATTGAAATGACCGATAAACTAAAGAATTCGGTAGAAACCTCTCATATTCCCATAGTCATGTTAACGGCCCATGCCACAGAAGAAGATCATATGAAAGGATTAAAGGTAGGGGCAGATATTTATATACACAAACCGTTTAATATCAATTTGCTTGGGGCACAAATAGTATCTCTTTTAAAGAACCGTCAGGCATTAAGAAATAAATTCCATAATAAAATTAATGTTCAACCATCCGAGATCAGCCCAACCAATAAGGATGAGGAATTTTTAAATGATTTGCTGAAGTTTATTGAAGATAATATTTCCAACCCAGAGCTTACAGTTCAACAAATGGCACAGCATTGCGGTTTTTCGCAAGTGAAACTAAATAATAAATTAGATGCACTTACCGGACAAAAAGCGAAGAAATTTATACGATCTATACGAATTAAAAGAGCTTGTCAGTTGTTGTTGCACGGAGATTTGTCAGTGGCCGAAGTAACTTATGATGTTGGTTTTAACGATTTGAGGTACTTTAGAGAATGTTTTACAGCTGAAACAGGATGTTTACCTTCGGAATATAAAAATAAGCATACTTCAGATAAAATAACCTAGAAAACAAATCATTTTAAAATCGTAAACAAAGTCACAGGACAGAGTTCAGCCTACGTTCCCTTTTTTTGGGAACCAGGCTTTCCATACATTACGTATTTTCAATATATATAGTTTATTGTAACATAGTTAAAATGTTTAAACTTAGGGGGTATTTATGTTGAACTTTTCTGGTGTAAAATATGACTGTGTATAATTTGCTGTATATAAGCGTCTTATATATATTAAAATAACTCCACCACAATACTTTATTTTCTGCTTGTCCATTTCGGAATACGTACCCTATATTTATCATGAGTAACCTGAATCTACCGGGCTTAAAAAATAATTTTAAACCAAAGTTCTAAAAGAATAGTTCCAATGTTGAAAATAGTTTTTTCGTTAATGTTGCTTTTACTTGTTTCTATTGCTTGCTCAGAGAAGGAAACAAACAATAAATCTGGTTTTCCGTTTGTACTGCCCAAAGAAAAGCCAGACAGGGATATGAGTGCAGCAATGGAACGTATCTACACCGATTATGAATCGCCCCAACCTCAGAATAATGAATTGTTCAGCCAGTTTAAATATACAGAATTGAAAGGGTTTGATTATAATAATAATGATGGTACAATATCTCGCAGGGATCCATCTAAAATATTGTTTCATAACGGTAAATACTATGTGTGGTATACGTATAGAAATACACCAACCCCGCCTCAAGGTGCTGCAAACTGCAACGATACCATTCCTTCATCAGATTGGGACCTTTCGGATATATGGTACGCCACTTCAGCAGATGGATTTAATTGGGAGGAACAGGGAATGGCGATTGCGAGACCGGAAAAACCTTTGGTGGGTTGGCGTTCGATCACCACTACGGATATCTTAAAGTGGAAAGGTAAATTTTATTTGTACTATCAGGGTTTTATGGAAGCGAGCGGGAAAAGAGGAGATGATTGTCCGGTAGCCGTGTCATACGCTGATTCGCCGGACGGTCCATGGACGCCATATAACAAAATTATTATTCCAAATGGAGAAGAAGGAGAATGGGACCAATATTCGATACACGACCCATACCCGTTGGTGCATAATGGCAAAATTTATATTTATTATAAGTCCGACTTTGGTGAAAAACCGCATCTAGTGCGTATGCAAGGATTAGCCATTGCGGAAAATCCATTGGGGCCATTCACAAAACACCCGTTAAACCCACTTATTACTTCGGGTCATGAAACATCACTATTTCCCTTTAAAGAAGGGGTTGCAGCATTGGTATATAAGGACGGTCCGGAGCATAATACCATTCAATATGCACAAGACTGGGTTAACTTTGAAATTGCTTCAATTACAGAATTAATGCCTTATGCAGCAGCCCCCTTTGTGCCCGATGCTTTTGACGACACAAAAGATGGGAGAGGGATAACTTGGGGAATCGCACATTTTATAAACGAAACCGGAAATTGGAACAAATATTGTTCAAAGCTGGTTAGATTTGATTGCGATTTAAGTCAGGATATCCACGATCCGGAAATGAAACAGCACCGGGTTAACCATAAACCCGATGTGTACTACCGTCAAAAATTAAGTAAAAAACAATTGCTTCGTATTGAACAGGAAAATCATCAGCTAATTCAGGTAAGTGGTTTGAAATAAAAAAATATTAATGAATTCTTAATTGGTACTTAGGTATAAAATCTAATCCAACCTTTATTGTTAGGGTTGGATTTTTTTTGGTTATTGGCATCAAATCAACCTATCAAAACAACAAGAATTCAAATCGGGTTGGTGGAATTATAGTGATAATGGTGAATATCAAATTTCTGATTGGCTAAAATATCGCAGTATATAACTGAAAATACGGACTGACACAAATAATAAATTCTCAGAGAAATTTTTTTCTTTTTATTAAGGATCGTTTAATAATTAAGATAATTATTCATAAAAAGAATGAAATGAGGATTAAAGGCTTAGCAGGTACAATAATAATTGTATCATTATTTCTAGTGTCATTAAAGTGTAATACAAGTCATGCTAAATAAAAATATAAACCTAATGTAATTGTTATACTTGCCCATGAATTGGGATATGCCGATGTGGGATTTCATAAGTTTGTAATGAAAGATGCGTATGCCCAAATCTGGATAAATTAGCAAATTCAGGCGTTGTTTTTGAGAATACTTATACAACTTCTTCAGTATGCAGTAATTCGCGATATTAAAACAACAGAATCATTTGAAAATACAACAACAACTGAGGTGTTTTGGACGAATTGATCAAGTTTATAAAATCAAAAAAGGATCAGCTATTGCACTTACACCATTAACGTGTGTACCGGAGCATTTAACCCGCCATATGCATTAGAAAATCTATTACACATTGAAATTGTTTCAAAACAAGACACTCCGCTGCTTCACTTCAACTCACCATAACGATGCTCCCGAAAGTAATCGGGACAAGTTATGCCTCGTTTCAGTAAAGCCTTGTTTTATTGCACTTTCAATGTTCACGACGAAGTTCTATTGCATAATCCGGGTTTAAGAGTGAAATAAGGAATTCCGGAACGTGTGTTTAAGAGAGCAGATAAAGTATGGCAGTATCCGCATTGGGATCCTATTGTTCAGCCAAACTATAATGAATGGTACGATCAAACCCATTTAAAATGGTATTGATTGCTTTAGTGCCCAATGGTTTTCCTCTGTTAGTTGCTGGAGCCATTCTGGGGTATGCGCATATAAAGATTGATGCTTCCATCTCTATTATATTTGCCATGGGTTATGTGATAGCGGTGGATGACACGATTTATTTTTTTGGTAAGTTCAGGTATGAACAACAAATGAGTGGAGATGTGAAGCAATCAATATTATTATCATTAAACTCTACAGGCAAGGCCATGATACTTTCATCTTTAATTTTGTTTTTTGGATTTCTTATTTTGCTGACATCTCCATTCAGGGAGACATATTAAAATGGATTATTGGTTAGTATCGTTGTTTGCATTGCACTAATAGCCGATTTATTATTGCTACCAGCGCTTTTGTTAGTGTTTTTTGATAGGAAAAATAAATGAACCCTTCGAGGGTATCAAAACATTACTTTATAATGAAGAAACCAACTATGCTAATTTTGTGCGCATACTCAATGAAGCCTATCATGCCTAAAACCTTGTAAAACCAGATCTAATAGGAGGGGCGGTTTACGATAGTAATGATTTATACGAGTTCTGAAAAACAAAATACCCCGAGAATCAAGATGAACCTCGGGGTAACGTGTTATCTAGATGCAATGATATTTAATTAAGTTCCATTCTGAAGACATTGGCTATATCATCCAACTCGGCATCCGGAACAGTTAATTCGAAGTTGATATCTCCAAAGCCCCATTTACACTCCGTGTTTGATCCCATAAGGGTAATCTTTTTAATTCCTTCTTCAGGATAGTATTTGTGTAAACCTAATTCTTTGGTAGAAATCACGGAGCCTGGTTCCGGTTTACCTAGTACAAAAAGATATAGATATTTGCCATCTTTAGATTTTAGGAAACGAGCATCCTTTGCAGTATATTTTTGGGTTGCCGATTGACCACCGTGTTTTCCTTCTTCTGCTTTCGCATTTCCAAATCCTTTGATTGAGTACGGACGTGTTTCATAAACTGCCTCACTGTATTTCTTCATCCATTTTCCAACACGCTTTAAAATATCTCTTTGCTCCTGGTTGATCACACCATCAGCTGTTGGAGACACATTTAAAAGAACCACTCCGTTTTTACTCCAAACGTCGATCATGTTTCTCACCACCATTTCAGGTGTTTTATAAGTCTGTCCTTCAACATAACTCCAAGATTTATTACTAAGCGTTACATCCGTTAACCATACCGACTCCGATAAGTCTTTTTTACCACCTTGCTCAATATCCAATACTCCAACAGTTTTAGGTATAGCGGCTTGCTTATATGCGATAATTACCTCTTGATTTTTCTTTTTAGCCTCGTTTAAATAGTAAGCGGCAAATTTCTGGCGATATTCCAATGGAATCATTCTTAACCAAACGTCAAACCAGATAATATCGGGAGAATACTGATCAATTACTTCTTTTAATTGATCGAACCAGTACTCATTAAATTCATCCGCCGGAATGTTACCATACATCTTTGCAATCTCGGCATCTTTTGAAGCGGTTGCTGTTCCCGGAACATGAGCAAAATGACTGTGATAAGTAGCAAATTTTTCAGGATTTCCTCCGTGACGCTGTAAATTACGGGCATGGTGGAAGGTTGCGATGAATTTCATATCGCGCTTTTTAACGGCTTTAGATAAAAGACCGGTGATATCTTTCTTAGGACCTTTGTCTGCCGAGTTCCATGGATTTACCTCACTGTCCCACATGGCAAATCCATCATGGTGCTGCGAGCACGGACCAGCAAATTTAGCTCCCGCATCTTGAAATAGCTGCGCCCATTCTTCTGCATCAAACTTCTTTCCTTTAAACATAGGAACAAAATCGTGGTAGTTAAAATTCTCCAACTCCCCATATTTTTTAATATGATGTTGCTTTACTTTACCATCTCTGTACATATGGAATGGATACCATTCTGAATAAAAAGCAGGAACAGAATATACACCCCAGTGAAAATATATACCGAATTTAGCATCCGAAAACCATTCAGGTGCCTCGTTGTGGGCCGATAGAGATTCCCAGCTTGCTTCGTACTGATCATTTTCTATCTTATCTTGGTTTATAGTTTGGGTATAACATGGTGCCAATACCAAACTAAGGAGTAATAGTGATAATAGGTGTCTCATTATTATTTGATTTTTGTTATTCCTCTGAAAGTGTTAAAAGTAATGAAATCTCCATAGGGTAGAAGGGAGGTTTTAGGGTTTTAGGGTTGCAGAATAAAATACCCCCTTTTTTTGTGACTTTTTTTCACTTAAACAAGTTGACTTTGTAACTTTTTATTATCCGATTCAAGATCTCTTTTCCAAGTAAAGTCCATGTCAACCCGTCATTCATTCTACTTATCGGAATAATATGGCTAGAGTAAGGCAAAGGTGACTTGCCAACGCACTTACAATTGGATTGAGCACTTATAATACTCAATTGTTACCTGACCATACTGTTAATGAAGGATTAGCCCTTAGTACAATCCTGGCAACAGTCATATTTTCCATCAACTAACTTTAATAGGAAAAAAAATCATTAGATGTGTATTTTATCATCAACGTGCATGAAGTTCAATTTACTTTGCTTTGATGCGGTCAATTACCCATCGTAATATATTGTCGTTATTTTGCGAAAAACTATCCCAATCGTAATTCAGTAAAACATCGGGTTGAACGCCAGCAGTGCGTGTTTCCTGAATGTTGAAAAATCGCTTGGAATAACATACTACCAGTTTGGAATTTGGAAGTTCAAAGCTGTCCATGTCCTGATAACCCGTTGGGTTTGAACCGCTGGGTTCGCCGACGATTTTGGCATTCAGCAGTTCCCGGTAAAGAACTGTATTGCTTGTGGCTGCCGAAAAAGTTACATTGTCGGAAAGAACATAAACGCCCGATTCCCAATCGACAGGGTCGGCCAGGTTTAAGGCATAGGCAAGCACCAATCCCGTGTACAAATCGCCGCCACCATTATTTCGCATGTCAATTACGAGTTGCCGGATGTTGGCCTCGAAAATGTGACCTACGATTTCTTCCCCAATAGTCATCATCTCCTCAAATGTCGGATAGCTTTCAAAATGAATGTATAGTCCATCAGTACCTGCAATTGGAGCGTACCAAAAATCTTGTGTTTTTATGTTTCCGGGAGTTTTTATTTCGGGAACAGCAATTTTTAGTTCCCTGAATACATGATTATTGTATTCATCCTGGCTTAACCCATGTAGTGTTTTTGTTTGTAACAGGCCCGTTTCATCCGTAAAGGTAAAAGAAGCTGCAGTTTTTTTGTTAGTTATTCCAAGCCCGTATAAGAGTTCCGAAAAATTTAAATACTGGGATGTTCTCGTTTTTCGGGAATATTCGTTTTCGACAAACTGTGCTACTTGCTCTACCTTCTTTGCAACTTTATTTATGGAGTAATCATTTATCTTAACCAACTCTTTTCCTAATAAATAGCTGTACATTTCATCCACACGGATTACTTTCCATTTTCCTTCAAAGTTTTTTAGCTCAAACGGATAATTATGGGTTTGCTGATTACGGAATGAGATGGCCGTATGTCCATCGCCAATTTTACGGGTAAGCCGCATTAATTCAATGGCAATCTCCAAATCTGACCTAGACTCCAGCAAAGCTTCAATTGATTGTAACTCTTTTTCAAACTCCGCTTTATTGATGGTATGGTAAACATTGATGTGGTTTTGTTCCAACCCCATTTTATACGCATCTAAATCTTCTAACCAGGCAGCTTTGCTGAGTTCCTGAGAGAACAAAATTAATGAAACGAGAAACAAACCAAGAGTTATAACAATTTTCTTCATTATTTACTTATTTAAGATTTTTCTGAGTGTATTCACATCATTTCCGATTATGGTTATAGCATGAACCGGACAGCTTTTACCTTCATTCCATTTCCCCATTTACCTTCAAATATAGCAAAAGGATATGTGTTAATGGAAAGGTTTTTTTTGTCCGGAACATTCGTAAAATGATGTGATTTAGGTGAAACACAAATATGGGCGACCATGGGTTTTTATTAAAATTGCTTCCTGATGATAATTATCATACGAAACAAATAGATAGAATATTTTGTTTAAAGGTTTGTGATGAACAGAATAGTATATAGAATTTTGATATGCATAAATTTTTCTGCTGCATTGGTAATTCTTATACACCTGATGGCACACAACAGAACCAAAGGTACATACTTATGGGTCGTAGGTCTGCTAACACTCGTTTTGTCAATTAGTGTTCCCGGCGGTATTTATGGTATGGCTGAAAACCATAAAAAATGGCCTAATTATTAATGTGGCTGATCCGTTGATTTTATAGTATGGCCTTTTGTTGTTTATCTATATTTTTGTGCTTACTAAAAGATGGTTATTTTATGACTAGCGAAACAGGATCAAAACATACTGTTAACCAAGCGATAAGAGATAAAACTATTGCTGTTCTGCCATTTGTAAACATGAGTGGCAACAGGGATTTTGAATATTTCAGCGATGGCATAACCGAAGAAATTATCAATGCCCTCGCAAAAGTAGATTCCTTAAAAATAACTTCCCGTACATCTTCATTTGTATTTAAAAACGCAAACAAACCTGTCGAACAAATTGCTAAAGAACTGAAGGTTGAAGTGGTTTTAGAGGGGAGTGTGAGGCTGGCAAAAGATACAGTGCGTATTACTGCACAATTGATTCAAGCGGAGCATGATTTTCACTTTTGGTCGGAAACCTGGGACCGGAAACTCGAAAACATCTTCGAAGTACAAGATGAAATCAGCTTGCTGATTGCCGATAAACTCAGGGAACAGTATGGTCACTTTGAAATACAGGAACATTTGGTGCCCAGGAAAACCGCTAATATATCCGCTTACGATTATTCTTTAAAAGCCCGATTTCACTTTAACAAATGGAATCCCGAAGACGTAAGGAAATCCATTGATCTGAATGAAATGGCCATATCCATAGACCCCAAATTTACCGAAGCTTATGTTGGTTTGGCCGATGCATATAGTTTTTTAGCGGTAACAGAAATGATGCCTTCTGAAGCAGCCTGGTCAAAAGTTAAGGAATACATACAAAAAGCGAAGACACTCGATGCTAACAATGCCGGAGTATATTACCAGTTAGCAAACCTATATTTTTTTACGGAAGCAGATTTTAAGTCTGCGCTGGAGTATGCATTGAAAGCATTGGAATTAAACCCGAATTATGTACAAGTTCTACAATTTACATCTTTACTTTATATACTATCGGGAAACTTGAAGAAGGGAAGAAGTCATATTGATTTAGGGTTAAAAATTAACCCTCTTTCACACGAAACCTTATTCTATAAAGCATACTATTACTATCGTATGGAAGAATTTGGCAAAGCACTGGATATATTTAATAAAATGCTGGAAGCTAATCCGAAGAACATCCCGGGCATTGTTCAAAAATGTTATTGTTTGATTCATCAGGGGCAACCTGATAAGGCATTAGACTATCTCGACAGCATTTCTAAAGACCTTCTTCCGTCCGATGAATATTTAGGAATAGCTTGCCTTGCCAATATGTTCATAAGTAACAACAACGAATCAGCGGAAACCCTTTTTTTAAAACTGCAGGAGGCAGCACAAAACAAAACTTCGTTCCAAGCACATTCGTACCTTTATCTGGCCTATGCCATAGCCAACAAACCCGACGAAGCATTCGACTGGCTGGAAAAGATGATTAATATAAATTCACCCATTATTTTAATAAGTTTTGCCGATCCATTTGTTAACATTTTAAAAAAGGATGCACGTTACTTAAGTTGTCAACAAAAACTATTTCCGGTTACGAAATATGAGGATTTAGAAAAAGCAACAAAAACACCTTTATTGGATGAGTCCACAACTGTAAAATATAGTGAATTCTTGCTCAAATTTATTGAAAAAGAAGAACCCTTTCTTGTGCCAAACCTGTCGCTTCGGTCTTTAGCAGAACAAGTACAAATCCATCCCAATAAACTTTCGTGGTTACTTAACGAGCAGTTAGGCCAAAACTTTAATGAGTTTATTAATCATTACCGGATCGAATATTTTAAAACCCTTGCCCAAAACCCTGATAATTCACACATCTCGCTGTTGGGTTTGGCGTATGAAAGTGGTTTCAACTCAAAAACCGTTTTTAATACTTATTTTAAAAAAGAAACTGGGATGACCCCGAAGGAGTTTCTTAAAAAGCGCCAATTATAGAATATATGATAATAACTTCGTTCTGACATCTTCAAATCCAGCTACCCTTGTAGCGCTGTTACAGACAATTTTTTGGGCCAGATAGCTCAAAAAATTGTGAATTGTTTAAAATTGAATAGTATCATTATACAACTCAAATTTTCTCATTAAAATTGGATGGGTAACAGGTATGCCTGTTGATGCAGATATTGCATTTTTTAAGGATACAATTAAAAATGACAGACAGTCTTTGCTTTATTGATAAAACCAATAATGAAATACTATATTAAATTTCATTGGTGTCCGGTAAAGTTTTCAAAATATTTGTGAGAATGTTGTATTGTAAGGTTTGTGGGTAGTTTCACTTACAGCGGGGTTGCTTTTCCACCTCTGATAAAATGCGTTAAGAAAATCGAAGAGTGAAGCGTAAAAATTAAAGCTGTTAGAGCGTAGCGAGTTCTTTGATTATAGCGAAAAGATTTGATTTTTAGTAATTTTATCAGCAGTGGCGGCATTTTTTGTTTCGTTTTTGCTGCTGTAGGCAAAAATGAAAAGCCCGTCGGCTTGAGACAAAATGAGATGTTTCAATTGAAAATAGTTTTACCGGACAATAGTGATTAAATTTATTGAAAAAGACCGATACAAAGCTGATTTAGAAGTTAAAAACTTTGAACAACCTGTAGGTATGTGTAAATATCAAGTACCCGAAATTATGCTTTTAACCGGAGAATCACCAAACAGTTTTCTGAAGGAATACCGTTTATTATCTATTAAAGGTACTTAACGGGCATCTAAAATACATAAAACAAGGGGTTGCTGAAACCGGGTATAGCACCCCTCCGGTGAGTTGAAACAAGTTACTGAAACGCCTTGTTATGAAATAGTCTAATTGCATAGGAGGATTTCTAATGCCTATTGCAGGTTTAAATCAAGCTTGAGAAAGACGATATAGGAACATGCAAACCATTTTGTAAATTGGCTATGAACCAAGGTTTAACAGTCAAATTTATTTTACGAAATGTTTCCATCACAGATTTCAACTTTTACCTTCTGATTACATTAAAACTTGAGCGATTATCCCTACTGCTTTTTTACGGTCTATGAACCAAATGTTCACTTAATATATCTAAATGTGCATATCGTTGGATGTTGAATGCTATACTTTTACAATCAGTAATAATCAAGTATTCATTAAAATTCATTAATGCATACGTAATAAAAATAAGGAGGAACAAACCATGAAAGTAGCAAAAGAAAACATTGAAGTAAAACTGGAAATTCCTGGCGCTACCATACGTCAGAGAACGAATTTTGGTGATGCATCCGGGTTAGGTAAAATAAGTGGTGAGTATTTCAGCCTTGCTGCAGGAGTAGATACCACACCACTCTTTATTGGACTTGAGGGCAACTTATGCCAATGCCCGCACTGGGGATATGTTCTGAAAGGTAAACTTACCGCAACAAATAAGAATGGTGTTCAGGAAACCGTAAACGAAAATGATATGTTTTATTGGCCATCGGGACACAATGTAAAGGTGGATGTGGATGCGGAAATCATCATGTTCAGTCCACAACATGAGCATAATCGTGTTATTGAACATATGATTGAGAAAACCAAAGGTTAAGTTTTTCGGATCTAAAAACGTTTAGTTTAGAAAAAAAAGTTTTCACAGATTATTCATTTGGAGGTTGAGCTACAAGTCTGGAATTAAACATTCAGACCTTTGTGCAACCTCTTTTTTATTATACACATTATGAACTTGGCCAACCAAACAGTTTTTGGTTGGATAAGTTAGCCGGCATAATTATTCTAGTTTCTATTCGTGAAACACAAGCGTTCCTCGAGCGGCTCAAATACATTAAAAAAGCCAAACAGGTTCGCAATTATAATTCCGAACGTTTCTCCAAATATACGGAACCCTTATCCGCCTTTCGTACTATACATTTGTTTGCGGATAATGAAACGTACATGAAAAAAGATAATTGCACATTTATTATGAACCCATTAAAAATTCATCAGCAAATTTATGACAACGAACAAGGAGTAAATAGGAATCAGCTTCTTTACAAAGCCACAAATGGGAATACACAGGTTTCCTACTCCGCCGGAGCCATGGTTACGGTGGAATTGAGTGAGTTAATGGGAGAAGATAAAGAGAATCTTGCTCTCAGTGATTTTCCGTTGAATCATCCGTATTCGAAGAAACCAACATCTATAGATGTACTTCTTGAATTTTATGCATTTCACCAAACGAAAATGTTACATCTGAGATTAATGGCTTGTTTAAGACAAAATGATATATTTAATGTGGATGATGTGAAAAACCAATAATCAAGGACGACAAGATATTCTTATTCAATTGACAGAGAAAACAAACAATATTTATACATAATTGTTTATTAAAACCTGATGTTATTGGCCAATGCTGCAAATAAACATCGGAGCCATAAATAGCTTACTATAAGTGTATCTTTCCTAAAAAATGTCATTATGACAAAGAAACAAACAAAACAAATACTCAGGGTAGTGTTGGCTATTGGAACCCTAATATCTATGTTTTTTGTGCCTTGGATTTTGCTTAGGGCAATGTTAGTGCCACTGCCCGATACGGTTCAGGAACAGGTAAGTAAAGCGGTGGAATTCGAATTTGACGGAATAATCGTTTATGTGGACAAAGCGGGCAAACCCCCAGCTTATTACACCGCTGGCTGGCACAACCGCCAAAGTAAAATACCTGCCCGCCCGCATGCCTTATTCAAAATTGCCAGTATCAGCAAGTTATATGATGCGGTAGCAATTACCAAGCTGGTAAATAAAAATTTTTTGTCGTTGGATAAAACACTTGCCGATTATTTCCCGGAACTTGTGGGCAGAATTGAACATGCGGAAAAAATCACCCTAAGAATGATGATTCAGCATAGGAGTGGTATCCCCAATATTACCGACACCCCAAACTTTTGGATAGACCCACCGATAAACAGTAAGGATGCGCTTGAACGGGTACTGGATATGCCGGCTAACTTTGAACCCGGGAAAAAATATCAGTACTGCAATACCAATTATTTGTTGATTTCCGAACTCATAGAAAAGGTGGTGGGCTATGACAAATTTCAATTCATCAAGGAGGAAATTTTGATACCGCTCAAGCTTAATAACACTTTCGGCTCCATTCATGATGTAAACATGGACGAATTAATGAGTGGATATTATGTTGGCGTTGAAGAGGATATAAAAACAACTGATTATGGTTCAATGGTTGCTACGGCAGAGGATGTAGGTGTGTTTTTAAGGGCATTAAACAAGGGTTCGGTGTTTGACGAAGGAGAAAAGGAAATTTATTCCTCCATTTACGCATACGAGCATAAAGGTCTCATTCCCGGCTACCAAAGTATTGCTAAATATCACAAAGATATCGACACCGTTGTTATTCAATTTACGAATACCACTAATTTTGATGGATACAACTGGCATTTATCGGAAATCCTATACAGGCGTATTGTCAAAATACTGAGGAATACAACAAACTCATAATGGTAAGTTAACTTTAATCAGGGATATATTAATTCATCTATGGGTAACAAGTTACAAGGTCAAATATTGAAATTATGTAACGAGCATCTAAAAGTCACTCAATACAAGGTAATTCCGAACCTTATCAAAAGAGTCCCGGACTATTGTTTCTTGTAGCTCATTTAGCTTTATGGTTCGACTTTTAAAGAAGTAAGAAATGAAAAAAGCAATTAAAATTATCGTGCTAACGCCCTTAACCATGGTACTATTCATATTGGTCATTCTTTCGGTTAAATATTCCCCAACTTATGTGTATCGGTTGGTTAGTCAGAATGTGGCCGATGTTTACGACTACCAATATTACGAAAACAGGAAAATTGAAGGTTCAAAAGACACCTTTCGGTTTGCCGAAAAACCGGAAGAGGATTACGTGGAATCATTATTCGAGGATAGGGTGCAGCAATCTGGTTTTCAAAGCTTTGATGAATGGGCTGAAAAATCACGAACCACTGCCTTGATTTTTATCAGACAGGATACCATTCTATATGAGAAATATTTCAACGGTTTTTCTAAGGAATCCTATTTCCATTCCCAATCAATGGCAAAATCGTTTATCTCGTTTTTAATTGGCGCAGCCATAGATGATGGTTTTGTTACATCCGTTGATGATCCGATGACCAAATATATTCCGGAACTGAAAACACGTAATCCGGATTTCGAAAAAATCACGATTAAAAATTTGCTTGAAATGCGTTCCGGTCTGGATTATTTTGAGGGCCATTTCCCGGGCACGTATATTCATCTTCCCTGGCATGATGAAGCAGTAGGATATTACCATCCCAATGTGCGGAAACTATTGCTGAAAAAAGTGGATATAGCATCGGAGCCCGGAAAAAAGTTTCAGTACTGCAATTACAACACCAGTTACCTGGGTTTGATTGTAGAGCGGGCCACAAATAAAACAGTATCGGAATACCTTGGTGATAAACTTTGGTCTCAGATAATGGAATACGATGCCTTGTTTTCAATAGACAGTAAAAAGTCGGGGTTTGAGTATATGCCCAGCCGGTTAATAGCGCGTGCGGTTGACTATGCACGTTTTGGTCGGTTAATGCTAAATGATGGCAATTGGAACGGGAAACCGATCATTTCGGAAGACTGGGTCAGGGAATCTACGCGCGAAAACAAGGACATTCCTCGTGAAATTTATCCGGCATGGCTTGGTGGAGATAATTGCGAGCACACTTATTATAACTATCAGTGGTGGGGAAACACCAATAGTGATGCTACCGTACAGTTTTTTGCCAATGGAAATCTCGGGCAAGCTATTTATGTTATCCCCGATAAAGAAATCATTATTGTACATTGTGGAAATTCCAATCAATTTTTTAGTGCATATGATTTATGGCATGTTGCAGACTGTATAGAGTATAATGAATTTCATCAGTTAATAACTGAAAAGGGAGTAGATGAAGCTGTTATACAATATCGTAGAAAAAAGACATTGCATCCCGATTATTTGCCTTTTGATAAACGTTTTTTAATGGATAAAGGATATGCTTATCTGCATGCAGGAAATATCTCAGACGCAAAAAAAATATTCGCATTAAATATAGCAACATACCCTAACTCATGGAATAATTATAACAACCTGGCTGAAGCTTATCAGAAAAGTGGGAAGAACGATTCCGCCAGACTATTTTACGAAAAATCCCTTAAACTAAAACCGGAAAATAATTGGGCAACGGAGAAATTAAAGATGCTTGAATGATTTTATAACCCGCGATATGCATTAGAAAGTCTATTACACATTGAAATTTGTACTTGCAATGCTCATGACGAATCTCCAATACATAATCCGGGTTTAATCTATTAATTTAAAACAATATGGATACTGCATTGCTGAACCCGCATAAAAAATACCCAATGGTTATGCCGGATGGTACAGAAATAAAAACAGTGGTTCACCTGAACCAGGTGATTCATCATCCCAGGATAGAAATAGGTGATTTTAGTTATTTCGGTCATTTAGAGGTATTAGATGATTATGCAGGGTATTTAGCCCCCTACCTCTTTCCGTTAAGTCCCGAAAAGCTGATAGTAGGGAAATTCTGTCAGATTGCTCACGGTGTTAGGTTTATTACCAGTTCTGCCAACCACAATATGAATGGCTTTTCAACTTTCCCGTTCCACAATTTTATGATGACACCCAATACTACCACTACCGAAATTGAAGCTATGTTTCAGGTTCCCGGGAACAAAGGCGATACGATCATTGGCAACGACGTATGGATAGGAATGGAAGCTATTATTATGCCCGGAGTAACCATTGGCGATGGAGCTATTATTGGTGCCCGTTCTGTGGTTGTTAAAGATGTTGATCCCTACTCGCTCGTTGGCGGTAATCCGGCCAAAGCCATTAAGAAACGTTTCTCTGAAAAGACGATTAAAACACTTCTTGAACTAAAATGGTGGGATTGGGAAATAGAAAAAATAGAACAAAACCTGGATTGTATTCTAAACCCAGATATTGAAAAATTATGGCAAGTCAGATGATTAGACTATTGCATTGTTTTGCATATACTCTGCCAAATAACCAGAACGTTATATACCTTATCTAAAATTTAAATTTAGATATGTATTTATTTCCCCATAATCTTTTGACAACCTCCCTGCCATATTTTTTATAATAATCTGCTTTATGCGTGTCGCCAACAGCATTATAAGACTCAATTAATCCCATCAGGATGGGAATGTTATCGGGATACTGTTTCAATGCAATAGAATATTTCTCGATACATTTTTCATAGTCTTTGTTTTGAAAGGATTGTTTAGCCGAATTTATAATTGATTCTATTGATTTTAGGTTACTCTCAAAATAATCATCAGTAATGTCTTTGGCCTTTGTTGTGATAAAACTGCATGGTAACTCACGTGTAACTTTTACGGTAGTGGAGCCCGTCAGTATTCTACTTAATCCAGTTTTTCCTGTGGTACCCATCAGTAACAGATCAATGTCGTTTTCTTTAATGAAATCCAATATCTCCTGATGAGCGACCCCTTCCATTATAACCTTTTTATAAGTTACATCATTTAAGTTTACCTGTTCCAGAAACTCATCAAACTCTTTTTCTTGTGTAGATTTTAATCTTTCGTTTTCTTCAGCATAATCTACTTCAATCCAGATGGAATAGCTGCTGGAAGAAGTATAAGTATGTAGGATCGTCAATTCTGCCTCAAAGCTTTTAGCTAGCGTTATAGCATTAGTGACAGCTCTTAGTGAAGCATCAGAAAAGTCAACCGGGCATAATATTTTCTTGATGCTTTTTAAGTGTTCATGTTTGACAACCCATACTGGTATTTGATTTTTCCTGATGAGCTTCTCTGCAGTAATCCCTAATTTAAAGGAATCCTTTTCTGTTCTTGTTCTTGAACCAACCACAATAACGTTATAGTCATTATTTTGTGCTTCATTAATTATTTTTTCGAAAGGGACACCATGTTCAACGATGCTGTCTCTGACTTCTATTCCATTATCATTAATCTGCGCAATTAGTTTTTCTATTTTTGAACTAACGGATTCTTCAATAAAATTATCCAATTTAGTGCTCAGGTGGTCATCAGAAATGACATGCATTAATGTAATCTGCGAATTATATTTTTTCGCTAACCTGATAGAATTTGCAATAACATATTCTGTTGATTCACTGAAATCAACTGTCACAAGTATATTTTGAAGGAATTTCATAGGCCAAGATTTTATGAATTAGCTGAAAATTGATCTACAACCGTTGAATCTTCTTAAGTTACAAATTTTTTTTTGTATCTGTATCATCCTTAGAAGATTTAGCAATTGAATGGGCCGCTAAGGGTGAGGTCAGATATACAAACACGATTATTAGGATCGATTTTAAAGTAACATCCCATAATCTAAAATAAAACACAACACCGGCAACTATCAGCATTATGCCCAGGGAGGTCGCTTTGGTTGTGGCATGAATTCTACTGTAAACATCTTTAAATCTAATCAGACCGATCGCCGCAATCAAAATCCACAAAGCGCCCAAAACTATTAATACAGAGATAAATATTTGATTCATTTTTTTTTGTTTATTAGCTTTAAAAAGGTGGATATGGCCACGGTTCCAATAAAAGAAACAAGGGAGATAATGATAGCAATATCCACATACATGCTTTGGTTTATTACAATACTGTATATAAAAATAAAGCCCATAGTAATTGAGGCCATTAGGTCCATAGCAGCAATACGATCGTACATACTTGGCCCCTTCACCAAACGAATAAAAGCCAGTAAAAGCGCTAACAGCATACATACAAAGCCAATTAAAACAGCTATATCCAGAACTCCGTCAGTCATTTTTTAAGTTGTTAGTTCAATTATCCTGTCTTGCATTTCTTCAATTTCAGCAACCACATCGCTATCTAGGGTTTTATATAGATAGTGAACGAGTAATTTCTTTTTGTCCCTGTCAATATCCACACTCAATGTTCCGGGGGTCATGGATACAAGGTTACAAAGAAGCAATATGCCTATGTCAGAACTTACTTTTATTGGTACCCATACAAACCCGGGATTTGTGTGCATTTTTGGTGTCAAAATATCATAAGCGATATAGATATTTGCTTGTATCAGCTTCAAGAGATAAAACATCAGGAAGGATATGAACAAATATATTTTCTTCAATGCTCTCATTTCGTTCGGTTTAATACTGCTTCAATATAAACGTTTGGTTCCAGCAATTGGTTGGCTGCGGATAATGTTAATTCGTAAATAGAGGCCGCAAAAACCCCAAGTAAAATGCTGGTTAATGCCAGAACTGCAGATGGAAAAATATCACTAAATGTGATTTTGACATCTTTAGGTATAGTAGTCTTTTCAGGCTGTTTCTTCAGAAAGGCCTCGTTCCATATTTTGATCATCGAATAAAGTGTCAGCATCGCTGTTAGAAGCGCCACTGCAGTAATTAGGTAATGCTTGTCTTCGATACCTGCCTTTATAAGTATAAACTTGGCAAAAAATCCGGATAATGGCGGAATACCTGCCAATGCAAACGCCGGGATGATAAATAATATTGCCAGCAAAGGTCTTTCCTTTAAAAGTCCACCTAAATCTTTTAAATAATAAGTCCCTTTGAATTTACAAACAATACCAGCGACTAAAAACGTATTGGTTTTAGCTATCATATTATGTATGATAAAAAAGATAGCTCCTGCCAACGCCAAGGGCGTATATATTCCCAAACCCATCACCATATAACCAATCTGGCTAATTATGTGGTACGACAAGATGCGCCTTGTATCGTATTGAATTGATGCTGCCATTCCTCCAATTACCATTGTAAAACCTGCCGATATCAACAATAGATTATGCCAGAAATAGGCATCTTGAACAAAAAAGAGTGTAAAAAAACGGATTAATGCATATACACCGACTTTAGTCAGCAATCCGGCAAAAAGTGATGTGACCGTTATGTTTGCCGTGTGGTAGGAGGCCGGTAACCAAAAGAATAAAGGAAAAATGGCAGCTTTCATTCCCAAGGCAATAAAAAACAACATGGCAGATGTATTCAACAATATGGACTGTTGATCATTGTTTAAAATCCGGGCAAGGTGGGCCATATTCAGGGTGCCTGTTTTGCCATACAACAACCCAATTCCGGCTAAAAATAACAGTGATGCAATAAGATTTAATGACATGTATTTTATTCCTCCTTCAAGCTGTTCTTTTTTCTCACCCATTGTAATAAGCACAAACGAGGATAACATTATAACTTCCAGCCATACGTAAAGGTTAAAAACATCACCTGTTATAAAAGCGCCGTTTACACCCATAATCAAGGCAAAAAAGAAAATAAAAAATCTGGAAAACTTAGGCTTGTCTCCAACATAATGGTACGCGTAGATGGATATTGCAAAAACAATAAGTGTTGCCGTTACCAACATGATACTATTTAAATAATCCATTACCAACGAAATACCGTAAGGTGCCTCCCATCCTCCTATTTGCAGTACAAGAATACCATTTTCCTTAACCTGAATAAAAAGGTATACCGCAACGATGAGTAACAAGGTACTGCCGGCAATGCCGATCCATTTGGCATAGGAGGAGGATCTTATAAAAATTAAAATTATTATAAGCGTTAAAGGCAGCAATATGGGTAGCGCAATTTCAGTCATGGCTTAAGCGTCTGTGTTTTTCAATTGATCCAGGTCTTCTGTGGAAGTCACGCTAAAAAATTTAGCCACTAATGCCAGTGTAAAAATAACAATACCGAAGCCGATCACGATTGCTGTTAGAACCAATGCTTGGGGCAAAGGATCTGCTAGGATATGTGGGTCAGATTCCAGTCCATCTACAAAAGCTGGTTTTCCGTGAACTAATCCTGCCGAAAGGAAAACAAGCAGGTTCGTAGCATTACTTAGAAAGATGATTCCGATAATAAACTTTAGGATGCTTCGTCTTAATATCAAGTATACACCCCCGGCATATAATAAACCTGTTAATGCTGATAATAGTATATCCATTATTTCTTAATTGAAAGTGTGAATAAAAACATAAGGGTGACCCCCATTACGGTAAAAAAGACCCCAATGTCGAATAACAGAGGTGTGCCCAACTTTATTTCACCAAGCATTGCGATATTTAGCGATAGCCAAGTCCCTTTCATTAGTGGTGCCCCGGTAAGTAAACTGGGTAAAAAACTCAAAAGTGCGCATGTAAGTCCCATACCCATATAGGATTCCGGCCGTACCCTTAACTTTTTTTTGATCTGCTGGCTTGTAAACGCCAGGCTGTCATACACGATATACAAGGAAGCTAAAAGTCCACCGATAAATCCCCCGCCAGGATAGTTGTGACCTCTATACAAGGCTATAAACGCGAACGACAGAAATATTATCTTTAAGTATTTCGATGCTATTTGTAATATGATAGAATTCATTTCTTTGATTTTTTCACGTTCAACAAAGTAAGGACACCCAGTGCGGCAATGACAAGCACGGTTATTTCACCAAGCGTATCCAACGCTCTAAAATCCACTAAAATTACATTGACCACATTTTTACCAAAGGCTTTTAAGTTGCTGTTCTCCACAAAATAGCCTGAGATAGAGGGGCTAATATCTACGCTAATTGCTTTTAGTGCCAGCATGGTCATGATAACACCAAAACTTAATGCAATAATGGCATCCCGTATTTTGGTGGAAAGACCTGACAGTTTAGTGAATTTTGGCAATCTCCTCAATGCAAGCACAAACATTACTACCATTAGGGTTTCTATAATAATTTGAGTTATTGCCAAATCAACTGCGCTGTAATACAGATATATAAGTGAAATGCCATAACCTGTTACCGCCAGTGCTGTTACTGTGAAAATGCTGTTTTTTGAGAACACACTCATCAGGGCCGAAAATGTTATGATGACCACTAAGCCAGAGATGTAAAAAGGACGTAGCGTAAAAGAAGAGTTTGTTTCCCACCCCCTGGTCATAAACAATTGAAACGATAGAAGCACTGAAGTGAAAATGATAATGGTAATTATGTAATAACGGTTGTATCCATGCTGAATAAAATGAGTGTTTTTAGCGGAAAAATCAATGAATTTATTGATTCCAGTTGAAAAAACCCGGGTGAAATTGATCGAGAATAAGCGGTTGTTTATTCGTTGCCAGCCCTTAATAATCCGCTTGTTCTTATACATGAGGATAAAAAGAAGGCTGCCCAACAGAACGGTAAACACACTAAGTAATAGTATCATATTAAACCCATGCCATAATTTCAATTCTATCTGTATTTTATCAGCAAGGATAGTGCTTATTGCCGGTTCTATAATTGTAGTGAGCACATCAGGAAACAGTCCCAATCCTAAGCTCAGCAAAGCAAGAATACCGGGGCTAAACAAAAGCATGTTGTAGTTACCTTTGGCTATTTTGGTATCAGGTTTTGATTGACCTAGAAACACTTTGAATAAAAGCAGGAATGAAACAGCTACCATAAAAACATTAGTTAATACACCTAGGAATACCAGAAGGGAAGAAATCCATGGCGAATCAATCTTAGCTTCATAAATCAGCTCCTTGCCAATAAAACCAAGCATCGGGGGCAAACCAGCCATGGATAACAAGGCGATCAACGCAATAATAAATCCCCATGGGGTTACCTTAATTAACCCACCAAAATGATCAATTACCCTTGTTCCGGTTAGTTTTGTGAGAAAACCGGCAAGCATAAAAAGGGCTGCTTTGTAAAAAGCGTGAACAAATAGAAAAACCAACGCTGCTTTTACCGACAATGGAGTATCCATGCCCAGCAGTAACGTAAGGATACCGAGTGCACTAATTGTAGTATAAGCTAAGATTAGTTTAATATCGATTTGTGTAATTGCTAAATACGCACCGGTCAGCATGGTTAAAGCACCTATTAAAGGCACAATTTGTGTCCACTCCGCAGTGGCACCTAAAATAGGATATAAGCGGGCCAATAAAAAAATCCCGGCTTTTACCATCGTGGCCGAATGAAGGTATGCGCTCACAGGAGTAGGTGCTTGCATTGCCCCAAGTAGCCAAAAGTGAAACGGAAACTGAGCAGATTTGGTGAAAATGCCTATCAGGACTAAAATCAGAGCTGGTAAATAATTACTACTGTTCCGGATCAGATGGGCTTTGTCTAACCAATCCGTCAACGAATAACTTTCAGCAACGCTGCCAATCAGAATGATACCCGCAAGCAAGCACAATCCTCCAAAACCGGTTACGAATAGTGATTGGAAGGCAGCCTTCTGTGCTTGTTCATTCTCATTAAAAAAGCTGATTAACAGATAGGATAAAATACTTGTTAATTCCCAAAAAATAAACAGCTGAATAAAATTAGAGGAGAGTACCAAACCTACCATGGAACCACTAAAAAGAACCAGATAAAAGTAAAACTTTGTTGTTCCGGTGTAGTTTTTTATATAGGTTCTGGCATATATGAAAATCAGGATACCTATAAAGGTAATCAACAAAGTGAAAATCATACTCAATCCATCAAGAGTGAATTCAAGATCCAGCCCCAGGTGTGAGATCCATTCCACAGATATGGTTAAAATTTTTCCCGCAGAAATAATTGGCAATTGAAATATAAAGTACCCGAAAATACCCAATTGTACCCATGTGATCAAAAGAGGCTTATATTTTGATAGCTTGTTGGGTATCAAAAACAAACCGAAGGCCAACACCAAATATAAAATCAGGATGATAAGCATACTTCATAATTTTAACGCTATCTGTATTAACAATAAGAGATATCATTTCAGATTAAATCCAAATTCTTTTCATCACATATATTGTGATTATTTTATTGATACTTTCTAATTTAAGGCTATTTTTTATTTTAATCATCTTATTCACTACTTTTTTGGTGAAATCGGTTTTAAAAGGAATGGTATTTACGATTGTCAGAGAATTTTAGTGCCTAAGCTTGTTCATCTTTTACTTATCCGCCTCACAAGTGCGGGGCAGAGTTTGCTTAAAAAAGAACGGTTAGGTTTTATCTGTCCCGGGTGAGTAAGGAGTAGATGGTTTACTTCTTGTTTCCTAAATTATTTCTTTGCGATCAGTAAAAAGATACTTGTCCTATTAGGTTCGGGATTATAATACAGAACCACAACATCATTATTCGGAACATTTCTTCTGCTCCCGCTCCATACTTTTACATCGTACTTTTTAATAATCCATAATAGCAGATATGATGAAGTCAAATAATAAAATGAAAGCAATAGTGGCAACCGGTTACGGTAGCCCGGAGGTTCTGAAGTTAAGGCAAGTGGATAAACCCGTTCCTAAAGCAAATGAGGTTCTGGTAAAAGTATTGGCATCTTCCGCAACTGCGGCAGATGGCATGATGCGAACCGGAAAACCTTTTATTGCCCGTATGTTTACCGGCCTTAGAAAACCCAAGCATCCGATTCCGGGAACCGGTTTTGCCGGTATTGTGGAGACCACAGGGGAAAACGTTACAACTTTTCATGCCGGAGATAAAGTTTTTGGAGAAACCACCCTGGGATTCGGTACCAATGCCGAATATATTGCTGTCCCCGAAAACGGAGTTATTCTTCTACTACCCGAAACCCTGCGCTTCACCGAAGCAACTACTGTTTGCGATGGACACCTGACGTCCGTTAATTTTTTAATGAACATTGCACTTGTTAAACCGGGTCAAAAGGTTTTGATAAATGGGGCTTCAGGCAGCCTGGGAAGTGCAGCGGTTCAGTTAGCAAAATATTACGGTGCCGAGGTAACCGGAGTTTGCAGTAAACGAAACGTTGGTTTGGTTAAGTCTTTGGGAGCTGATTTTGTGATTGATTACACGAAAGAAGACTTTACATTAAAGAACAAACAATATGATATTGTATATGATACAGTTGGAAAACTATCCTACCACAAAAGCAAAAAAGCACTGACTAAGAATGGACAGTTTATTTCTCCCGTTTTGAAATTCTCACTTTTGCTTCAAATGCTTTGGACTTCATTATACGGTTCAAAAAAGGCAAAATTTGGTGCTACGGGATTGCGCTCTGCTATTGAATTAAGGCAATTACTAACAGAATTGGTTGAAATTTTCAAAGAAGGTAAAATTACCACAATAATCGATCGCCAATTTCCGCTCGAAAAATTAGAAGAAGCACATAAATACATAGCCACAGGTCATAAAAAAGGAAACGTTGTAATTATTCATCAACTTGAAAGCCAATAGCCATGATAGAGTCAGGAAAAGCTGCCATAGTAGCACTTACGCTCAACAAATCATCTCGGATGACAAAAACTTCTCTCGGACGATTAGTTTCTTCTATCGGGCTGGTAATAACTCCTCTCGGGCAGCATAAAAGTCCTCTCGGACGGGTGTTACTATCTCTCGGGTATCCTAAAACTCCGCTCGGACACCCCATACCCTCTCTCGGACAACATCAATGTGCTCTCGGATATTAACCGCAGAGGAAAGGGCGCAAAGTTTAACCGCAGGGTTCGCAAAGATGTTTTCACAGCGACCTTGGCGCAACCTTGGCGACTTGGCGGTTCCCTTTTTTAACCGCGGAGTGCACAGAGAAAGAATAATGAACTGAAAAAAAGAAATCCAAGGTTAACCATTTCTTCTTCTGTGTTGAATTCGAATCAAAAAGCCACCGTATAAAATTTATACAGTGGCTTTTGATTTTTAACTAAACCTAACTTTAAACTATTAACTATGAGTTGAATCAAATATAGTAACTTTTTAAATGAATGTCAAGTTTTGAATACCTGGCTTAAATAAAACTTTGAAATAAAACGATAAAAATAATGTATTCTGGGTAAATCAATTGAAAGACGGCTAGAGGACGGAAGAAATCTTATTTACGGTGTTAATGATATCGTATCCATAAAAGAATTTAAGGGTGAGGGAAAG
Organism: Saccharicrinis sp. 156; assembly: GCF_050589685.1. NCBI lineage: Bacteria > Pseudomonadati > Bacteroidota > Bacteroidia > Marinilabiliales > Marinilabiliaceae > Saccharicrinis > Saccharicrinis sp. 156. The sequence continues at coordinate 37,845 of NZ_JBNGOS010000027.1, forward strand.
CTATATAACACAAATGTTAAAAGCAATACTCCTGCGGCAAATCAACTTTTTTAGGACGGGATATATAACTGTTTTATTTTAAGAAAGTATTGACATTGGGTTGAATGTATATGAAATTGCAATGATACTTCAAAATCTATTTAGTTATGGGCAAAAAAAACCAATCAAATCCAAAAAAACCTTTGTGGGAAGAAAATCTATCAAGCTTATTAGCAGTAAATACGGATAAAATGAATTTTCAGCAAAACATGTGTTTTCAAATGCAAAATTGGGCCATAGGTATTACCGCAGCCATCATTGGATTTTCATGGAAAATGGAAGATCATTCAATCTTTATTATTGCGCATATTGTATTGCTCTTTACATTAGGTTTATTCATATGGGAAAGATCAAATTGGATGTTATACTTCTTTGTTTTTCAAGAAAGGGTAAGGTTAACAGAAAGGTGTATTCTTGGCAGGGAACTTGATGAAATAGAAGGACATGAAAAAACATTAAAAAAGGATCAGGATTATTATTATAGGTATTACTATTATTCGGGAAAAGAATATAACCAATTGCATAAAAGTAAAATAATTAATTTTATATGTGGCGGGGAGGTTTCCAAGAATAAGGTGAAACGGAAAATAATCCTGAAGATAGGTTTCAATAAATTCTATTTGTTTCTGGTGACTATGACAATTCTTTCCTTGTTGTATTATGTATGCACTTATTGTATTGCATTTAACTGGATACTAAGAATTAAAAACTAAATAAATTCATGCTGGTCTATCAAATATTCATCGATCGCTTTAATGAATTAAGTATAAAGAGCAACAGCGCCGATTTTTTAGGGGGTACTCTTAGTGGTATCTGCGCTAAGCTTGACTACCTGATAGACCTGGGCATAAATACAATATGGCTTTCCCCTTTTTATGAAACCATTGCTTATCATGGTTACCACATCACGGATTTTAAAAAGGTGGATCCTCACTTTGGCAGCCATAAGGATTTTGAAAAGCTGGTAAAAAAGGCTAAAAAACATAACCTAAAAATTATTGTCGATTTTGTGCCAAATCACTGCTCTGCACAACATCCATTTTTTCAAGACGCTATCATCCATGAAAATAGCAAATACCGGAATTGGTTTATATTTAAGGATTGGCCAAACAACTATTTGTGTTTTTTAGATGTTAAAGTGTTGCCTAAAATAAACCTGGATCATCCGGCAGCCAGAGAATACATGATAGCGGTAGCGCATTACTGGATGTCCTTCGGTATTGATGGGTTTAGGATAGATCATGTGATTGGCCCTTCCCATGATTTTTGGAAGGAATTTAAAATTGAAATTGTAGATAAATATCCAGAGGCTATTTTTATAGGAGAGGCATGGGCAGATGGATTAAAATGGTCGCACTTTAAAACCTTGGGATTAAAAAACAAGACGATAAGAAAATGCTTTGGCGTTTCGCAGGAGAAGGTTCAATTGGAATATCACAATGAATTGTCAGGAGTGCTCGATTTTGCGCTCAATAAAATCATTGTTGATGCAGTAAAGAAAAAGAGAGATATCCTGACGGATAAAAAACTAAAAGCTAAGATTGAAAAACATTTTAGTCAGGTTCCCAAAGACTACTTAATGCTTACTTTCCTGGATAATCATGATATGGATAGGTTTCTGCGACACTGCGATGGAAATATTCAAATATTACTTAACGCATTTGAATTACTCTTTTCCTTAGATCATCCGGTTGTTATCTATAATGGAACAGAGAACTGTTCTTACAATAAAACACCCGTTTCTCCATCTCACCCTCAATCAGACTTACAGGTGAGGGGACCATTTGATTGGGATAATATTAAGGTAGAATTTGTGGAAGGATTTAAAAAGTTGGTTAAAAAATACAGATACCATTAACAAAAACACATAAATCAGCTACAGAGAAAGATGTTATTGTGAGGGTATAATTTTTTTCAAAGAAAAAGGAACGGTATGCTATAATCATTGGGATAATGATTCTAACTTGGGTCATAACCATGCTGACCTTTTGGATGATGATTATGTCCTAAGACATGGAGTTTATGACCTTGGGGATAATGATCGTGACCCGGCTGTGAATGATCCTGACTTAAGGGATAATACCTCCGATCTGGGTCAGAATGTTCCTGATCTAAAGTATAAAGGCTATCACCGGGGATAAAGTTGTTGTGACCAGGGGCGGCATAGGCTTTGAGAATATACCGTTTTAATGAACTTAGCGTTAAGTTTACTATGCGCCTTACGTTCTTCATCCGGATACCGACATAACACCAAGTGCATATAATCATCCGAGATCTGTCATGAAGGAATTTGAGAAATTCCTTCATGACAGTAGGCATAAGCCGGGTTTACGTAGCGTTTCGATTTTGTTCATCGTATTGGCATTTAGGTGAAGCCAAATGACAATTTGGGGTTTTATGAAAAGATCAGGCTATATAGCTTTCTTTATGATAGAAACCCACTTATTACCAACCTGGAATTCGTTATCAAGTTGGGTAGTCATTTCAGAATCATATAGTACCCAGCTGAGGGTGTTCTTTTCTTGTGATTTGCTTTGAAAACTGATTTCCAGTTTATCAATCACTTTTTCCGTAGATTTCTGCAAATTAACGGTTCTGTTTTGAGTTTTTAACCCACAATCTATTAAGTGATTTAAAGGAATACTACTTTTGAACAAGTCCTGATTGGCCTCTTCTTTTCGTATAAAAAACACTTGGTTTCCAGGTGTTGACATACCGATAGCAAATTGGGCGTTGATATCGTATTCTGAAATTTCACAATTGTTTTGTGTCGCAAAATCTTTTAATTCAGCTAATAAAGCCTTGTTTTTATTTCTAAGGCTCAGTATTGCAATTGGAACAATGAAAATTCCAAGCATAACAAGCCCGGTAATGGCTGCTGTTATATCCATTTTCTTATTATTTATTTATTGAATAAAATCAGACAGTATTGAATAACTGTCAATACATTAGATGAGGTAAACCCGCAATATGCATTAGCAAATCCGGGTTGAAGCATGTATAAATGCCTTTGAAATGAAGAAATGGATTACCAAAAGTAATGGGATGGAAACAGAAGAACCAACTTCCGATATCTTATACATACCTTGCCCAACCATTGAAGTTGCTGCGCAAGGCAGCAATCTACCAGCAGATTATATCCCAGTAATGCGGCATTTAATTGGCTGCTGTTGTCTTTGTTCGAAGTCTGCTGAAAACTAAAATTTGAAAGCAATATGCTGCTTTCAGCAACAGGCACAATTGCGTTTTGAGAGAAGCAAATTTGCTCAGTTGTACCTGAAACCGTTTTTTTTATAGATGCATAGGAAGGTTGAATATCTGCAGATAAGGCAAGAACTACCAGCCAGCCTATTGCCAGTACATTTATAAACCGGTTTGTTATATGGTATGATAAACTCAACTTTTCCTATTTTTTTGAAGGCAACAATAATAAACAATTATTGCTTATTGGTTTGGATTGCTTGTTTTATTTTCCGTTTGCTCTACACACAAACACTCACAAACCTTTAGCAGGTTTTCCTTTTTATCGGTTATTACATTTAAAACATCATTCGCTTCGATAACCGATGAACCATTTGGCGTAAAATATTGCTTATCGCGCTCTATCATGGCAATAATTGAATTTTGCGGAAAATTCAAGTCAACAATTTTCTTGCCAATGATATCGGCATTGTCAGATATCGTGATCTTCTTAAGAATGCTATTGGGATGATCATAATTTAATGCTTCAGCAGCAGATTCTATTTTTTTAGTATCCGGCTTGCCTACTTTTAACCATTTGGCAATAAGGGATAATGAAGTACCTTGAATAAGCACTGACGTGACAGAGATAAAAAATACGATATCAAAAATTAGTTGGGCCTTTTCTATACCTGCGAGCAGCGGATATGTTGCAAAAACTATGGGGACCGCACCTCTTAGACCTACCCAGGAAACAAATGCTTTGTTGCGAAATCTGGTTTTAAAAGGAATTAATGACAAAAGAACTGCTACAGGGCGAGCCACAAAAATGAGAACGGCAGCAATCAATAAACCAATACCAAAAAGCGGAATGATCCGAGAGGGGAAGACTAACAAACCAAGCGTAAGGAAAAGTACAATCTGCATCAACCATGCTAAACCATCAAACATTCGCATGATATTCGTTTTGTGAATGAGGTTGTGGTTACCCAAATATACCGCACAGATATATATGGCCAAGAAACCATTTCCCCCAACAAAGTTGGTGGCGGCAAAGGTGATAAACATTAAAGCAATCGCCAAAACAGGATATAAACCTTCAAAATCAAGGTGAATACGGTTTATCGTAAATTTGCTCAAGCGGCCAAATAAATAGCCTGCCAATGCACCTAAACTCATTTGTTGAAAAAAAAGCAAAAGGATGGACCAAAAACTTTTTTCAGGGTTCATGACCAACGATAAAAACGTAATGGTCAGTACGTAAGCCATAGGGTCGTTACTTCCACTTTCAAGTTCCAGAGTAGGGCGAATATTGTTTTTTAACCTGAGTTTTCTACCTCTGAGAATGGAGAATACGGCAGCGGCATCAGTAGAAGAAACAATAGAACCAAGCAATAAGCTTTCGAACAGACTAAAATCGGTTACCCACCAAACAAAAAGTCCCAACGTAGTTGCGGTAAGCAATACGCCAATAGTTGATAATACCAGTCCTTCCTTGAGAATGGGTTTGACATGTTTCCAATCGGTATCCATACCTCCTGAGAAAAGAATAAAATTGAGTGATACCACGCCAATAAATTGAGCAATAGCCGGATCGTCGAAGTAAATCCCGCCAATGCCCTCGGAACCTGCCAGCATTCCAATGGAAAGGAACAGCAATAAGGTGGGAATCCCGAATTTATAGGTTGTTTTCCCTGCAACGATGCTGATAAAAAGCAGTACAGAACCAATAAGGATAATGTTTTCGATAGTGATATTCATGATTGCCCAAGAAAGGAAAATTAAATAAATAAACAAACCTGCAATTGTCTTTTTTACCTGACCAATATGCTACTATAACTTATTAAGTACCATTGTTACATTGTCAGCAGTTGCTGGCGATGAACCTTTTTTTAATCCATAATCTGTGACTATAATATGTTTGTAATCGGTAATGCCGTGCTGATCCAGTATTCTTTTTCCACAGGCAACGGCACAACCATCGATAACCAATAGATCTTTTTGCTTAAAACCTGCAATTGATTTTTCAATACCTGCACCCACAACTGCCAGACAGTTCATCTTTCTTTTTCCGGCAATTTGCATAGCTCGTGCAACCTTATCGGAGATCATTCCGACATCAGCGGCACCGGAACAAGCCATCACTATTTTACTTCCTGTGCTACTACACTCACATTTTACTTCTGTATTTTCCATTATAGTATTTTTTAAAATTTAAACTCCATACTTATTAATATGTTATTTTCCGAGTCGGTATATCTATGGTCTGCTATCCATCCCTGATAATTCAATGCTATATTCACCCCTTTAATAGGGGAGTGAGAAACTCCGGCTATTATTTTGTTTCCATCACTATTATTTTCAGCAATCACATGATCCGGATCATCATATAATAATTTGTCGTAACGGGTAAATAGCTCAGTCTTTGGGCCTGGTTTGTATGTTGAGTAGAGCGAATAACCATAACTGTTTAAATTATCGGTATAACTCAAATGCTTCATGTAATTAAATTCGCCACCAATCTTAAACTTGGGTGATGGTTGAAGACCTACAAATGCAGCATACATTTCCTCTGTCTCTAAATCCGCATCATGGGCTTGGCGATTGTGATAATAAGCCCTAAGCTGTAGTTTTTTAGTAGGATTGATATTGATGCCCCCCGATAATTTTACCTTACCCGATTCATCCTGTGCAATGCGAACTCCTTCACCATTGGTAACAGCTGCATCAAAAGAAATAACATCATTTACCTGGTAATAGGCGATCAGACCCAGGTCGCTGCTTGGTATTTTCCAATACAAATCCTGAAAAGTTTGTGCCACATATCGCAATCCCCAGAAACGTTCCTGGGTAATGTAATGATTTTGAAGGATGGCTCCTCCCTGGAGTGTAAGTTGATCATTCACTCTCCATTGAAGGCTGGCAAACTTTAGAAACATGGTATAATATGCCCCTTCTTTTGACGTATTTCTCACATTGAACTGATTTCCCAAAGAATCTGTAACGGTAATCTCGCCAGTGGTAGTCGCCCTGCCTCTGTCGATGATAACTTTGGCACTCCAGTCTTTGTTAAACTGGTACTGTAGTCCCAGATGTGCGCGGGTAAAACTGTAGGCATAATAATTATCCTCAAAATAATAAGATGCATTACCAAATACCTGCACTATGGGTTTCAGTTTGTTGAAATCGAAGGTATGAATCTTGGTGGAATCTTGGGCAAGACCGGCAGCAATGGTTACCCCCATAAAAAAAAGGATACATAAATATTTTGGTATTGTTCTCATTATATAAAGTTTTATACTATTTTTTTCATACAAAATCATATGCACCACCGGAACAATTCCTGTGGCAATGGCTTCCTCGGTACTGCAAGTAGCACTGCTAATGGTATCGCATATCATTTATCTGCCGATAAAGACTCTGTAAAGAAATTTTCAGGAACATAAAGCATGCATGGCTGCCCCTATGGCGATGCCTAACATCAAGTATAAAAGAACCTTTCTAACGATATCCCATCCATCTTTAATAATAGACGGTAAACGGTCCATAAATGGTATTTTGTCATCTTGCCATTCTTCGATTTATATCGCTTACTTAGTTATTAGTTCTGTGATTTCCTCAACAGAAGGGACTTTCCCTTTTACTACAACTTTTTCATCAATAACCAATGCCGGAGTAGTCATTACACCATACTCCATTATTTTCATAATGTCTTCTTCTTTTGTTACGATAGCATCAATTCCTGTTTTTTCCACCGCTTCAATAGTTGCTTTCTCTAATGTTTTACACTTGGCACAGCCTGTACCTAACACTTTTATTTCCATCTTTATTGGTTTTAAATTTGTTAAATCCATTATTTCTAAATTTTTGTTGTTCGCAGTTCGGGGAATAACGAACAATTAGGTTAAATTTTTTTACAACTGAAAAAAGCCTTTAAATAGTGCTTTTACTTCTTTCCTGTTCTCTTTATGAATACAATATTTAATTTTGGGAGCTTCAATTTCTCCTTGAATTAATCCGGCAGCTTTTAATTCATTTGAATGACTGGAATAAGTTGACTTTACAATGGGCAGCTCATCATTTAAGTAGCCGCTATAACAACAGCTTTGCTTCGAAAGCAATTCCAACACGTATATATGTATGGGGTGCCAAATTGCTTTAACATACCTGTCCATCTTTTTTGCCGATCAGTTAAAAATTCGCTATTCATCCATTTGTTCGTTAAATTACGAACAAAGATAATGGATTTTTTATTTTCTGTTCTTTAATTTCTAAAATTTGGTTCGGAAAGTCGGAAATTTGTTCGTTTAACCGCTGGCTTTCCCCAATCTCATCTTTTTAATTTTTACCGTAACTAAATTTAATGTATTGAAAATGATACATATACAAAAGTTTGCGCTTTTTTAGCACTTCTATCGGTGAGGTTGATTGTTGAGTTTTCCTCATACAAATCCGGTGAAATGGAGAAACCATCCTGCCGGCACTTGACATTTAAGAAATAAGTCCTGAAATTACATAATACATTTTAACGTTAAAATATGCATTATTCCAGTCTTACTCCCGAAACCGCAAAAAAGCTGAAACTACTTATCGAGCGCATCGAAGAATGCCATATACCGTCCTCTATGTTGGATGAAAGTATTAATGTAGCCACATGGAATATCCGGGAATTTGGTAAAAAGTCCAGGAGCGAAGATGGTATCGTTTTTATCGCACAAATACTTTATCAGTTCGATTTGATTGCCATTACGGAGGTAAGGGAAGATCTAAGTGACTTTAAGCGGGTGTTAAAGTATTTGGGGGGGGACTGGAAATATGTGGTTAGCGATTGGCAAAACGATGGGGGAGGAAACTACGAACGAACCCTGTTTTTGTACGATCAAAGAATGGTTCATTTTACCGGTCTGGCCGCAGAGGCCCAGCCCAACCGCAAAAAGATGGGCGATGAGTATATCAGTCAACAATCGTGGTGGAGGTCTCCATATATGGCCTCGTTTAGGGCGGGTAGTTTCGATTTTATTATTCTGGCCTTACATGCCCGGTGGGGAAGTAATAATGGTCGGCTTAAAGAACTGGCCGGTTTTAGCGAGTGGATTTCGAGCCGATGGGACGATAAATCGGATGTGGTAATAGATGACGATTTAATTGTGGTAGGCGATTTCAACACCCCACGTATCGGAGATAAGTATTATAAGGCACTGACCGAAAAAAGCAGGCTGAAGATGCCCAGGTCTTTAAGTACGATTAAGGATACGGCAGTAAGTGCAGGCAACAAACGTTACGACCAGATACTGCACCGTTCCACCAACAACTATTCATTTTCCTTTTCCGATCATGGTGGTGTCATTGATTTTGCCAGGGACGGTCTATTGGAAAAATTGTTTCCTGATGTAAAGCCTTCCAAACGGACCTACGAACTCAGCGATCATTTACCCATGTGGATTCAAATATATACCAATAACGAGCTGCAGCGACTGGATAGTATTATCCGGAATCGGTCGTCTTAGTCATGCAAAAGCACTGCTTAGCGCCATAAAAGTGCCGCGCAGAGGCATAAAAGTGACTTTTTGTTATACAAAAGAATGTTGGTTTACCGGAGCCAATTATTAAAGCTTCTTGTACTAAAGGAGCCGGTTCTTTTTATACATTAGGGTAATTGCGTAATGAAAATTCAATATTCATTGTAAAACGTTGTAAAAAGAAACTATTAATAAATAGTTCCCAACAAATCTATTGTGCAAGCTTAATGAGTTGATAATTAGTTTGCTTCGGGAATTTGTTTTTTATGTTTTATTAATCAACTATCCGCTGTCGTCGCATGACTATTTTCCGATACAAAAGTTTCTAAGTATTGATAATATGATAGATATGGAGTTTGTATTGTATAGATGCTGTAAATATATTACTTTCTTAAGATTTAGATAAAAGAACTGATATAAAGCTTTTTATCAAAGGATACACACCTTAATAAAAAGAGTATTTTTTTCTTATACATTCTTCTTTTATTTCCCAGTGGGTACTATTGCGCCGCAAGAATAAATCTTGAGCAATGTAAAAGTAGTAAAACGTAATTAATAAAAAATAAACAAATTTGTTTACAATTGAATGATTTAGTAATTTTGACTGATTAAAAAGTTGACTATGTTGCCGGATATAAATAAGATAAAAGGTATTCACCCAGGAGCCATACTAAAGCGAGAGATTAAAAAGCGAGGTTTGAAAAATAAGGACTTGGCTCTTATGGTAGATGAGCATGCGCAAACAATTAGTGCCATATTGAAGGAAAAAAGAAGTATAAACCCTAAACTATCTATACGGTTGGGAAAACAACTAGGTGTGGAAGAAGATTATTTTATGCTTTTACAAGCCAGTTATGATGTTAAAAAGGCTTACCAGGAAACGAGCAATAAATTATTCCCTAATCCTAAATCAATTAGAAAGGCTATTTTTTGGGACACCGATTTTGATAAGATAGATTGGTTGAAAAATAAGAGAGCTATTATAAAACGTATTTTCGAAAGGGGAAATGAGCTTGAAATTAATGAAATATTAAACTTTTATGGCACTAAAGAAGTAAGAAATGAAATACGTAATATAGGAAGCAGTTATTTGGATTCATTTAGCAAGAATGTTGCAAAATATTTACATTAGTTATGACCATCCATAAAGAAACAGTTTCAGTTTTACTTTGGGATACGCTTAAAAAATTAATGCAGTTTAAAGAACTGGATACTTTCCGGTTGGTAGGAGGGACGTCTTTAAGTTTGCTTCTTGGTCATAGAATTTCTGTTGACATTGATTTATTTACAGATGCGGAGTATAAGTCAATTGATTTTGATAAGATTGACAATCTATTTGAAACAAACTTTAAGTATGTCGATTATTGCTTTGGTGGTAATGATAGCATGGGAAAATCATATCTTATTGGCGATAAAAAAGAAGAAACCATAAAAGTTGATTTGTTTTATACTGATCCGTTTCAATATCCAATTCTAGACTATGGTGGTATTAGGTTATCTCAACTAGAAGAGATTATTGCGATGAAACTGGAAGTAATTGGCAATAGTGGTAGAAAAAAAGACTTTTGGGATATACATGAGTTAATGGAATCTTTTTCTTGGGAGGAAATGTTGAGTTTTTATGAAAAAAGATATCCTTATAATCACTCTAAAGAAGAAATTATTAATAAGCTAACTGATTTTAGTACGGCAGATACAGACTTAGACCCAATTTGTTTAAAAGAAAAATATTGGGAACTAATTAAACTGGATATAGAAGAATCGGTTGCTGAATATTTAGCTAGTAATGCATAAATTATTATTGCTCAATTTAAACGGTACATTTATTGTTTTTAATAAAAGAGTAACCAAATTGTAAAAAGAAACTATTTTTAAATATTTCCCAACAAATCTATTGAGCAAGCTTAATCAGTTGATAATTAATTTGCTTCGGGAATTTGTTTTTTATGTTTTATTAATCAACTATCCGCTGTCGTCGCATGACTATTTTCCGATACAAAAGTTTTTGAAGATATTACCCAGTACCTCGTTGGTTTGAATCTCACCCCCTGTGATTTCACCTAAATAAACCAATACTTCGCGTATATCCTGGGCCAGAAAATCGCCTGAGATGCCGTCGTGCAATCCTCCAATCACGCGGAATATGGATTTTTGAGCACGTTGTAGGGCTTCGTAGTGGCGGGCATTGGTAACGATGACCTCGTCGTTGTCGACAGCTTGCAGATTAATAGTTTTGATGAGTTCGGCGTTTAATTGGTCGATACCGGTTTGTTGCTTGGCCGAAAGAGGGACAATGGCATCGGAGCCCGATAATTCTATAAACTTATTCCTGTCAAATCGGGCTTTTATTTCTTCCTTGTTCAACAAATCAATTTTATTTATGGCTACCACCAATCGTTGGTCTTCGTTCATCTTTTCCTTGACATCGGCGATGGCTTCATGAATTTTCTCGTTGGGGTCGTTGATGTCGAGCATCAGGATGACGATAGAGGCCGATCCTATTTTACTGAAGGTACGGTCGATACCGATGCTTTCGATGGTATCGGTGGTTTTCCGTATTCCGGCCGTGTCGATAAAACGGAAAGTAATGCCTTCGATATTTATAGTGTCCTCAATGACGTCACGGGTAGTGCCATGGATGTCGGATACAATAGCCCTGTCTTCCTGTAAAATGGTGTTGAGCAGGGTAGACTTGCCTGCATTGGTGTGGCCGACGATAGCCACGGGAATACCGTTTTTGATCGCATTCCCAAGTGAGAATGAATTGATCAGTTTCGACAGCAGTTTTTCAATCTCTTCTACCAGATCAATCAATTGCTTGCGGTCTGCAAATTCAACATCCTCTTCGCTAAAATCGAGCTCCAACTCAATAAGGGAGATAAAATTGAGCAGGCGTTCGCGCAGGTGTATCAACTCATTGGAAAAGCCGCCTTTCATCTGTTGCAGGGCAACTCTTCTGGCAGCTTCACTTCTGGAGGCAATCAGGTCGGCAACAGCTTCCGCTTGCGAAAGGTCCATTTTCCCGTTCAGGAAAGCGCGTTGGGTAAACTCGCCGGGCGCAGCCAGGCTGGCGCCGTTTTTTATAAACAGTTCCAATACTTTTTGCTGAATATAGGGTGCTCCGTGGCAAGAAACTTCCACGGTGTTTTCTCCCGTAAAGGAGTTTGGGGCTTTAAAGATACTCACCAATACTTCGTCCAATTCTTTGTCATGGTCCATTAATGAACCAAAGTGCACCGTATTAGGAGGTTGTTCCGTCAATTTTTTTCCGGGCTTAACCGATTTAAATACCTTATCACAAATCGTAATGCTTTCGGGACCTGTCAATCGGATGACGGCTATAGCACCAGCGCCTTGGGCAGTGGAAACAGCAACAATGGTATCCTTTAAATCAATCATGAAATCTCAAATTTCCTGCAAATTTACGGAATACGCGCAATAAAAAAAGTGGAAACCCATAATGATTTCCACTTTATTTTTGGTAATTAATTCCCATCGGTTAAAAGAAGCGTATTTATTGGGGTTAATAGCTGTTTTATTAGTTTACCTGTTTTAGCTATGGTGATCTATTCCAATGTCAGGAGCGGGTAAGGTCACTTTTTAATTTTCCTTTTCTGGATAATGATCCCAAAGAACGAAAACATATTTTAAAATGTACTGTTGTTATGCAATAGTTGATCATCATTAAAATAATTTAGAATATCCGATTGGCTTTGTCCAAAAATATTCCTACTTTGTTATTCAAATATTTAGATATATTACATATGAGCGTATTAGTTACAGACAAATCGAATGTTATAGTTCAGGGATTTACCGGAAGCGAAGGGACATTTCACGCTTCTCAGATGATTGAATACGGAACCAACGTGGTGGGTGGCGTAACACCTGGGAAAGGTGGAACAACGCACTTAAATCTGCCGGTGTTTAATACAGTTAAAGAAGCAGTTGAAAAGGCCAATGCTGATGTATCTGTAATTTTTGTGCCTCCGGCTTTTGCTGCGGATGCCATTATGGAAGCCGCCGATGCCGGCATTAAGGTGGCCATAGCAATTACCGAAGGTATTCCTACAGCTGATATGATAAAGGTAAAGGATTATTTACAAGATAAAGAAACCAGGTTAATCGGTCCCAATTGTCCCGGAGTGATATCACCGGGAATGGCAAAAGTGGGTATAATGCCGGGTTTTATTCATACTAAAGGAAAAATCGGAGTAGTGTCGCGTTCCGGTACGTTGACCTACGAAGCGGTGGATCAGCTGACCAAAGAAGGTTTAGGTCAGAGTACGTGTATTGGAATTGGTGGTGATCCTATCATCGGAACCACAACCAAAGAAGCCGTAAAGTTATTAATGGATGATCCGGGAACCGAAGGCATTATCATGATTGGTGAAATTGGCGGAAGCATGGAAACGGAAGCGGCCCAGTGGATCAAAGAGAATGCTACTAAACCGGTAGTAGGATTTATAGCCGGCCAAACAGCGCCTAAAGGACGTAGGATGGGGCATGCAGGTGCCATAATCGGTGGGACAGAGGACACTGCTGCGGCCAAAATGAAGGTGATGAAAGAATGCGGTATTCACGTGGTGGAATCGCCGGCTACATTAGGAGCTACCATGAAGCAAGCCCTATCGTAGAAATAGTCATTGATCAATGGTCATTGGACAATGGTACCCAAAAAATAATATTGACTAAGTATTCACCCTTTGGCAGGTCTGCCAGAGGGTTTTTATTTTAACTTTTTGCACGTGGCTGGTAGTTATTCGCTTACTAACACTTTCTTCATCTCCGTCACTGTCTTATAAAGCACAAAACCTGCCTTTTTGTAATTGTGGATTGCATTAGGATGATCCATATCGCAGGTGTTAAGCTGAATATGTTTAGGAGAGAAACGCCAGGCTAATTCTATGGTTTTGTTTAAAAAGTATTTTCCATACCCCTTTCCGATAAAATCAGGAAGTAACCCAAAGTAAAGGATTTCTACATGGTCTCCTTCTTCAACAAGTTCGCAATATCCCGCATGTTTTTGTTTGATATTTAAGGTGTAGATGTGCGTTTTAGAACTATTGATTTTACTATAAAGTTCAGCATCATCCATAAACAACCGATCCAGCCAATTAAAGTTTTTTCCAACCTCAGAATATAGTTCCCTGTACCAGGAAATGTCTATTGGTTTTGCAATTTCGATAAGCGATGTATTTTCAATATTGTTTTCCCGGAGAGTCGGTTTTTCTTCCATTTTCAGAAAATAAACCTCAGATGGTACAGTGGTGTAATTCATGATTCGAATTGTTTGGGGCAAAAATAAAAATCCCCTGCCGTAATTACAACGACAAGGGAACAAACAAAAGGCATTTAAGAAAATTCTTACGCCAAAATCATTCTTTCAATATCATCTTTTACATTGGTAATTCCACCAATGCCAAAGTTTTCAACCAATACATTCACTACATTTGGTGATAAGAATGCAGGTAATGTTGGTCCCAGGTTGATGTTTTTAACACCAAGACTTAATAGGGCTAATAATACAATTACTGCTTTTTGCTCGTACCATGCAATGTTATATACAATTGGCAAGTCATTGATATCGTCTAAACCAAATACCTCTTTCAATTTAAGAGCCGTTACCGCCAATGAATAAGAATCGTTACACTGACCAGCATCTAATACTCTTGGGATACCGCCAATATCTCCTAGTGGTAATTTGTTATAACGGTATTTAGCACATCCAGCAGTTAGAATAACAGTGTCCTGAGGTAATTCTGTTGCAAATTCGCTATAGTAATCACGGTCGTTCATACGTCCGTCACATCCGGCCATCACAACAAATTTCTTAATGGCTCCACCTTTCACTGCATCAACAACCTTGTCTGCTAACTGAAGAACCTGGTTGTGAGCAAATCCACCTACGATTTCACCTGTTTCAATTTCTGTTGGAGAAGCACATTTTTTAGCGTGCTCAATAATTACACTGAAATCTTTAGGTTGTCCGTTTTGTCTGTCGGCAATGTGGGTACAGCCATCAAAACCACTGGCTCCGGTAGTGTAGATACGATCTATATAATTCTCTTTTGGAGGAACAATACAGTTTGTTGTAAATAAGACAGGACCATTAAAGCTTTCGAATTCTTCTTTTTGCTTCCACCATGCATTACCATAGTTACCCACAAAATGCTCATACTTTTTAAATGCAGGATAGTAGTTAGCAGGTAACATTTCACTGTGTGTATAAACATCAACACCAGTTCCTTCTGTCTGCTTTAATAACTCTTCCATGTCTTTCAAGTCGTGACCTGAAATTAAGATAGCAGGATTGTTGCGTACCCCAATGTTTACAGAAGTAATTTCAGGATTACCAAAGCTTTCAGTATTGGCTTTGTCTAATAATGCCATTACATCCACACCAAACTTACCACACTCTAATACCAAACCTACTAGTTCGTCAACACCTAATGTGTTATCAGTACTGGCAACTAATGCTTTCTGAACAAATTCGCAAACTTCTTTGCTATTGTATCCTAAGTTCATGGCATGTTCTGCGTAAGCTGCCATACCTTTTACTCCATAAATAAGAAGTTCTTTTAAAGAACGGATGTCTTCATTTTCAATGGATAAGATTCCAATGGCGGGTGCTACTTTTAAGAAGTCCTCTTGTGTAGTACCTGCATATTTCACGGAATGCTCATCGTTAGAAACTTCAATTCCTTTTTCCGCTAGTTCCTTTTTTAATGCGTCTCTAAGCGCAATACCTTCATTAATTTTAGCTTCAATTTTACCACCGTCAAAGTTGGCGTTGGTGATGGTGATAAATAAAGCATCAATCATGTATTTATATGCTTTATCATTTGCTAAATCATTATTAGCAGCAATAGTGTTTACATGTGCCACACCTTTGGTCACAAATAATAGGACATCTTGAAGAGCGGCCACTTCGTCGGTTTTACCACAAACTCCTTTAATTGTACAACCTGTTCCTTTGGCTGCTTCTTGACACTGATAACAAAACATACTCATGATATAAATTTTTTTAAATTGTTTGTATACTTTTTATTTGATTATAATATGGGGTAATACTTATCGGTCATTTAGATAAATAAAAGGGAGTTTATCTTACTTCACTAACTCATCCCAAACTCCCTTTTATAAAAGTCGCATAGCGAACTATGTGACCAAACCAAACCTAACCCTAAACTAATTACTTAAATATTAAATGCTGTTTTTGTAGTAGCCTTGTTTAAAATGAGCTTATACCCATTCCTCACTTAGTACTTCACCCTCTACTGATATGATAGCTCTTTTTAGTGGTATTTTGCGAGATGCCAGTTGAAGTGCCTGTTGAGCAACTCCCATTAAACCACCACAACAAGGAACTTGCATAATGACCACGGTCAACGAATTAATTCTGGAATCGTCAATCAATGAAATTAACTTTTTAAGATATATATCCATTCCATCATCAAGTTTAGGACATGCAATTCCCAAAACTTTATTTTTTAGAAACTTTTGGTGGAAGTTACCCATGGCAAATGGAGCACAGTCTGCTGCCAACACCATATCTGCCTCCTTAAAAAAACTGGCGCCAGGGTTTATCAAGTGCATTTGCACCGGCCATTGCTTTAATTGGGAGGTTTGTGGCGTTGCAGGTGCTGTATCTGCCAATGAAAATGCAGGGCGCTCGATTTCCCTGCTTTGCGAGCCCGGACATCCTCCGCCCTGATGCCCCATCGATGGTGCTTCTTTTTTTCCGTGCATAGTGTCAATTACTTCTTGTAAATCGAAGTCGTATTTATCTTGATTATTCTTTAAAAAGGTCATGGCCTCTTTAACGAATTCCATTTCGTTGTGGTCTTTTAGGTGTTTAAGGTGGGCGATAACGGTATTGATTCCTTTATCAACCATTATTTCCATTACCTTAGTCTCGTCATACGGATCGGCTTCCCTTCTCTCAATTTCCATGGCTCCTTGCGGGCAGTGTCCCAGACAAGCACCTAATCCATCGCACATAAGGTCGCTAATTAACCTGGCCTTTCCATCTATAATTTGCAGTGCACCTTCGTGGCAACCGGGAACACATTCACCACATCCGTTACATAATTCTTCATCTATTTTAATAACGTCTCTTTCCATTACTCTTTTTGTTTGTTTACTGCAAATATGAGGCGATTTTCAATACCAAGCTTGTAACAATTGTTACAATTGGAGAAAAAGTTGTATTTTTCATGTAATTTATACCTTCAAATCTTTTATATCGATGTTAAGCGATTATCCCATAATAGAAAAGTGTCCTGTTTTTAGTGGTCTAACATTCCGTCAGATTAATGAACTGTTTGGTCAGGTTCACTATCAGGTTAAAAAATATCCAGAAGGACAAATGGTAGCTTGCGGTGGCGATGTTGTCGACAGACTAATAATAATACTATCGGGAAGTGTAAAAGGTGAGATGATGGATTTTTCGGGGAAGACCATTAAAATTGAGGATATAGAGGCACCTAAGCCAGTGGCGATTGCCTTTTTATTCGGAAAGAATAACAGATATCCGGTAAATGTGATTTCCAATAACGACTCGGAATTGCTGATTATTCCGAGAGAGTCGGTACTTAAACTTTTCGGTAAAAACGAAACCATCTTGCTTAATTATTTAAATACGATATCCGATCGTTCCCAGTTTTTGTCACAAAAAATAAAATTTCTCTCGTTTCAAACGGTACGTGGAAAAATAGCCAATTATCTATTGCAGATAAGCCAAGGGCACACCCATCAAATCACTCTGCCATTGTCGCAAAATCAAATGGCCGAGTTGTTCGGGGTTGCCAGACCTTCAATTGGCAGAGGAATGAGAGAATTGCATAATGATGGTATTGTTGAGGCCAAAGGCAAGGAAATAAAAATATTGGATATCAATAAATTAAAAGATTGCCTGGTTTAGTAGGAATTTTTTTTAGAACCCAAACGCAACCGTTGCGTGCTTTTTCAGTCATAATAACAAACGATTAAAATTAAAGTGTAAAATGAAAAAGTTATTATTTATTATTGGGGTGATGGTTATGTTCTCGGTTACGTCTTGTGACCTCTTTGATGATGACGACGATTATTCTTTAGGTAATTATTGGCTTTCATCAGGAACGATAACTAAGGATGTTGGTTCTTATTTTGTAACAACGGATGAAGGTAAAGTGCTATGGCCGTCAAAATCGCATGTTAGCATTAGTTTGTTGGAGGACGGTATGCGTGTGTTGGTCAATTATACTATTTTGGCTGATGCCACGGATAGCGACACTTATGATTATTATGTGAGAGTAAATGACATTTCGCAGATTCTAACCAAGCCGGTATTTGAATTTACTGCCGAAACAAGTTCGGATATTATAGATTCAATTGGTAATGATGCCGTAACAATTGTGGATACCTGGTTTACCGACGATTATTTAAACGTTGAATTTGAGTATGGAGGCGGTGCAACGGTACATTTTATTAACTTGGTTTTTGATGCTGAAAATGCCACCACTGATAATGGTGAGATTATATTGGAACTCAAGCATAATACAAATAGTGATCCTTATAATTACCGTCAGTGGGGTATCGCTTCTTTCGATGTCTCTAATTTTAAAGAGGAAGGTGAAACATCGGTTGATTTTTTTATCAGGAGTAAAGGGAAGGATGGTGAATTTGAGTACAACCAGCTAATTACCTATTCCTATGGTATAGATGCGGAATCCGGTTTGCGCAACAAACAATACCCGCCAGATAATGTGAGTTTTTTGAATTCTATTAAATAACCAAAAAAAGGAGTTTTTAAACTCCTTTTTTTTATGCGTTTAATATTCTGATACTCTTTTTGTTATTGTGTGTTTGCCAATCCAGCGTTCGGGTAATGTCAAGATTATAGCTTTTTCCCTTGGTTTGATTGGAATAAATTCCTTATATTTGCACCGCATTTGAGGAAAATGATTCTCAAAACAACAATGGATCTGTAGCATAACTGGATAGTGCACTGCGTTACGGCCGCAGAGGTTAGGGGTTCGAATCCCTTCAGATTCACAATAACTTAAAAGATTTTCTGAAGAGTTAATGCTTAATAATGGACCTGTAGCATAACTGGATAGTGCACTGCGTTACGGCCGCAGAGGTTAGGGGTTCGAATCCCTTCAGGTTCACCAGATGAAAGTCTAAATCATATCAAAAGCGCTTAAAACGAAAGTTTTAAGCGCTTTTTTTGTGATATGTCATGAACTTCCGGAAACTCATCCCATGCGTTTAAAACTGTCTTTTTTTGCGATCGAGATAATTAAATAGTTGTTCCAGACTTTGCTTGTATTGGCTCGGGTTTAAATTCAAGCTGAGTTGAGGAGTACCATCATTATTTGTTGAAATAGAAGGATAAACCAGTCAATATATTGAGCTTGTAAAATTTGTCAAGTATTCTGTCAGCTATAATTTTTATTAAATCTTTCATCGAACCTGAAGCAAACAGGTCAATATAACGTGTGTCGACCTTTTCGCTTTTTTCCGATTCGTGGAATAAATAAAATATCATGGCGGTTTTGCCCTGGCGACTTGGACTATGTATCCATGAATTTAATCCATTGTCGATATTGTTCTCTATAAGGATCAGCTTTTTCTTCTGTCACAAAAGTATTGTGGATTATATACGGTACAAAAAGGATTCATCGAAGTAATTGTTTAACAAGGATACGTTTAATTCATAAAATGTGAAGCGTGAAATATGAAGCGTAAAACCTATATTTTTATACTGATCAAAAAAAGCGGGTGTCCGAAATTAAGTTGATGAAAATTTTAAACTTACGATTTGTAAGTGCCGCACGAATGGCTCTTCCCCTTAGCGACGATGCTAGGGGGAAGTACCGATCAAAGTTGCGGGGATGGGGGTTACTGAGTCTCTCTGTTTTTAATCTGTAAGTCCCACTGTTAATTAAAAAACATATTTGGACACCCTCTTAAATTTTATCCAAATGAATGTCTATTTGAGCGTAATCTTATAAACCAAGGCAGCATCAGCTTCGGCCGGTTTCTTTTTAGGCTGCTGAACGTTTAATCCTGCTTTAGTTCTTTTCCATTTGATTCTTTCACTGCTTCCGAGTACTTTAATCGATTTTATTTGAATATTTTTAGCCTCATCAGCAAATGTGGAGAGTGTTCTTTCGGGGGTTTTAGTGTTCCATCCTAATTGAATAGCATATACTGTTTTCCCTTTTTGTGTATAGCGAATATCCGCCGCATTTAAATTATTCAATCCTTTTTTGATAGCACCATATTCGTTCCAGGCATCTTTGGGATCCCGTTTAAGTTCTGTGGTTCCCTCACCAAAAACAACAAACGGACGGGTGTTATAAATCGCTTCCCCATATAGTTTCATCCAGGCTCCGATGCCCTCCATAGCTTTCACCTGTTCTTCGGGCATGGTACCGTCGGCCATGGGGCCTGCTGAAAGCAGCATAATACCATTCTTGCTTACTACTTCGGCCAGCATTCGGATTGCTTTAGCAGGATCGATAGCTGTACGTTTCTCTTTGTTGTAACACCACGAGCTCCCTAATATAAAATCAGTAATCCAGACTTCCGGAGTGATATCTTCCATGGTAGCCCTTTCCACGTTTACCACCGATAACTCGGTAGGGAAGAAGTCACCTTTGGTATTTACCACCACTTCTTTTCCTTCTTCGGCCGCCTTATTAAAGTAGTTGCTTAAAAACTGTTTGCGGTACTTTTCTGTGATAAAACGCTGTCCAAAGTCCATCCAAATATAATCCGGGCAATGTGCGTCAATTACCTCGTTTAATTTACCCAACCACAAATCTTGCGCTTCGTCGTAATCCATATTACAATACAATTTGCGGTATTTAGGATCCTGTGGTACTTCGCAATTTTCGTACACATAGTTGTATTTATTGGGTGTAACTGGTCGCATTACGGCCTGGTCTTGTTTAGGATAAAACAGGTTGTGGAAACCGTGATGAAAGGTGGCCATAAATTTGAGGTTCCGTTTTTTAGTTTCTTCGGCAATGGAAGCCACCATATCAACCCCGGGTCCCATGTCAACCGAATTCCATTCATTCACCTCGCTGTCCCATAGTGAGAAACCATCGTGATGTTCGGCAATGGAGCCAATAAATTTGGCACCCATACCTTCAAACATATCTACCCATTCTTTGGCGTTGAAATTAGGCGCTTTCCAACCCGGGATAAAATCGTGGTAGTGAAAATCCTCGCCATAGGTTTCTCGATGCTTTTTATATACTTTCCCTCCCCAAAGGTTAGGTTCCCTGTCGGGTACGTACATCCATCGGGGATACCACTCGCCGTCAGTGGCCGGCACGGAATAAACACCCCAATGAAAATAAATGCCTAGTTTGGCATCCGCAAACCATTCGGGAACGGCTTTGTGTTTTTTAAGGTTTTCCCATTCAGGTTTGTATTTTTCTTGTGCAAAGGAGAATTGCAAAGAAAGCGTGATAATTGCTGTGAAAAAGATTTTTCTTAACATGACTTTAAATAATAAATTGATCATGCAATTTACTAGATAGGAAATGATATTGTCAGGAATGATTGTATCAATAATAGGGGGTAATTGGACAATTTGGAAAAGTTTTATAGTCAAAGAGAGGGTGTCCGAAAACAAAAAATAAGTTTAATTTACAAATTATCATTTTTGGGCTCCCTCCTTCTAGATTCCTAATATGTTTGGTCCAGAAATAGTTACAAAAAGGCAATGTTATGGTATAATGAGCGGAATTTAAGAATCAATGCACGTTCATTTACTTTTAGTCCATCAACTTATAATGGATATCGCCAAACAGCTCGTGTCCTACTGATTTGTCGTGGCACGAGGTACAACTCATCTTACCCGTTGTGTTTCCTAATTTTCCATGGCTTCCGTGACATGTCATACAGTTGTTGACTGTTTTATTATCGTACTGGTTTGTAAT
Source organism: Saccharicrinis sp. 156 (assembly GCF_050589685.1). NCBI lineage: Bacteria > Pseudomonadati > Bacteroidota > Bacteroidia > Marinilabiliales > Marinilabiliaceae > Saccharicrinis > Saccharicrinis sp. 156. Next base: position 59,524 of record NZ_JBNGOS010000027.1, read on the forward strand.
ATAAGTATCGTTGAAATATGAGTTTAGAATTTCAACTGTTCGGGAAGCGACATCGGCAGTTAAACGTCGGCAGCGTTCTTTTCGCTGCTTGCTGTCTATTCTAAATCCGGTTTTTTCCCCCCATCTTGTTGTAGAAGCATGGCAAAGAACAGATGTTGACACGGATGTTGGCGGGGTGAAATCCAGAACAGGTTCATTCGGTTTGAACAAAGGAAATGCATTATTCTCGTACCAGTAAAATAACTCAGAAGTAAGAACATCTCTAACTTTCTTGTTATCTATTAGTAAGCCCATAACCGCTGCAGCCCCGTTTAAAGTGCCGCAAATAGTTCCTGCACCTCCAATACCACCATGACCATATTTCATCATATGAACAGGAAAGGAAGTATAGGGTTCACCTATCTTGTTGGCTAGTTGAGCTATGATACTGCTAAAAACACCATACATACAACTGCCCACGTTATAATCCTGATAAGCCAGTTGAGATGTGGAAGCCGGATCTAATGGGCTATATTTCCATGACGATTCTGTTTTTTCCAGTTCTATTTTTTCCGGTGAAGGAGCTGGAATTTCTTTCGGCTTAAATGCGGTGGTTAATGCGGCAACACTTGCGGTTCCTGCGGCTAAAGCTCCAGCCGCTATTTTTATTGCTTTACGTCTGTCCATAGTTAATTTTGTAGTATAATAAACAGTTAAATGCTTTGTTATCCTCTATTTATCTTCTGAACAAGGTTACTTTAAGTCATTAAAGAATCATGTTGAAAAGATATCCCAGAGCAATTATAAACAAAGTTATGGTGCCAAAGAAAATACCAATGAGTTTCCATTTCATGACCTTCTTGAGTAAGGTCGCTTCTGGCAATGAAAGTCCAACTACAGCCATCATAAACACGATGGCAGTGCCAAGAGGAACACCTTTTGCCACAAATACCTGAATAACGGGCACTATTCCTGCAGCATTTGCATACATGGGCACAGCCAGGATGACAGCCAACGGCACCGCATACCATTTGTCAGCAGATAAAAACTCCGTAAAGAAATTTTCTGGAACGTAGCCATGCATGGCAGCGCCAATGGCAATGCCGATAAGTACATACAACAGCACCTTTCGAACGATATCCCATCCATCTCTTATAATAGATGGCAAACGGTCTATAAAAGGCGTTTTCTCATCTTCCCACTCTTCATTTTCTTGTATGGCATTTTCCTGAACCTGTCGTACCCAATCGCTCAGATATTTGTCGAGTTTCAATTTTCCAAGAATATAGCCGCCTACCATCCCCATAATAATACCGCTGCTGGCATAAATAAGAGTTGCTTTCAAACCAAATAGACCCAAAAACATCGCTACTGCGACTTCGTTAACCAGTGGAGAAGTTATTAGGTAAGCAAAGGTAACGCCAAGCGGGATACCCCCTTTTACAAAACCAATAAACAAAGGGATAGAGGAACAGGAACAAAAAGGTGTAACTGCCCCAAAAAAAGAAGCGAAAAAATACTCCAGGCCATACAGTTTTTTTGTGGTCAGGTAAATTCTTAAACGATCCACCGGGAAATAAGCATTAATTACTCCCATTAAACTACTGATAAGGAAAAGTAGGATAAGTATTTTAATGGTATCGTAAAAAAAGAAATTCAATGCTTCACCTATATGTGATTCGGAACTTAGATGAAATAAATCGAAGGTTAAATAATCAACCAAAGTAGGGAGATAATGATACAATAAAATCAAAGCCGGTAAAACTATGGCAATTGCAACTAATAAACCTGCCCTTTTCTTATTTTCCGGGTTATTCAACTGTTCGGGACTCTCAATGGCACAAGCCATGCTCTTTCCTTCTTCCTGATCTTTTGATAATAAATTTAATTTATTCATTGGATATTATTTAAGTCATATTTTTGGCAATGCGTTCGTAGTTCGCAGAAAAACGAACTTCCAAAATAAATTTTTTTACCAGCATTTATTGTTTGCATGCAGATCCAGAATGTATCTACCTATATGATGCTGTATTGCATTAGCGTAGCTTGGTACAGCATGCTGTTTATCTATGATTTTATTTTTGTCCACCATGATGTTCGTAATATTGCGAACAAATATAATTGATTTTTTAAAGTACAGCAAAAAAATGTCTTTTTTTTGAAAATTAATTTGGGTAAATCAAAGCAAAATTACTTATCCCAATACTCATCCACTATTTTTTGAATATGTGGGTAAGCATCGTCAGTTTCGTTGTACATTTTGCGTTGGCGTTTAAGTTCTTTCTTTAGTTTCGTTATAATATGGGCATACGCAGGATTATCATATACATTATTGACCTCATGGGGATCCTTGTTTAAATCGTAGAGTTCCCAGGATGGGGGAGTAGGACGTACTACAAATGATTTGTCAGGCGTAAGCCAGGCTCTGGAAAGTTTCCCGGTTTCATTTAAATCCCAATGCCTGCCGTAGAAGAAAATCAACTTGTAATCCTGGGTACGTATTCCAAAATGTCCGGGAATATCATGGTGTGTAAGGTGCAGCCAATAACGGTTATAGGTGGCCATACGCCAGTTCCTTGGTTTTTTCCCTTTCAACAATGGTTTTATGCTTTTTCCCTGCATTTTTTGGGGAACAATACCACCTGCCAGATCAATCAGGGTTGGAGCAAAGTCAGTATTATTAATAATCATATCATTTCTGGTACCCGCTTTTATTTGTTTGGGATAATGCACGATAAAAGGCATACGCATTGACTCTTCGTACATCCATCTTTTATCCACCATATCGTGTTCGCCCAACATCATTCCTTGGTCGGCGGAATAGATTATAATGGTGTTTTCATACAGACCATTGTTTTTTAAAAACTGGAAGAACTTACCCAGGTTGTCATCAACTCCTTTAACACAACGCAAATACGATTTAAGGTATTTCTGATAAGCCATGGATGTTACTTCTTTATCCGGTATGCTTTCATCGATTTTATAATAGTTCACATAACCGTTGATAGGGTGTCTCCGAGATACCGATGTCCCAATCTCATGAATCAGGCTGTCATTTTTTCCACGGGTTCCTTCTGATCCCCAGTTGGGTTGAGAATACAGGTTTTCAGGTTCAGGAACTTTGGTATCGGCCAGGTAACCTTCGTATCGTGGGGCATATTCAAACCAATCATGTGGTGCTTTAAAATGGTACATCAAAAAAAATGGTTTGTCCTTATTGTCTCGGTTTTTTACCCAGTTGATAGCTTTTTCGGTAATTACATCGGAGGAATGACCAGTAGATTTAACTATATTATTGGGATAAACACCATTCCCTTTTTCGTAAAAGGTTGGGTTGAAATATTTACCCTGACCTTTTAGTACGCTATAAAAATCAAAGGCCGTGGGTTCACACATGACATGCCATTTGCCGATTACCGCAGTTTCGTACCCTTGTTTCTTTATTTCTTGAGGAAGGTATTGTTGCTCCGTTTTTAAGGGTCGGCTGAAATCCAGTATGTTATTGGTTTGACTGTATTGCCCCGTCAGAATGGTTGCACGACTGGGAGTGCAGATGGAATTAGTCACAAAGCAATTTTCGAAAACCATGCCTTCACTAGCCAATTGATCAAGATTAGGCGTGGGGTTTAAAAAAGCCAATCTACCGCCATATTTTCCAATGGCATGGGCGGCATGATCGTCGCTCATGATATAAATAATATTGGGTTTTTTGAGGGTTTGAGCATTTGTAAATGAAGCCAAACCGAGTAATAAAAGATAGAAATATTTACGCATTATTTTAGTTTTACTTTATACACAATGGTTTTATTGTTAGGCGCTTTTAGCGGAGCTGTAATATAAAGACCTTTATCGTTTTGTTTCCACTTAATTTCTTCCTGGCTTCCAAGTAAGTTAATGGATGCTATTTTGAATGTTCCGGCCAAACCGTCTTTTGCAAAACTCTTTAGCAGATATTCCTTACCTGCCGCAGGAAGAGCCAACTGCGATATGTACAAATTAGAACCATTTTGAGTGAACCTAAAATCTTCGGGCTGATATGTAACACCAAAACCCTGTACACCACCAAAGTGGTTCTTTTTGAGTTGGGTAACTCCTTCGCCAAAAGTGACAAACGGACGGGTGTTGAATATCGCCTCACCATTGGTTTCAAGCCATTTTCCGATTTCAAGGAGGCCATCACGCTGTTCCTGAGGGATGAGGCCATCATGAGTAGGTGTGATGTTTAGCAAGAGACATCCATTTTTACTGGTAATGTCTATTAATTCATCTATAATTACGTCGGATGTCTTTAAGTTTAAATCCTCGCGCCAGCTCCATCCGTGCCATGCATAGGAATCATCGGTCAACCAAGGGAAATCGGTTTTCTCATCGAACCTGCCTTTTTCCAAATCCAATACGCCGACACCTTTTTCCAGGTCTTCGTTTTTATAGGTCAACACAATATCTTTGTTCCATTCCAATCCTTTGTTATAGTAGTGTGCCACCATTTCTTGTCGGTCTTTTTCTGGTAAAAGAAAAACACGACTATCGAACCACAATAAATCCGGCTGATATTTATCTACCACTTCGTAAATTTTTTCTTTCCAGGTGTTTGCAAATTTGCGGGAAGGAGCATACTTAGGGTTAACCTTACCCTTAAATTGCCCGCTTGCTGCATGTCCACCTCTAAAGCTATCAAAGGTTTCGGGAGCAGTCCATTCGCCATAAAATTCATCGAACTCAACGTCTGAAGTATCAATAAGTCCGCTCCAACGGTTATACCATCCCCATTCCCAGCTGTGGTGAAAGGTGGTCACAAACTTTAAATCCTGACTTTTGATGGCTTTTTCCAACTCTCCGACCAGGTCGCGCTTAGGGCCATAGTTAACCGTATTGTATTTGTTAACCTTGCTGTCCCAGTTCGAAAAGTTATCACAATGTTCGGCAACAGGGCCAGCGAATTGGGCACCTGATTTTTTGAAGAGCTCAGCCCAGTCGCTGGCATCAAAGTGTTCTGCAGTGAACTTGGGAATAAAATCGTGGTAATGAACCGAATCACCATAAGTATCCAGATGATGTTCCCGTAGCCAGTGGTTCCATCCTGTGTCTTTATCTTCATACATTTGGCGCGAGTACCATTCGCCTTTTCCCATGTAAGAATAAACACCCCAATGGAAGTAAATACCAAATTTGGCATCTTTAAACCATTCCGGTGTTTTGTGTTGTTTTAACGATTCCCAGTCGGCTTTGTATTTTTGAGAAGAGTTTTCAACGGTCGTTTTAGTCTGGCAACCCATTAAAACTATTAACAATAAAAGTATCAGATAATTTTTCATTGTATTAAAATTAGTGAAACCTGATAGTCAGCGTAATTTTCAATTATCCGACAACGTGATCTAATTAATTGCTCCCAGCTTGCGATAGCCCGGCAGCTCTTCGGTTTCATGATAAGAAGAATTAATATACTGATTTGTAGATATGCAAAGTTAAGGTGGATTGCTGGTGCTTTATTGTACATATCCGACAATTGTTTGAACTATGACGTTAAGGGAAAGTAAATGATTTTTACCGCAATGTCATTAAGTTAAACTATATCTGTTGAAAAGCCTTCAGGTACAGGTATGCTGATGGGTTTAACAATGCTGGAACCTTACATCGTCCTTCGGACCTGACAGCGTTAAATATACAGTCTTAATAATAGGGGTTTGGCAGGGTGATTGTGTAAAGTTAAAAATCAGAGATGGTTTACCCGCAATATGCATTAGAAAACCTATTGCTCGCTGAAATCACTTCAAAACAAGTCACTTCGTTGGATTGCTTTTATTCACTAAAACTAGGCTATGCCTCACTTCAGCAAAGCCTAATGTTATTGTGCTTTCAATGTTCATGAGGATCTTCTAATACATCCGGGTTAGAACAAACCGAGGGCTCCGCTAAAAACGAAACCCTCGGTCAAATATTAAATCCACAAATAAAAAATCTTACTTAGTAGTTACCACCACTTTTGCTGATTTCAAACCTTTTGAGGTAGCCGTTAATTGGATAGTTTCGGCTGCCTCTGAAGATTTAAGAATAGCTAATGCCATGCCGCTAAATGCTTTGCGGTGGTTGGCCTGAAACGATTCCAATGAAGCTTGATTTCCATTGTCCACAGCTATCAATGAGCCTGCTCCTTTTACCTTAAAGAATACCTGGTTGTCGGCCATTGGACAAAGGTTACCGTTTTTGTCCTCGATGCGAACGGTCACATAAGCCAAATCTGTTCCGCTGGCCTCAATGGTTTTTCTATCCACAGAAAGAGAAACTTTGGCAGGTTTTCCTGCGGTATTGATGATTTCTTCCTGAATGGCTTTACCATCTTTATAGCCTACCACTTTAAGTTCTCCAGCCTGATAAGGCACATTCCACGATAAACGGTATTTCGACATAAATGTCTTTGGTTTGTAACGCAGGAAGTCTACTTTAATCTCGGTTAAATCTTTACCTTTTACTCTTTTGCCCAGCGATTTTCCATTTAAGAAAAGCTCAGCCTCGTCGCAGTTGGTATAACAGAACACAGGAATTTCTCTTCCTTCCATGCCTTTCCAGTTCCAATGTGGTAAAAGGTGTATCATAGGCTCTGTTGTCCACTGACTTTGATAAAGGAAAAATCTGTCTTTCGGGAACCCGCATAAGTCAACTGCACCAAAGTACGAACTGTGTACCGGCCAGTCGCCATTCCAATAACCATTGGTCGAGTTGTCCTTACCTCCGTATGGTGTTGGTTCACCCAGGTAATCGAAACCAGTCCAGATAAATTCACCCATGCTATGCGGATATTTCTCTTGAAAGTGGAATTCAATATCGGGAGGATACGCCCAGGGTGGTCCTATCAAGTCGTAACTGCTTACGTGTAACGATTCATGTGTTTTGTATTTCTCGATTGGCAGGTGGTAAACACCGCGGCTACTGGTACAACTCGAAGTCTCTGAACCATAAATAGGCAGGTCAGGGTAGTTTTCGTGAATCTCACCGTATTTAGTGGGTTTGTAGTTGGCTCCGGCAATATCCACCTGTTGTGCCATATTGTTGTCGTACGGACCTGAGTAGTGGTTGAAACCCGCGGTAGTAGGACGGGTCATGTCCATTTCCTTGACATAATCATTCAACATTTTAGCTGATCTCCAACCATCCTTCTTGTCTTTTTGTTCAATAATTTCGTTTCCAATACTCCACATCACAATAGATGGGTGATTACGGTCTCTTTTAACCATAGCTTTTATGTCGCGCTCTGCCCATTCCTCAAAGAATACATTATATCCGTTAGGAACCTTAGGCATTTTCCAAACATCAAAAGCTTCGTCCTGAACCAACAAGCCCATCTCATCACATAGCTCTAAAAGCTCTCTTGATGGTGGGTTATGACTGGTGCGGATAGCATTTACACCCATATCCTTCATAATTTGAAGTTTGCGTTCGTCCGCTCTTCTGTAAATTGCAGCACCCAAGGCACCGTTGTCGTGGTGCAGACAGACCCCGTTAAAGCGAACCTTACGACCGTTCAGATAAAAGCCATCCTTATCGTAGCTGATATGGCGGATACCAAAACGGGTATGGTAAGTATCCAGTACTTTACCGTTTTGAGTGATCGTAGTAACTGCATTGTACAGGTGAGGTGTTTCTAAATCCCAACGTTTCGGATTTTTTATGTAACACCATGTACCGGAAACTTTAGCCGAATTAGGGGGAATTGTCATCGTTTCTTCCGCTTCGGCAACTGATTTGCCATCAGGTGAGAAATATTCTTGTGTTACTTTTATTTTAGCGGCCTTGTTGCTTTTGTTTTCAACTGTTGTTTCGTTTTGAACAGAAGCTTTCACGTCAGTTACGGTGGGGGTGGTTACGTAGGTGCCCCATTGCGCCACATGAACAGGTTCATCAATTTTTAACCAGGTGTTACGATAGATTCCTGCACCCGGATACCAGCGTGATGATAAATCCTGTGGAGTCAGACGTACTGCTATTACATTCTCAGACCCATACTTGAGGTAATTGCTGATATCGAATTCAAAACCGATGTAACCATAGGGGTGGTTGCCAACCAATTTTCCGTTTACCCACACATAGGCGTCATACATGGCTCCTTCGAATTCAACACGAACCACTTTGCCTTTTGCGGTATCAGGCATGTTAAAGTGCTTCCGATACCAACCTGTTCCGTGGAATGGAAGACCCCCGCAACGGGCGTTGTACTTATTGTCGAAAGGACCTTCGATAGCCCAGTCGTGCGGTAAATCCAGTTTTCTCCATGCGGAATCGTCAAAATCTGCCATTTCGGCACCTTCGGCTTTATCGTTAAAAAAAAGCCAGGACTTGTTAAAACTTTGATCCTGTGCCGTCAGTGTATTTCCTATGGCCAGAAAAACAAGCATTAATACAATTACTGTTTGCTTCATGATTTTATTTGATTGTTTAAAATTCATTCTAATGTTTCTCGCAGCGTTTCGCAGAGGTATTTCTTGTTTCACATAGTTTCCGGCGCAGATTTCCTAAGTATATTAAATATAGTTTGTAATGCGTTGGTTTGATTTACATGATTATACTAAGGGTGTTATGCTTGGTTATTGCTATTGTCCCTTTGGGGAACTTTACTATCCTTAATTAACAAGTGACCATTGTTTACTGACCACCGATCACTGACTACTGTCCCTTAACTTATTATACTTCTGAAACAAGCTATTTACCACTGATTTATGCTCCGGTGAATGGATCAGGTTTTTATTTTCATCTTCAGAGATATTATTTTTAAGGTTGAAAAGAGCAATAGGTTCTCTGATTTTATCTGTTTTGTCCTTTTTATCAATTTGGATGATCAGTTTCCAGTTATCTTCAGAGATGGCCACAGTTTTTTGTGTTCCACCTTGCAGCATTAATTCGGGATGTATTGTTGCTTCCTTGTTTTTTAAATAGGGCCAAATGTTTTTGGAATCCATGGCTTGACCTTCTGCAATTTTATGATTGGTCAGATCTGCTAAGGTCGCCATGATATCTAATCCCAGTATGGGTTTGTCACTTGTACCGGTTTTTATGTTTTTGGGCCAGGATGCAATAAAGGGAACCCGATGTCCCCCTTCGAAAATTCTATTTTTTCCACCCCGATAGATACTGCTGGGTTGATGCCCTGTAGCCAAGGTTTCCCTTCTGGTTAAACCTCCGTTGTCAGATGTGAAAATAATTAAAGTATTATCGTATATACCTTGTTTTTTAAGTGCTTTTATCAGCATTCCCATCTGAACATCCAGTTCCTTGATCATATCCATATGGGCACATGGAGTTGTTCCTTTAATTTTAACCCCGTCCAGTTCATCGCAAGGGGTATGTGGCAGATGTACGGCTAAAGCGCAATAATACAAAAAGAATGGTTTTTTCTTTTGTGCATTACCATTAATGTAATCAACTGCTTTAGAAATAAGTAGTGGTCCCATTTTATGCGGATCCCAGTTAGAATCGCCTAATCCTTCACTTTTATCCAACTTAAAATTGAGTTTGTCCATCTTTTTTTGGGTGATAAAATCAAATTTGGAATCCTTGGCCAACGGATACCACAGTTCATTTTCGTAACAAGCATAGGGAACGTCCTGGATTCCGGCAGGGAAAGTAAAGTCATAGTCAAATCCTTGATCCTTAGGGCCGCCACCAATATATTTCGAGATATCCACATCCAACTCTGGTTTGTTGCGGGGGCCTCGGTATATGGTTGCTTGCTCATCCTTTCTGTACCAATCGCCACCCAGGTGCCATTTGCCAAAGAAAGCTGTGTTGTAACCCGCCTTTTGCATTAGTTTACCTAAGGTAAGTTGATCCTTTTTAATTGGCGACTTTTCATATGCTCCCCAAACACCCCAGGGAAAATCACTTCTAAAACAACTGTTCCCGGTCATGATTCCATACCGTGAAGGGGCACAAAGCGCGGCAGGGGAGTGGGCGTTGGTAAAAGCCATACCAGTATTGGCTAATTTATCCAGGTTGGGCGTTTCCAACACAATATTATCGGAATGCATTTTTCTGTAATACGATAAATCACCCGTGCCAATATCATCGGCCAACACTACAATTACATTGGGCTTGATTTGTGCTTTTAATCCTGTAAGTACAGCTAGAGATAACAGTATTAGAATACTTGACCTTATCATGTTTGCAGATTTTTAGTTGCATTTTTTCAATATGTGAAAATACATAATAAGATAAGGATGTACGGGGTATAAATAGCGGGTTTAGGAGGTGGTTTTAACTTTTTATCGGTTAATTAACAGGTTAAATGAGTTTTAACATTTGAGAAATGCACGATACGGAATCCATTTGTTTTAAAATATTCTTACACCCATAATATGAGGCCATGGGTATAAGAATTTACTTTGTATCCTCATTTTCGTCATTTTCTTCTCCATCATTTGCATGTTCCCTTTTATAGTCTGATGGGGATAGACCTATTTCGTTTTTAAAGCAGGTTCTGAAATATTTTAAATCGGAAAAACCGACTTCGTAGGTAACATCCGCAACAGAATACCTACCTGTAGTAAGTAATTGGGCTGCACGTTTTATGCGAATAGATCGGATAAATACCTTCGCCGTCATTCCGGTTAGTGCCTTTAGTTTCCTATTTAAAATCACCTTTGAAATTCCATATTCCGAAGCCAATTCTTCCACGGTAAGTTCCGAATCGCCAATTTTGGATTCAATAATCCTTAGTATTTTAGCCAGGAATCTTTCATCCATCGAGGTGGTTGCAACTTCCGTAGGTGTTACTTCTACTTTTTGGCTGAAGTTTTTTCTGGCTTCTTCTCTTTTTTTCAGAAGGTTTTCTATACGAACCTTCAGTACTTCCAAATCAAAAGGTTTGGAAACATAAGCATCGGCACCCAGGCTATAACCTTTCACACGGTGCTCGCTTGAGGTTTTGGCCGTCAATAATATAATTGGGGTATGACTGACGTCCACATCCTCCTTGATAGTTTTGCACATTTCAAAGCCATCCATTTTAGGCATCATCACATCGCTTACTATTAAATCAGGATTATCTTGTTTACATTTTTCTAATCCTTCTTCACCGTTTTCGGCTTCTATCACAATGTATTCATCGCTCAAGCTTTCTTTTATAAAACTACGCAGCTCATTGTTGTCCTCGACAATAAGCAAAGTTTTTTTGTCAGCGGTATCTACCGAGGTTTCATTATTTTTGTTTTCGGGATGCGCTAAAGTTTTTTTTGTATTTACCCAAACCACATCTTCTATCGGCTGGTATATTCCTGTTTCATCCACCTCTTTCTTACTAAAATGATCTTTACCTTTCAGTAAGGACACCATAAATTTTGTTCCTTTGTTTTCTTCGCTGCTTACATCTATTACACCTTTATGCATTTCAACCAAACCTTTTGAATAAGCCAGTCCAATGCCGGTACTACCATATTTTTTATTCTCTATTTTGTCGGATTGATAGAAGCGTTCAAAAACATGTTTCTGCATGGTTTTATCCATTCCTACCCCGGTATCTTCCACGGTTATATAGGTCATATATTTATCTTCGTTAACGTCAATACTTATTTTGCCACCCTCAGGGGTAAACTTAAAAGCATTAGATAGAAGATTATATATTACTTTCTCCAGTTTCTCGGCATCGAAATACATGGGTATTTTATGGGAAGTAAAAGACATTAAGAATTCTATTTTCTTTTGCTCGGCATAAACCTCAAAGGAAGCATATACATCCTTGATGAATTTCACGATATCACCCTGGCTGGCTCTCAGTTTCATTTTGCCTTGCTCAAATTTACGGAAGTCCATCAGCTGGTTGATCAATCTGAGCAAGACCGTGGCATTACGGTGGATAATATTGTGGATATTGTCCATTTTCTCTTCTGACATCAGAGATTTATCCTTGATCAACTTTTCTATCGGACCTATAATTAAAGTCAGGGGAGTCCGGAACTCATGTGAGATATTGGTGAAAAACCTGAGTTTCATTTGGGAAAGTTCCTCCACCTTTTCTTTCTCGAAGCGCTCCATCAACAATTGGTTTTTTTGCTGTACGCCAATAATCGAGAATCTACGGAAAAACAACAGCAAAATAACAATGGCAACCGTATAAATAAACAGCGCGTAACCGGATAGCCACCAAGGCGCAATTACTGTAATGTCTATTGTTTTGGGCTCAGTTCCCCAAATGCCATCGCTGTTGGAAGCCAATACTTTAAGCTGATATGTGCCTGGTCGCAGGTTGGTATACTTTGCGAACCTTGCTTCGGAGGATGTGGTAATCCAATCCTCATCGAAACCTTCTAACATATATTTATATTGGTTTTTACGGGGAGCAGCAAAATGTAATCCTGCATAATAAACCGTAAAACTATTTTCGGAATATTTTAGCTGAAGCTCTTTGGTATCATTCAAATCTGTTGTTAGTAGTGAACGGCCATGAATTTCCTCTCCAATTTCAACCCGCTGATTTAAAATGTCGAGTTGAGTAAATACAACCTGACTCAAGGATTTGTCTTCAGTTATTTGTTTTGGAAAAAAGCTGTTAAAACCGTTTACCCCTCCAAAAATCATTTCTCCATTCCTACGTTTAAAACAAGCCAACTCCGAAAATTCGTAATCCTGCAAGCCATCATCAACATCGTAATTAGTCATTTCATTACTTTTAACGTTGAATTTGGTCAAGCCTGCATTTGACGAAATCCAAAGGTGCCCTTCTTCGTCCTGCAAAATACCTTTAATCACATTGTTGGGCAGTCCATCATCGGTAGTTAAGGTTTCAAAGTAACCTATGCCGTCCTTGGTTTCACGGTAACGATTCAGCCCTCCACCCAAAGTTCCGATCCATATATCCCCTTCGGAACTTTGGAATATAGGTAAGATATAATCATGGCTCAAGCTGTTGGGTTCGTTGGCAATGTTCCTATAGGTAAAAAATTTGGGGTTGGCATTGTACTTATGCTTTTCTTTTATTTTCGCCAATCCATCCGCAGTGCCCACCCAAATATTTCCATTCCTATCCTCTAAAAGGCTTCGAATTAGATCGGAAGGTAAGGAATAACTCTTTTCTTGCTTTATAAAGTTATCCTGTTGATATCCTCCTTTCCCATCCGGTTTCAACCTCCACAGACCTCCTCCATAGGTACCAAGCCACACATAACCATGGCGGTCGATCATTGCCGAAAATACAGCCCTTTTAATGTCTAGATTCCATTTGTCAATATTTATTTCCTTCCCGGTTCTGGTATCAAATGCTAAAACTTTTGATGAATAGGCAGTTCCAATCCACATTACATTATTTATGGTGTCTTCAGCCAAGGCATACCCTCTTCCTGCAGTCCTTCCATCTCCTGCTTTAATATGAACGAAACCTTCAGAATAATCAGAATTGTTGTTAGAAGGCCGATAGTTTATGCCGCCACCATCGGTGCCAATCCATAAGCCGCTATATTCATCTTCGCATATGCTTCGTATTTTATTGTACGAAATACTGCTTGCCGTTCTGCTCTTTTGATAGTGATTAAATAGTTTTTTCTTTGCATTATAAATATTAAGACCTCCACCGTTGGTTCCCACCCAAATTAAACCGGACTTATCTTTAAATAAATCTACTATTATATCTTTACTTAAGCTACCATCTTCAACACCACTTGTATATACTTTTTCCACTTTATAACGCAGCGAATCCGTACTTATTCTTTTTGCATAAACTACACCGTTGTATGTTCCTAACCACAAATTGCCTTCGTTGTCGAATTCAAATTGGTTTGCACCCTTATATTCCAATACAAAGTTAAATACCTTGTCTTTTTTATTAAATAGTTGAACCCCTCTGGTATTCAGAACAAAAATCTTATTATTTCTTTCATAAATTTTTGAAGCTGACCTGGCGCCTTGACCACTAACAAACGATTTTTCAATTTTATAAGTAACAGGATCTATTTTTCTGATACCATATAAAGTCCCTAACCAAATATTACCCTGCGAATCTGCACAAATATCTTTTATATATCCATCTTTTGCTACCTTATTATTGTGTGTGATACTCTTAAATGGAACGGTAACTATTTTGTTATTAGTTACTTTAATGACATTTAGTCCCCTATGGGTAAGCACCCAAATATTTTGGTATTGATCAGCCTTTACCCTAACAATTCGATTAGTATGTAAAAGGTTTGGATTTTCTACGGTATTAGAGAAAGAGGTGAATTGATTGTTGGTAACGTTAAACTTACACACGCCATTATCACTGGTTCCAATCCATAGGTTGCCCTCGTTATCTTCGGTAATAGATTGAATAATGTTCCCAACAAGCCCGTTTTTCTGCCTGGGCTGTTTTCTGTATATCTTAAATTGATACCCATCGTACCGGTTCAATCCATCGTTTGTACCTATCCATATAAAGCCCCGGCTATCCTGGAAAATGCAATTTACATCGTTCTGCGAAAGACCTTCTAAAGTTGTAAGATGCCTGAATTTGCTGGCGTTTAACATAAGCGTCATCACGCATGTGAACAATAAAACGTAGATTCTTTTTCGCATGGCAAATAATTAGTAGTATATCTCCAAAAACAATAAATACAATATTATATCAATTCATGCGATAATCCACAAGTTTTTAATATCAATGTGTACCTAGTCCTGTTTGTACCCCATTTTCAGTATCATTATCAACCTATCATTTATATTATTTCATCAGATATTTGATGTATGGAAAAATTCTACAGTATGAAAAAAAATGTGCTACTATCTCTTTGTTTTTTGTTTTGTATCAATTCTTGGAGTAACGAAACCGTTTTTGAAAGCGGTTTTGAAAATGAAATTATAACAGATTGGAGCTCTACCTTAGGAACAAGGTTGACAACGTTTGAACGAAGTGAACAGGCAACCCGCTCGGGCTCTTACGGTTATCAAATGACGTTTAATACGTCAACTCAGAAAGGAAACCTAACCACAACTAAAAGTATTAACTGGGAGGAAGGGATTACTTACAAACTTTCGTTTTGGTATAAGGCAATATCACCTAGCGATAATAACGAAACCAATATAAAACTGTTCGATCATGCCGATAATAAGCTGGCGCAAATCAATATTAATTCCTGGACTAGTAGCGATTGGGCTCAATATGTTACCGAATTCACCCCTGATGGCAATTACAATAATGGTTATGTATTATTTAGTTTCAGATCGAACAGTGCCGGGAACGCGCAATATTTCCTGGACGACTTTAAGATAGAACAGGTTATTGATGAACCAAGTTTTTTCAATGATTTAAAAACTAAAATGGTAGAATCAGACCCAAGTATTCAATGGACCCAGTTTGGTCCGGGCATGAGCGGGAACTGTAAATCGGCATTTTGGCATCCCACCGACCCTAATGTATTGTTTATTGGCCCCAATATGGGCAACTCCTATGGAACCTGGGACAAAGGCTTTACTTACGAATCCATTCTTAACGAAGATGAGACAGATTTCAGACGTGGATATCGAGGGCCAATTGAGCTAACGAGCCTGGATTTTTCGCGTCAGGACGCCGATTTTGGAATGTGCACCGACGAAAGAAACCAAGGTATCTATTACACGGAAAACAGGGGCCACAAATGGACAAGGCTAGCAGTAACAACCTTTGATGGTAAATATGTAGATGCTGTTGCCGTTGATCCAAAGGATGATAATATCTGGTATGCAGGAGGAGGGCGCCTTAGAAATCTGGGTAGTAACCTTTATCCGTACTCTCAACCTAAAGGAATATTAGCCGATCCTGCCAGTCTCAATAAAATTTGGAAAAGTACAGATAAGGGGCAATCCTGGACCTTAAAAATTAATGGACTGGAACCTGAAACCGGGATAGAAACTTTGTTGGTTGACCCAGTAAACTCTGATATAGTTTATGCCTCAACCAGCACAGGGTTTTACAAGAGTATGGACGGAGGAAACTTATGGGTTAAAAAGGATTCAGGCATGGATTACGATATGCTCCGCGCCATGGATTATCATTATAACCCGAAAGATGATATCCTGACTATGATTGTCATCAGCAACCCAATGTGGAAATCAGATGGAAATACCATTACCGACGACAAAGGAGGTTTGTTTAAAAGTACAGACCGAGGTGAGAGCTGGCAAAAGATTGCTGGAAACCTGGCTTTGGATATGCGTCAATTTCAAGGTAATTCGGATATTAAAAAGAGTTTTTTCCATTGTGCAGCTTATGTTTTTGATATGAGCGATGAGGAATTTGAAGCAGCCTACCCCAATTTGCCATCTGCAATAACAATTCGTTACAATACGATTGAGATTGACCCGAATGATGTAAATAATATTTACCTCAATAATGAATATTCAAACGCTTCACGCAATAACTTTAAACCAGGTCAGGTTTGGCGTAGTACCGATGGAGGGCAAAATTGGCATGTATGTTTAAGAAACGGGAAGGCCTGGAAAGCAGGTTCAGATGATTATAGTTATTGGACCAGCCGCACTAACCCAATGGAAACCAATATCTCGCTCAAATATAAAAAGGAATGGATAAACCGCGATTTTTATGAGCGAAAAGGATGTAACTTCGTAAAGTTCAATGCGGATGGTTCTGTTCTTCATACCCAAATGGCTAAGATATCATTAATGTCTTACGACAAAGGCGAAAGTTGGGTTGATATTGATGATGAATATACAGCTAAAGGAGAGGAGCGGTATGTTGGTGCAGGAAACAGTAATGTTCCGGGGCATGGATTCTCTCAACATCCACTTATGGCCAACAAGGTTTTCTGCTTTGCCGGAGAAAATAGTTTGTGGACAACTAACAATGAAGGCGATAAGGTACGTTCGGGAGCACAGGCGGCTACATTCAACAAGCTACTGCCTGAAGAAAACTCTTTAAGCTGGTATGCTGTTCACCCGCACGATACCACCATGCATTATGCTTTATTTTTCCGACAAGCTAAAAAGGGTAAGTTGATGCGATCGACAGATAGCGGAGAAACATGGAGTGAACATGGCGAGGCGGTTCCATATTGGGATATCAACAGTCATTCAGGTGATCAGTCCGTACATCAAATTCACTTAACATTCGATCCGGTTAATCCTGACAACATGTACTTTGTGGTACCTAAAAAAGCCAGAAGTCTGGAATTTGTTGGAGATTCGGAAATACATTGGGGCGTGCATAAATCGAGCGATGGCGGTGCCACCTGGACGGAGACCAATGTTGGATTGCCTGAATCGCTGGATGCTACCATGATTGCGATAGATCCCAACGAGCACAATACCTTATACGTTACTATACAAAACTACAATGGAGGACTTTTTAAATCGACAGACAAAGGTGAAAACTGGGCTGAAGTAGAATCAACCAAGAATATTTCGGGAGACCAAGGAATTAACGATATTCATTTTTCGGAGGATGGAAAGGTATATATTACGGCAGGAAGCAAAAACGGAAACGCCAATGACGGAGGAGTATGGGTAAGTGATGATCATATGGAAACCTGGGCAAAGATATTTGACTATCCGTGGACAAACCGAATTGAAACCGCCATGTATGATCCTAAAACCATTTTGTTATCTACTTTAGCCAATACCAAAATTGAAGGCCGAAATGCAGGAACCTTCCTATCAAAAGATGGTGGCGAGAACTGGATTAAAATCAACAAAGGAAACGGACAGTCTGATAGAATTAATGATATAGCTATCGACAATTATGTACCAGGTAAGTATTACGCGTCTACGTATGGAAGTGGATGGTACACAGCTATCGATCCTAACCCAAATGAAGCTGTTTCTCCTACCCGGGTTAGTACGTATCAATCTTCACTTTCCATTCTTGAAGGTGAAATAAAAAGTCTGTCATTTACCGTATCTCCATCTGAGGCTTATATTAAAAATGGCATTTGGAGTTCTAGTGACGAGCGTATAGCAACCGTTAACGCTATTGGTGAGGTAACAGGCGTTAAACAAGGAACCGTGACTATAAGTGTTCGGTTAGTCAATACAAATATTAGCTCCGATGTATCGGTTACCGTAGAACCTAAAAACGTTTCGGTAGGCATCGTGGGGTACGAAGAATTGCATGTATTTCCAAATCCGGCCAAAACCCATATTACCATAAAGTCAGCAACAACTAATACTTCAGAAGCCGTGGTTGATGTTTTTAGTGTTTCGGGCAAGAAGGTATTGTCGAAAGTAATTGAAGAACAGATGAATAATCAGATATCAATAGCGCAACTGACAAAAGGTTATTATTTTTTGGTCATCACGACCAAAGAAAAATCTATGCTTACCAATTTTATTAAAATTTAATACCCCTTTCTATGATTAAATATATCTCATTCATATTTATCAGTTTATCATTGTTAGGATGTTCGGCAAAAAGCAGACCTAAGCAACCCAATATCCTTTTTATTATGTCCGATGATCATGCCGCACATGCCATTGGAGCATATCAGGGTTTATACAGTAGTCTTAATCCCACACCAAATATTGATCAACTAGCATCTGATGGGATGCGGTTTGAAAACGTTTTTTGTAATAATTCGATATGCACCCCGAGCAGGGCTTCAATTATAACCGGGCAATACCCACAAACCAATGGGGTATTGGATTTAGATGCAGCCTTGGATACGGCCAAACAATTTTTACCCAAAGAGCTCAAAAAGTTGGGGTATTCAACCGCTATTATTGGCAAATGGCATTTGAAAAATGAACCGGCAAACTTTGATTATTACAAGGTGTTACCCGGCCAAGGGAAATATTTCAATCCCGTATTTAAAGAAAAGGGCAGGGGAGAGTGGCCTAATAACCTGAGTAATTCCAGAGGGCATTCTACGGATGTAATTACAAATTCCACTATTGATTATTTAAAAGGATTGGATAAATCAAAGCCTTTTTTCCTGATGCATCACTATAAAGCACCACATGGGAAGTTCGAGTTTGCAACACGTTATGCCGATTATTTAGAAAATATAAAAATTCCAGAACCCTCTAACCTATACAACCAACCTTATTTTGGCTCAGAGGCCATCAAAGGCTCAAACAACAACCTGACTAATATAATAGGTTCTTCTGTTTCGTCGAGACATTCGCGAGCCAACTATGTCAACACATATGTTAAGGACTCTACATTGCGAGGGAAAGATGCGACCTCTGCTGCATACCAAACTTATTTAAAGCACTATTTACGTTGTGTAAAAGGTATTGACGATAACTTAGGAAGACTTTTTGACTATCTTAAAGCAGAAGGGCTTTGGAATAATACCATCATAGTTTATACTGCTGATCAGGGATTTATGTTGGGCGCCCACGACTTTATAGATAAACGTTGGATGTACGATGAATCGATGCGTATGCCTCTTATAGTCCGCTATCCTAAAATGATGGATGAGGAAGCAGTTTCTGATCTACTGGTAAACAATACAGATTTTGCTCCTACACTAATTGAATTGGCAGGAGGGCAGACCCCTGACTATATGCAAGGTAAGAGTTTTGTGAATACCTTGCAAGGCAGGAAAGAGCATGATTGGCGACAGGCTACTTATTACCGCTATTGGATGCATATGATACATCATTATGTGCCTGCGCATTTGGGTATCAGAACAAAAGAGTATAAGCTTATTTTTTATTACAGTCATCATTATCTGCCAAAGGAAGAATTTGGAAAATTTTACTGGAATAAAAGCTATGGCGATTTATTAGAAAAGGAATGGCCTGTAGCCTGGGAATTTTACGATTTAAAGAAAGATCCCCGGGAAATGTACAATAAATATAATGATTCGGCTTATGCAGATGTAATCACATCCTTGAAAGAAGAACTAAAAAAACAAAGGATTGTACTGAACGAGACAGATCATGGTTTTCCGCTGCTGGAAAAAATCTTGGAAACTAATTGGGATCGATGAAAAGTCATCTTATACCACTTAAATAATAAATTGAGCTTTATTATTAATTGGTTTGGGTTTAGCGAAATAAGCGTTTAGCCAAGTATTAAAAAATCCCCATATTTGTCTCAAGACGACGGGCTTTTCATTTTTGCTTACAGCTGCAAAATCGAAAACAAAGAAGCCACCGCTGACTTGGAAAAGCTAAAAATAAGTGCTTTTCTTTCTTATCGCTTTTGCTTGAAGGCGGATTGATTACCCATACAGAATGCTTATTAGTTTAAAACTCTTGCTATTTGAATCAATACGATAGACTAAACAATACTTAGTCGGTCAGTAATGTTTGAAAATATACACTTAGATATTTAGCCCGAAGCTGGTTCCGGAGTTCATTTGATTAATACAGGATATGTTAAGTTAAAGAAAATAAAAGCTAACGGAGACCTTGACCAATTAATTGAAAAAAAGAATTAAACTGTTTGTCAGTATGTCATAGAATTCAAATTAAGGAATACGGTCATGGCATAGCCAATAAATAAGATTAAAGCTTATATGCCCTGCCACAAAAGGTAGGATTAAATTTGTTATTATATTAATCGTGTTGAAAATTATATCCTACACCCCTGCCTTTTAAGGTGGAGATATACCTGCCTGTTCTTCTGCTTTACCATTGACTTTAGCCCATAGTTTGAGGGCTATGGACAGCCGGTTGGAAAAACGGCGCTAATGAAACAACCGAAGTCGTAAACTTAACTTGACACCAAAGCGAATAGTAATTCAATTTTACCCCAATATTTAACCATACCTTGCTCTATACCCTATTAAGTTTTACTTAAACACCCTTAAACGAGCATTATTTTTCACCCGCCAAATATTAGCTTTGTTTAATTTTATAATGAAAAAAACACAAGCGATGCAATCTTACAAATTAACATATCCGTTACTGTTTTTTACAGTTTTTTGTACAAGCAATTGCCTTTCTCAAATTGTTGACAAAGTTTCGCTAACATTTAATGTCACTTTAAAAGATGCGCACAAGGGAAGTCTGCACATAGACACCATGTTGCTCAATAGCTATGCCTCTGTTCCACCAAATATTAAACAATTTTACCTTGACGCTAGACGCATTTTTCAGAACAACATGGTTGATTTTACCAATAAGCAAATTGTTGAGGCTGCAGTAAACAATGGCGTGAGCTTAATGGGTGGGCCGATGCTGGGAGATTTAAAATCCGATGGAGTTAGTATATGGATTCGTCCTTCAAGTGACAATATGCTGCTGATTAAGGTAGTTAAAACAGGTTGTAAAAAGGAAAAAACGTTTGTATTGAATCCCGTTGTTGCAGGAAAGGAGCAACGTGTTGTAATTGACGGGTTAACGCCCAATATAGACTATGATTATCATGTTTTATCTAATAACACAATTATTGCAACAGGAGCTTTTAAAACGGCACCGAAGAGCAACAATAAAGGGCAGGTGAGGTTGGTTTTTGGCTCTTGTTTTCATAAGATTGGGCTTCATAACCCCAACCTTATCAACACCGTTTTAAAAAGAGAACCTCATGCCATGATGTTATTGGGAGATATCGCAGTAGATGACAGGAACAAAAATTTTGGCATGCACCGTTCCGATTATCAGCTAAGGGATATATCACGACCCTGGCAAAAACTCGCAGCAAATACGCCCTTATATACCAGTTGGGATGACCACGATTATAGGAATAATGACCTTAGTGGCGTTTCCGGAAAGTTTACAGCCAAAGACAGGGAAGAGATACGTAAAATATGGCGTCATAATTGGAACAACCCTCCAAGAAATGCAGAAGGAGTTTATTTCAAAACTCGAATAGGTCAGGTTGAATTAATAATGCTCGACACCAGGTCGTGCCGTAAGGTCCAGGAAAGGGATAAGTATGCTTCATATTTGGGAGAAGAGCAGCTTGAATGGTTAAAAAAAGCTTTAAAAAACTCTGATGCACCTTTCAAAATAATCTCAAGCGGTACCATGTGGAGCGATGATATATCAAACGGTAAAGACTCTTGGGGAACCTGGGATAAGCAGGCAAGGGAGGAGGTATTTAGCCTGATAGAAAAAGAAAACATTCCCGGGGTACTACTGATTAGTGGTGACCGACATGGTGCACGAGGTTTTACCATTCCCAGAGAATCTGGATTTAAGTTGTATGAATTTGAAGCTGCTTCATTAGGTGGTGTTCCCGGCCCCGATGCGATGGCAAAAGATCCAACAAATCAATTGTTTGGTTATAAAGGACTAGGGTTAAAAGCTTTTGGTGAGTTCACTTTTAACACGCAAAAAAGAGAACCTCAAGTTACTTTCAGATTAATTGATGAATTTGGGAATATCATGGAAGAGCATAAATTATCCTATAAAATGTTGACACCGCAATAAACAATAAGAACAACCATATTAAAATAATCATGAAAAAGAATCTATTATTACCGCTTGTTTTTGTAATACTATTTGGATGCACATCCAAGCCTAAAGAAGAAAAAACACAGGCACAAGAAAAATACAAGACTAATTGGTCTTCTTTACAAAAACATGAAACACCACAATGGTTGCTGGATGCCAAGTTTGGTATTTACTGTCATTGGGGAGTGCAATCGGTAAAATTGGAGTTAGGCAAAAACAATATGCCCGATTCTGAAGCTATCGCGCATTGGAAAGGTGAAAAATTCAACGCGACCGAATGGGTAGATCTATTTCAAAAGGCTGGCGCCCAATTTGCCGGTCCGGTAGCCTGGCACGTAAACGGCTGCTTAAACTGGAACAGCCAGATTACAGACTGGAACTCTGCCCAAAAAGGGCCAAAAATTGACATCTATGGAGAGTTGGCCAAAGAAATCGGCAAAACTGACATGAAACTGATGGCGTCGTTCCATAGTTCAACATTGTGGGGGCCAATGAGCAAAGCAGACAATAGTTATTTAAGCCCAGAAGGTGATTATGCCCGAAATGGAAATACACCGAAAGTGCATGGTCCTGAAGGGAGGTATACGAATGAATACTTACAAGGCTGGCTAGATCGTATGAAAGAAGGTTATGAACTATATCAACCCGATATGGTTTGGGTTGATGTAGGTTTTGGGGGAACTGTTGGTCCTGAATTACGAAAGCAATTGGTAGGCGGTAAAATAACAGATGTAAAGTCGAAACATGAGTTTGCCATTGATGGCATTCGCGAAGATATTCAAAAGGAATACATCAGCAGTTATTTTAATGCAGCTATGGACTGGGGTAAAGAAGTAGAGCTAATTTACAAAAGTTTCGATATACCTCCAGGTGTGGCTATGCGCGATATTGAAAACGGTAACCTGGATGGCTTGCAGTTTGATCCTTGGATGGCCGACATTAACTTGCAGCAGCACATAACTTGGCCAACGGTTTGGTTTTATAATCCTAAAAATGTGATTAAAGATGCCAATATCATTGTAGATATGCTGGCAGATATCACTTCAAAAAATGGTAGAATCCTTTTGAATGTTCCTCCCATGGCCGATGGTTCGTTTGCCGAAAATGTAAAGCAGGAGTTATACAAAATTGGTGACTGGCTTCAATTAAACGGTGAAGCAATATACGGCACTACACCTTGGACCATATACGGAGAAGGCCCCGCCTATATTAAAAACCCCGGGCATCACGGACAAGGAAAAAACAAAGGAACAGAGATTCCTCAATATACTTCAAAAGATATTCGCTATACGCAAAAAGATGGAAACATATTTGCCATTGTATTGGACTGGCCTGAAGAGAAGCTTGATTTCAAGGCGTTGGGTTACAACGGAAAATTATATCCAAACGAAATTAAAAGCATCAGCTTAATAGGGAGTAATACAAAATTGAAATGGACTCAAAATGCCAAAAGTTTAAGCGTTCAGTTTCCGAAAGAAAAACCATGTGATTTTGCCTATGTACTTAAAATTGAAAGAAACAAGCTATAAAAAATGAAAAATATATTTCCAATAATTTTAGTTGTAGTTTTGTTAAGTTGCAATTCAGCAACCAAAGAAAAATCGCACTCTGAAACAAAACACGAACAGTATGAAGCAAGCTGGTCATCTTTACGAAAACATACTACTCCTGAATGGTTGGATGGAATGAAATTCGGTATTTATTGTCATTGGGGACCGCAAACAGTTCAGAGGCTTTATGAGAAAGATGAAATAACAAAACTGGAAGCCATTGAAAAATGGAAAGGAGAAAAATTTAATGCTAAAGAATGGGTTGACCTGTTTCAGGAAGCTGGTGCTCAATTTGGAGGACCCGTTGCCTGGCATGGAAGCGGATTATTGAATTGGGATAGTGATTTAACAGATTGGAATTCGGTTAACCATGGGCCTAAAATTGATATCTATGGAGAATTGGCCAAAGAGCTTCGTAAAAGAAATATGCCCATTGTATCTTCCTTTCATACAGGTGATTTTTGGAGTAGGATGTGGGGAACTTTATCGTTAAAGGATAGTACATATTTGGATCCACGTCAAGATAATTCAAAATACGCGACCATGAATGATGGCAGAGTGGGCGAAGTAATTTTTGATGCCTGGTATGACCGAATCACCGAAGCTGTTGATAAATACCAACCGGATATGATCTGGTTCGATACCGGATTTGGAGGAACTGTAGGTGCCGAACTTAAAGGTTATGCGGATAGAGGCAGGTTATTGCCTAACGAAACTTATAATATTGGCGGTACGCCGGAAAGATATCAGCAAAAACTGATTGCCCATTATTTTAATAAGGGACTGGAATGGAATAAAGAGGTAGAATTTATCTATAAATCACATGATGTTCCTGTTGGAATAGGTATGCGGGATATTGAGGACGGAAATCTGATCGGCCTTCAATATGACCCTTGGATGGCTGATGTCAACATGCAACGCCACTTCGAATGGAAATCTACCTGGTTTTATAACCCGGTAAACAAACCTAAAGATGCGGGAACTTTGGTAGACATGCTGGTGGATATGACCAGTAAAAACGGCCGTATGTTGTTAAACGTTCCTCCGAAGGCTGATGGAACTTTTGCTCCTGAAATTACGAAAGAGCTGTATGCAATGGGTTCTTGGTTAAAAATTAATGGTGAGGCTATTTATAGCACCATACCTTGGGTTTTCTTTGGTGAAGGTCCAACAGAGGTTACTAATCCGGGACACCATGGGCAAGGAAAAGATAAAGGTAACCTAATCCCGAAGTATACTGCCAAAGACATCCGCTTTACACAAAATGGCAAAAACTTGTATGCAATTGTATTGGATTGGCCAGGCGAAGAATTGATTATTCGTACACTTGGTTCTATGGGGAAACTGTTTCCTGGTGATATTAAGTCTGTATGCATATTGGGATCTAAAGAAGATCTAAAGTGGGAGCAAACCATAGATGGCCTTAAAGTAACAATGCCTAAGGAAAAGCCCTGCGACTTTGCTTATGTCGTTAAAATAGAAAGGAATTAGCAATTTATTTTTAGCGATGACTTAATAAATGAATTCTTTTCCAAAGTTTAAACTCTGGAAAAGGTATTACTAGAAATTAAAATTTATTTGTTTGTAAAAATGGCAAAGCATATATATAATCAGGGCTGTTGTCTGTCCTTCCCCTCCCGATTTAGCAAGATTGTGTACTCAATTATTTGCTTCGGCTATGTCGGTTTCATTCACATAATTCTGCATAAAACTCAAAAATTATATTGATATTAGTTCTCTATTTATCTTACCATTATCAAACAATGAAAAACCAACATCTTATTTTATTAGCATTGTCCATTACAGTATTATCCTGTAAAGCGCAAAAAACTGCTATCACCGAACAACATTGGGGCAATATTGATTCCGAAAAAATTACGCTTTACACCTTAACTAATTCCAAAGGAATGGTGGTTAAAATAACCAACCTTGGAGGAATTATCACTTCAGTTGTTGTTCCAGATAAAAATGGTAATATGGACGATGTGGTATTGGGTTTCGATAACTTACAACAATATACCGAACCGCATCCTTGTTTTGGTGCAGTAATAGGTCGCGTAGCTAACAGGATTAGAAATGCAGAGTTTGCGATTGATTCTGTCACCTATCATCTGGATGCAAATAACAACAAACATTGCTCACATGGGGCTAATGAATTTGATAAAACAGTTTGGGAAAGTGAAATAATAGAAAACGAACTGGGTAAAGGAATAAAAATGCACTATTTCTCACCTGATGGCACCAAAGGATTTCCTGGTAACGTTGATGCGTATGTGACCTATAAC
Source organism: Saccharicrinis sp. 156 (assembly GCF_050589685.1). Classification (NCBI taxonomy): domain Bacteria; kingdom Pseudomonadati; phylum Bacteroidota; class Bacteroidia; order Marinilabiliales; family Marinilabiliaceae; genus Saccharicrinis; species Saccharicrinis sp. 156. The sequence goes on from NZ_JBNGOS010000027.1 coordinate 85,634, forward strand.
TTGACTGATGATGATGCTATCCATGTTAAATTTGAAGCCGTGACGGATAAAGCTACCCATATTAACATGACCCTACATAGTTATTTTAATTTGACCGGATGCAAAGAACCCATCTATAAACATATCATTACATTAGATGCAGATAATTATACTGAGATTGATGCAGATATTGTGCCGACCGGCAGTATCTCAACGGTAAAAGGTACGGACTGGGACTTAACTTCTCCAACCCCTATTGGTGAGAATATCCATAAGTTGAACCATGGAGGTTATCATTTCAATTATTGCTTTAATAAACCAATTGGCGAATTTAAAAAGGTAATAGATGTATATGAACCGGCTTCAGGCAGAACTTTGGAAGTTAGTACCACCCAACCTGGAGTTCAGTTTTATTCAGGAAACGCAATAAGTGACCAACTTATTGGAAAAGGAACTCAATATGGTAAACATATGGCATTTTGCCTGGAAACTCAACATTATCCGAATACACCTAATTGTCCTAATTTCCCCCCAACTTTAATCAGGCCTGGAGAGAAATACGAAGAAGTGGTGATTTATGATTTTGGCGTGAAATAAAACTACAGGATTAGATAACAAAATTTAAGTTTTCGAGGTGAATTTATTTTCTACATTTGCGCTAATAATATTGGTTCTTATGGAAAACTGGATTAAGCATGCACGGCTAAATTTCGACATTTACTATTCTTCTTTTAACATACTTAGTGAAGATCAGAAACGAAATTTTAAAATTAAACATGAACACTCTTATCGGGTTTCCGAAATTTGTGGGCAATTGGCAGACAAGTTAAAACTTGATCCCAATTCGAGGAACCTCGCTGTTACCATAGGTTTGTTTCACGACATTGGTCGGTTCAAACAATTGGTTGAATTCAATACCTTTAACGATGCTGTTTCTGTCGACCATGCAAAATATTCAGTTGAGGTTTTACAAGAAGATAAATTTCTTGAAGGATTTGAAGAGGCTGAAAAACTGTTGGTTGCAATTCGTCACCATAACAAACTAAAGCTACCCGAAGATCTTTCTGGAGAAAACCTTTTTTTCGCCCAGCTTATCCGCGATGCCGATAAGTTGGATATTCTTAAAGTAATAACAGATTATTACACAACTTGCGAAAATGAGCGAAACCATACGCTTACCTGGGAAATGCCTGAAGGAGAAAATGTTTCTGATCGGGTTTTGGATCAAATTTTGGCAAAAGAACAGATTGCCCGGGAGAACCTTAGAAATCAGGTAGACATTAAGGTCATGCAGCTATCGTGGGTGTTTGACTTCAATTTTAAGCCTTCTCTGCAGATTCTGCAGGAAAAAGGATACCTGGAAATGATTTATAACACCATGCCGCAAAACGAGACTACTTCGCAGATTTATATGAAGGTACGGGACTATTTGAAAAATCCTTTTCCCGAATTGATGCAAACACATTTTGGTCTTCAATAACCTTGCACCGATTTGTTGGTACCCCCGTTGCACAGGATACCTCAATATTGCCGTGTGAGGTATTGCATCAATAGTTTATTGTCACCGCTAGCATCATAATAACGCCAGCTATGACCGCCATGCTGATAAAAAGTGGGAAAATATATTTGAACCCGCCATATGCATTAGAAAATCTATTACACATTGAAATTGTTTCAAAACAAGACACTCCGCTGCTTCACTTCAACTCACCATAACGATGCTCCCTAAAGTAATCGGGACAAGTTATGCCTCGTTTCAGTAAAGCCTGGTTTTATTGCACTTTCAATGTTCACGACGAAGTTCTAATGCATATTGCGGGTTGAACCTATTTTCAAACGATACCTGAACTATACCAACGATCGCCATAAGTACCCCTTTTCGCAGGTATCATCATGTTTGAAAATTCGTAGCCTGTATTAAATGCCAAAACAGCTGTTTGTCGTGTAATTTCCAATACATCGGCCAGAGGAACCATTACTGGCATTGAAACCATTTTCTGACCCGAGGCTGAAGGGATAAAGAAATTTAACCTATCATTTAACCGCTAAATAACCTAAAATAAGCATTATTTATTTATCTTTTGATAATGATTAAGTATGTTTGGCTGGATCAAAAAAATTATAAATCAAGTTATCATGTGGCTACATTTACATTTCAGCAGTCCCAATTTAAAGCAACTTTATTTCACTCTATTTGCTGTTTTATTTACTGCTTCATCAATAGAAGGCCAAATTGTGCTTTTAGGTGATAACGCCCCTCACAGCAATGTTAACGATGGCGACTTTGAGTTGGTACGAGGCTATTGGCGTCAATCCAAACAATCGCCATTCTGGAAAACGTATAATATTGAAGGACTTGGCGAGTACAAAATGGGGATTCATTATGGAACCATGTATAGTAGCAATGATTTGGGTGTTGCTGAATCGAGGTTGTTAAATACCAACCCGGATTATCAAAAAACCAGGGGAGGTGATATTATGAACTGGAGCTTTGGTGCTGATTTGGAATATATCAGCAGTGGAAGTATTTCATTAGCCCTTGTATTTGGGGAGCACGAGCGAATTGTTGCAAACAAAGTGAAATTGAAGGGTTCCGATAAAATAGTAGAACATTTTAGCGGAACATATACATTAAACGATGACGACGCTAAAGCGGGTTTTCCTTTTGTTCGGGCAACGTTTTATTCGGAAGATGAGATTAAAGTATTCTTGCACTATGTAAATGTAAGTGTGGTGGATAAGGGTTTTATCGGGCCGGAACTATCAGCCGGAGTTGTTCCCGAAGGAATTAAGTTAAGCTGGAAGGATGACTGGGCAGATGAGAATGCTACCTTCTATGTATATCGTCAATTTAGCGATAAAGAAGTTTACAAAAAGCTTGGTGAAACATCGGGTAAATCCTTTCTGGATACAACATTAATCAACGGGGTAAATTATACCTATGTGGTAACCCGTTTCAGCTCAAGGGAATCTGGCGCATCCAACAAGGTTCTTATTGCGAAAAAAGATCATGTAGCTCCTGCTGCCCCCACAAATTTGAAAGCTGAAACATTTGACTCTGAAATAAAAATATCATGGACTAAAAGTAAAGATAAAGATGTGGCGAATTACTCGGTATATAGGGGCAATGCTGACGGAAACAATCTACAGGAAATCGCACATAATATAGTTAAAAATAACTATCTGGATTTTACACCTACCAAAGATATTCGGAATACCTATGTGGTTTATGCCCATGATCACAGCGGAAATATGAGTGAACCTTCAAAGGTTTTACAAGCAAAAGTTAAAATGGTTAAAGGGGCATCATTTAGCGATTTGATTCTTCCTATGCCAATTCATACAGAGCTGACTTCAAATTCTTGGGGTGCCGATGGCGTGTTACCTCGGGATATACATAACGGTATAGAAGAACCAGAATGGAGTTATTGGGGAGGACGTCCGGTAAAAGATAAGGATGGTAAATACCATATGAATGTTACACGCTGGCCTGCCAATGCTACAAAAGGGCATTGGGAATGGCCTCGCTCCACCGTAGCATATGCTGTAGCAGATGAACCAACGGGGCCGTATAAAGTAAAAAAAGATATTGCATATGATCATGCTGATGGATTAGGTCATAATCCTGATATTGTCCTATTAAACGACGGCACCTACATGATGTATTCTTTGATTAACTGGGAGCCCACTTTATTTACTTCTAAATCGATGGCTGGTTTATGGAAGAGGTTAGGCGTGATGACAGTTGATAAAAATACGGAACTAGAGAAACCGGAACGTTTTTATCGCTTTGAAAGAAACCTATCCGGGGTTCATTTGCACGACGGTCGTTTTTTGTTTGTCACCAAAGGAGGAGCTATGATGATGAGTGAAGGAAAAGATCCTTTAGGACCGTATAAAGTATTGACAAAACCATTGCAGGGCAACTCGATTATACCTGAAAAGTATAGAAACTCCAACTTTGAAGATCCCGTGCTATGGAAAGATGAAGTTCAATATCATATGATGATTAATGCTTTTATCGAATACCGGGCAATTTATCTTCGCTCCCCTGATGGCATTAACTGGAAATTTAGCCCTGGTACAGCCTATACCCCTAACAATACTTCATACACAGACGGAACGCAAACCCATTGGTATAAACTCGAACGCCCGCATTTATTAACAGATGAGTATGGCAGGGCAACACATTTATCTTTAGCTGTTATCGATGTACCCAAACAAGATGATTTGGCCAGAGACAAGCATAGTTCTAAAAACATCATTATGCCATTAGTGGTGCATAAGCGGATTAAAATGCTGAATAAGAATAAGGTTAATGGTGATACGAAAAAGATTAAAATTCTAATCCTTTCAGAGAAAGGTTTTAATGCCCAAAAAGATATAGAAATTGAAAGTCTTCGTTTGGGAGCATGCGAACAGGTGGACTATGGAAGAGGTTGCCAAGTTAACAAAACCAGAAAAAAAGGTAATGATCTAATTATTGAGTTTGATGGAAAGGGAAATGGAATAACTGATAAAAACTTTACTTGTAAATTATTGGGAAAGACAAAAACTGATGAATTGATTATTGGCTATTCAAAACTGACAAGACAGTAAGTAATACGATTTCTTGCATCAAATACTATTAGCTCAGGCATTTATGTTGGAGGGTCTTCATTTTTGGCTTTAGATATGATTGCCCTAAATGGGCATGAAATGTTATATTTTTAGTCTTAACTGTTACCTATTTCGATAATAATTTAACTAACCATAAGATAAGGTATAGACCTAAACCTGTACCAAAGGCTAAAACTAAAACAACAAAAGCAATTCGTATGGTGGTTACGTTCCAACCTAACTTGTCGCTCAGCCATTGTGATACTCCTAAAATCATAATCTTCTTTTTAAATTAATATTAGTTCATTTGCATTTATAATGCACCAATGTTGGCATGCACTCTTTTATACCAAGCTTTTTTTAAAAATTAATTCCATTTGAAAGAAATGGATTAAAAGTAAAAAATAATTCCGATTTATTGTATGAAATTCTAATAGAAATCTAATTAGCCCGCGGCTATAGCGACGTGACAAATGAAGAAAGTTAGAATGACTTAGCTCAACCAGGACAAGCCAAAACCAAAAAAAGTTTTTAGTTTGGGTAAGTTGTTTGCGTGCCTTATCCAATATTCTGCCATTTTTTGCCAGGATATTCGGGAAAAGGGATTAACGATCTATTAAGATTTAAAAGCCTGTCAAAAGTCATCTGTTATTTTCATCCTTTTATTCACCCTTTTCCGGTATTTGAATGTCTTAATAAGTGAGACCGTGAAATAGGTTTCAAGTATAGATATAATAATGAATTTATGATTTAGCATGGAAAGAACAGACTTACGATATTCGGCTTACCTTAACATTTTGCGCGAAGAATTAATGCCTGCCATGGGCTGTACCGAACCTATTGCTATCGCATATGCGGCAGCAGCAGCTAAAAAAATATTAGGAGAAACACCACAACGCGTGGAGATAGAGGCAAGTGATAACATTATAAAAAACGTAAAGAGCGTTGTTGTTCCCAATACCGGTAATTTAAAAGGTATTGAAGCTGCTGCCATTGCCGGAATAATTGCAGGTGATGCCAATAAGGCATTGGAGGTAATTTCTAAGGTTAGCGATAACCAAAGAAAGGCCATTAAAGAATTTCTGGATTCTAAAGAAGTAACGGTAAAAGCATCTAAAAGCGGGCTAATTTTCGATATAGTTGTTAAAGCGTTCTCCGAAGATTCATGCGCTGCCGTTCAAATTTCACATTATCATACCAATATTGTTCGTATCACTAAAAACGATGAAACGGTTCATAACACACTCCCTTGTGACGATGTAAGTCCGTCACATAAAACAGACCGCTCTATCATGAACGTAGAGGACATTTTAGATTTTGCCGAATCTGTTGATATAGCGGAAGTAAAAGATGTTTTGCAGCGCCAGATAGAGTATAATATGGCCATAGCAAACGAAGGTATTATAGGTAAATGGGGAGCTAATGTGGGTTCTGTATTGCTTGACACTTGGGGAAGTGATGATATTAAAGTACGTGCCAAAGCATTGGCGGCGGCCGGATCCGATGCCAGGATGAGTGGCTGTGAACTGCCTGTGGTCATTGTTTCCGGAAGTGGCAATCAGGGATTGGCTACTTCGGTGCCCGTTATTGAGTATGCTAAGGAACTTAAAGTTGAACAGGAAACTTTATACCGTGCTTTGGTAGTATCCAATCTGGTAACTATCCACCAGAAAACAGGCATTGGTCGTTTGTCGGCTTATTGCGGTGCTGTTTCGGCAGGAGTAGGAGCGGGGGCAGGAATAACATGGATTTGCGGTGGCGGATTTAAAGAGGTGGCGCATACCATAGTTAACGCTCTGGCCATTGTTTCGGGGATTGTATGTGATGGCGCCAAGCCTTCTTGTGCAGGAAAAATTGCCTCAGCCGTGGAAGCAGGGATATTGGGTTACCATATGTATAAAAACGGTCAGCAATTTTATGGTGGCGACGGTATTATTCAAAAGGGCGTAGAAAACACGATTAAAAATATTGGCCGACTAGGTAGTGTAGGCATGAAAGAAACAGATAAGGAGATTATTAAGATGATGTTGGGGAAGTAAATGGTCCCCTTCTTTATTCCAATCATCTTTCTCTTTTAATATTTATTTGAACAGATAAAATATAATCTTAAAATTATCGAAGAGTTATCTTTTTGTTGATAAATAGTTTGCTTTATACTAAACAATCCAACTCGACTGCAACTAAACACCAACCAAATATGGGGTAAAATTTGGTTTAAAACTCATATATACCTCCTTTTAGAACAAATTATTCCTTTAACATTAGTTAAGAAACTTACAACTTTGTAAAGAATTAAAATAGAAAGTTGACTTAAAAGGAGATTGTAATGAAAATATCTTTACTATTTATTGGAGTGTTATTAGCACTATCGTTGGGACTAAAAGCCCAAAATTATGATGGAGGAAGCGGGACATCGGATGACCCATATCAAATTGCAACGGCGGATCAGCTGGTAACATTAGCCAATACACCTGCGCATTGGAGTGGTAAAAGCTTTATCCTTACCGAAAATATCGATATGAATGGTAAAAGTTTTACCCCAATTGGTTCAATGGCTTCTATCTTTACAGGTAATTTTAATGGTAATGCTAAAACCATCTCAAACCTAACCGTAACGCCCGTTCCCGTTTTCAGCGAACCTGATGGATATGATGTGGTTAGAAATGGAACAGGACTTTTTGGCGCATTCAATGGTACACTGGAGAAACTAGGGCTTATCAATCCCTCCATTACAGTAACAGCATGGACGAATAGTTCTAAAGTAGGTGCGCTTGTAGGACAATTAGATGGGGGTATCGTTTCAAAATGTTACAGTTTAGGAGGTAATATAAATTGTAACGGTGGTTGGACCGGCGGATTAATCGGTGTTTTATGGGAAGGCGGCACTAACACAGTAGAAGACTGTTACAGTACCTCTACTGTTTCTGCGAGTTGGAGAAGCGCTGGTGTAGTCGGTTGCACAAGGGGGGAGCATAAAATAAATCGCATTGCTTTTTATGGCTCAACCAATACCGATTATGCTACCGTATCTGTTCATCCAGAGAAAGGTGGCATATCACCTACTAATTCGGTATATTCTTCTACTTCAGGAGGCACAGAAACAGATGCGACATCTCTGGATGCAGCTGCCTTGTTGGTGCAAAGCAATTACCCCACTTTTGATTTCGACCTGGTGTGGGAAATGAACACTGCAAATGGTTATGCGGTGCTCAAAAATACTTTCCCTGAACCTGAACTAACCTTTTGGGAGAAACTGCAAAAAGAAAGAGTTGAATCAAGCGATTTAGTGGAGTGGAAACAGTTTGGCCCGGGTATGTCTGGTTATAATGAAGAATTTTGGTGCCACCCAACAGAAGCTGAGGTGATGTTTATGGGACCTGATATGCACGTTGCCTATGGTAGCTGGGACAATGGGGAAACATGGCAAACCTTAAAAGACTCTGATGGTGACGGTTTGGACCTGGAACGGGTTAACGACCTTACCTTTTCAAAATCAAATCCTGATTTTGGGGTAGCCATCGAAAGACGAGGGAAGGTGTTTATTACCAATGATATGGGAAGAAACTGGAAACAGATTTATTACATTCCGCACGCCGCTGAAAGCCCATGGTACAATGCACACTCCAGGGTTGTTATTGACCCGAACGATGACAATACCTGGTATATTGGTGCTGGAGGGTTTTGGGATGTGAAAGGAAATTGGAGGTCAGCAGCTAATCCACAGGGAACACACCGGCCTATCTCTGCTTATGGTTATATTCTTAAAACCACAGATGGAGGGTCCACATTCAAAAAAATAGCTACCGGGATTGATGATATGTTAGATGTGGGAAGAATCAGGGTTCACCCTGAAAATTCGAACAGGATATTGATTGCAACCGGACAGGGAATGTTTTTAAGTACCGATGGCGGAACCACCTGGAATCCCAGCAACACAGGTTTACCCAATAATCTCCCAAAAGATTTAGATGAATATTACGACCCTTCAACCGGAGAATATATTCTTTACACAGTTGAACAATCTGTGTATACCCAAAGTGGCAATACCATAGCCACAAAAGGAGGTGTATTTAAAAGTACCGATGGCGGTGAAAACTGGACAAACATTACCGGAGACTTAGGCCTGGACTTCAACCAAATTACAAACGGTACGTTTAGAGACAATTACAACAAGCTTATTGCTTACTGGTTAGGTGTAGATAAAAGTATTATAGCTGCCAAAGATTTCCCAACAAACACCTTACAGGTTTTTCGCCGTTTGGTGGTAAACCCTAAAAACAAAAACGAAATTTACCTTTTTGCCAACCAAAGGCATGATAAATCATTTGGCCCCGGTGATATTTGGAAAAGCGCTGACGGAGGACAAAGCTGGAAAATAGTAACTAAACATGGCACCTATTGGCATGCCGGTTCTGATGCGGGATATTGGTCCGGTAAAGGAATGACAACTACACCTAATGTGGATTTTGCACACTTACAAGCTTCACTGGATGAATCGCTCGAATCATCATCGGCTTGCAGACACCTTGCCATTAATGTTAATGGTGATGTGTTTATTGGCATCAATCAGCAAACACAGCGTTCAATTGATGGCGGAGATAGCTGGCAGCAAATAGACGATATTGAAACTTCACCCGGAAGTGGTGCGTGGATTGGTCGGGGCGACAGTAACCTACCGGGACGATTTATTCTGTCAAAAACCGGTATTCCTGATCGTATGTTGCTTTGCAGTGGCGAGCACGGCCTTTGGCAAACTGCCGACATTGAAGATTATGCAGATAAAGATGCGGTGGCTGTTACTCAAATAGAAGGACAAGTTCATGATATCAACGGAAACCACGGAGCACACTCAGTTTCCACAGTTGCAGTACACCCTAACGACCCGAATACTATTTTTATATTGGCCTGGCGCCAGGAACACAGAGGATGGTTAAGAAAAAGTACGGATGGGGGCAAAACATGGCACAATGTAGTTCAGATATTTGATACTGATAATGGTTCGTGGGAAGCCACAGCCAGTCAGTATTGTCTGAAAATTGATCCGGTAAATCCTGAAAATATGTACTTCACGGCCATATATAAACCAATATCCTGTGGTACAAACTCAGGTCCCGGCGAAGATCTTACTATGGGTGAATATGGCGTTTATAGATCAACAGATGGCGGTAACACATGGACAGCAAGTAACGATTGGATACCTGCGGGAGGCAGTGTAAATAGGATTATTTTACACCCGGATAACCCTGAGACTCTTTTTGCTGCCTTAAACCAATGGAGCAACAACGACCCTTATGGTTTGTATAAATCAACCGACAAAGCTGTAAACTGGAGTAAAATGACTATTCCTTCTCCAATCAGATCCGTAAACAACATCTACATCGATCCAAACACAAAATATATGTATATCTCATGCGGAGCCAGGACTGGAGATTTTGGTGCAGGAGGAGTTTATAGAAGTAAAGACGAGGGAGAAACCTGGGAACTTTTCTTTGAGGCACCTTATGTTTGGCATGTGGAAACCTCTCCTGTAAATTCGGATATTATATTGGTAAATGCAGCCGGTCAGGTAGGAGGCACTTTTAAAAATCCGGGTTTTTACCTCTCGCAAGATGATGGTGAAACATGGGTAAGAATTAACAAAGGCCTTGGCCAACCCGATAAAATGGTGGACATTGAATTTGACCCTTATAATGAAAATATTATTTACAGCGCCGCATGGGGATCGGGCTGGTACAAGGGAATTATTAAAACAGATGAGGTGAAAGCTGTTTGTGCTGATGCTACCGTAAACATGGGTGAAGAAATTACATTATATGCCCATGGTTCAATCGGTTCACAACTGGAGTATGATTGGACAGTTCCTTCCGAGGTGACCGATGCTGAAATCAATAAATACAAAGTCACCTTTACAGCACCTAATGTTCAGAACGATTCCGTAATGACTTTTACATTAAACGTAGGTAACGGCTTGGGTAGCGATGAGATTGCAGTACAAGTAACCGTCAAAAAGATCGATACGGCTGTAAAATATCCAAGGCGGGATGGTTTGGTAATATATCCTAATCCGGCAGAATCAGTTTTATTTGTTAAAGGCATTAATGAAGAAGCCAATTATTCCCTTGTTACTTCGGCTGGAGATCCTATGTTGACAACCAATGATACTAGAATTGATCTCTCTTCATTAGTAGATGGCTGTTACTTATTGCGAATCGAAACAGAAGACTTAACAACATATCATAAATTCATTAAAAAGTAGATTTCCCAGTTGATACGGTTCTGGTTTATTATCAATCAGAACCGTTTTTTAGTATAACTTGTTACCGTTATACCCCAATTATAAATTCTTCTTCACTTCATTTTATAGTAAGTTTATGAGATAATGTAAAATAAGCTTGGTTGCAATTAACAACATCTCGTTATTTTTTAGTAAATATTTGACTGTGTGTTGTTTGAGAAATTAGCTGTAATATTGTTGGCTTTAATTATGACAGTATTCCTTAGCCTGACGGCTATATTCTGCCCTGTCCGTTCCTACAGACGGGTAACAGGCAGGTAAAACTCAAATTCGACTAAAATGAAATGAAAAAATCATTTCTTACTAATTGCCGTTTATCTTCCGCTGGCTGGTTCAGTAAATGGTAAAAAGAAACCGGATGGTCAGAAAGGTTGCCATGTACAAATGCTAATTTAGGTTCCGGGTATTAATTTAGACAAGAAAGGAGACCCGGATTCTTGGTAAATTTATTGAATAATTTTTTGCCGTAGCAGAGGTTATAGGTTATTCTTTTTTTATAAGTTACGTGATAAATGACATTAGCTTATATCTCTGGTTAACAACTAAATATAAAGGTTAGGTTATCATCATTAATAATTTACAATATATAATGGCTCTTCCCCTGGCTTTGGGCCGGGGGAAGTACTCCTCGGTAAGCGGAGGGATGGGGACTTTTAAAGATACAGAAACATACTGAAACCCTTTCCCTACGGATATAGATGCAGGTTTTCCCCTTTTCTCAAGAAAAAGGGAATAACTAGTTTGAAATGGAATTAAAACGCTTAAGGGAATTTGCTTTGGGCGAGTCGGGCGTAAAAAAAACAGCTTAAATAGCTTTAATTAACGGGTGTAAAAGTATTTGTGTAATATTATTTATTTATAAATCAGTTAGTTAATGTTAATTTTCAAATTAAAAAAATAGAATGATGAATTACTCACTTAAAAAAGGTTTAATTGGTCTTTTAATATTGTTCTGTGTTAAACTCACAGGTCAAGACAGACCAAATATTATCTTTCTGTTAACCGATGACCAAACAGCAATCGCTACCGGATGTTATGGAAACGACCAGGTCGTAACTCCCAATATGGACCAATTGGCAAAAGAAGGTGTTCGTTTTGCCAATTATTACAATACCACTTCCATATGTATGGCCAGCCGCGCCATTATTATGACAGGGATGTACGAGTATAAAACGGGTTGTAATTTTATGCACGGTCCTTTAAAAACTGAAAAGTTTCAAAAGTCCTATCCTGTCCTTTTAAAAGAAGCTGGTTACTTCACTGGATTTGCTGGTAAATTTGGATTCGCAGTTTCCGATGGTCAAAGTTGGGATGATAAAAACTGGGATGTACTTCCGATAGACGCTTTTGACAAATGGGGTGGCGGATTAGGTCAGACCAACTATAAAACTGAAAAAAACAAGTATATCGCTCAATATGCGGATAAGTATCCACATAGCAGCAGAGCGTATGGTGCCTGGGCACATGATTTTATCAAAGATGCTAAAGTTAGTGGTAAACCATTTTGTATGTCTATCAGTTTTAAAGCACCTCACCTTCCATTTACACCTGATGTATATTTTGATGCAGTTTATAAAGGCAAGACATATCAGAAACCTGATAATTATGGAGTAGAAGATGGCGAGCACCTTTCACCTCAGGCTAAAAGTGGACGTCAGTATAAGGAGTATGATTTTTGGAGAGAATCAGAAGAAAGTTATCAAAAGGCAATCCGCGGATACAATCAACTGATTCATGGAGTGGATTACGCTTTGGGTATGATTCGGAAGTCATTGGATGAATTAGGAGTAGCTGATAATACCATTATTATTTTTACCTCGGATAATGGTTATAGTTGTGGGGCTCATAGCCTGGCAGGTAAAGTATTACCATACGAAGAAGCTTCAAAATCACCTTTAATTATTTATGATCCTCGGGCACCAAAAGAACAAAAAGGTGTTGTCAGGGAACGAGTAGCGGGTAATATTGATATGGCGCCAACCATTTTAAGTTATGCAGGAGAAGCCATTCCGGATAATATGGATGGTGAAAATTTGATTCCTTTAATGAAAAAGAAAAACGGAATTAAAAGAAAAACAATCACCCTTTTAAATATGTGGGGCAATGATGAAATTCAGGAGATGGCTATTGTTTCTAAAGAATGGAAATACATTTACTGGCAGTATGCTGATGAAAGAATGAAACCTACCGAAGAACTTTTTAATGTTGGTAAAGATCGGTTAGAGATGAAAAATGTCATCAATAACCCAGAATATGCCGCTCAGCTCAAGAAAATGCGAAAAAGATATGATGCTGATCTTAAACTTTTAAAAAAGGAAGTGATCGACGAGCATGATTATAAAAAGTATTCCATACTCTTTGATAGAAGTGCAAATGCTGTAGATAAAAAGCCATACCTGACGGGTACTTACGATGAAATGAAGGAGGCCCGGAAAAAAGCAAAGTAAAAAGAAGTATGTATGACCAGTGTTTGTTTTTTTGTGAATATCAACACACAATTACTCAGCTCCTAAAGAAATAATATATAGAAAGATGAAGAAAACTAACTTACTGCTAACTTTATTTTTGGCCATAGCCAATGTATTTGCGCAAAAGCAGCCGAACGTAATTGTGGTGCTGGCCGATGACTTGGCCAGGGGTTACAATCCAGGCCCCACCCCTTCAGGAAATATGAATTTGGTGGTGGCTACAGCTTGTATTAAAATGAAAATGAACCTATGAAGAAGCCATCGATGCAGCTACAATTAATGAAGTCTATGCCATGGGTGTGGAGGATATAGTTGGCAGTATCGCCAAGGGCAAAAAAGCGAATCTGATTTTAACAAAGACTATAAATTCCTATGCTACCTTTGCTTATTCGTATAGCCCCTCCATATAAAAGGGTGTTTGTTGATGTATAGTGACAATACAAATTAAGAATTACGATTGAATAGATAGAAATTACTTCGTAACTCTCTTTTAGTTTAACTGTAAATATCTGCCAGAAGCCGGACAATTAGCGCATCAAAAATTAAACGCTCATTATTCAACATGGGAGATCCGATTGAACTGAGAGAAGGTTAAATTTAACACTGAGAAATACTGGGTATAGCAGAGACAATACATCTGTTTTATATCCTTATATTTAAGAATGGCAACTGATTTATTGTTGTAATGGTAAAGGGACAAATAATCATTAACCAAAGACTATATGTTGTTAGTCATATCTTAAAATGTGTAAACAGTTATTTTAACTTGGCTTTTTGCCGTAGGTGAAGCAGGAGCTATTCAAGGCTATTGATCTTTAACCCGCAATATGCATTAGAAATTCTATTACCCATTGAAATTACTTTAAAACAAGACACTTCGTTGCATCACTTCAA
>NZ_JBNGOS010000028.1:0-98556 GCF_050589685.1 Saccharicrinis sp. 156
AAAAGAGATTGAAAAAACAAACGCATCCAGAAATAATTAATTTAATTTTTAATGGCTAAAGTTAACGGCTATGGATTGCTTTCGGGAGCATCGTTATGGTGCGTTGAAAGTGAAGCAGCGGAGTGTCTTGTTTTGAAACAATTTCAATGTGTAATAGATTTTCTAATGCATATGGCGGGTTTAACAACAACCAACCTTTCTCCTACATTATCGGTGTTATAAAATGATGTAGGAATTTTGCCCCGGACTATCCGTACGTAATTCTGGCCCCCAATGTATTAAGTCTCTCAAATTTGGTTTGCGATAGTCTGTTGACTGTTGGCTTTCATATTTATGGAAAAACTCCCGTTATTAGAAGAATACAGGTAGCATAGTCTGCATTATTCCTACAGGCCTATTATGACGTTGTTAGTTTAACTTTTACTATTGTTAAGCTTTCTTTTTTCTAAAACACCTACTAATTCTGGTCTTTCTTCATATTCTTCTTCACTTTAAATTCAAAGTTTTCCGAAGGCGTATGGCTTTCTTTTATAAGGGTTAACATTTCTGCGGCAAGTTCAGGGTGCGCTAAGGCAACGTTGTGTTCTTCATAGGGATCATCTTCCAAGTTATACAATTCTACCGGTGTTCCTTCGTAATCGTATGCCAATTCGTAACGTACAGCTTTCCAAGGACCTTTACGCAATGCCTGGCGACCGTTCCTTTCATAAAACTCCCAATATAGGTAATTATGCGCTGGTTGTTCTTCACCTAATAATTCAGGTAAAAACGATATTCCATCCAGGCTATCCGGTGGCGGAACACCAATAATATCAGCCACTGTTGGTAAAACATCCCAAAATGCCGATATATGCTCCGACTTGCGCCCCGCAACAACTTTACCTGGCCATTTTACAATCATGGGTACACGCACTCCGCCTTCGTACAAATCACGTTTAATACCGCGTAATCCTCCCGTACTATTGAAGTATGCCGGATCGGCGCCACCCTCTTCATGCGCTCCATTATCTGATGAAAAGATAATGATGGTATTATCGGCAATCCCTAATTCATTTAATTTATCGATTATTTCACCGACTTGGTCATCGAGTAGATTCATCATAGCCGCAAAGGCTGCATGGCTTTCCTTTTGCGAGCCGTAACGACCATTTTTATAGCCTTTACCCTCATCGGTACCTTCATAGTCTAACTCGGGTAAAAATTTCCCTCTATATTTTGCTACATATTCTTCGGGAGCAAACAGTTCAGCATGAGGAATAATCGACGGGTAATACATAAAAAAAGTGGTATCCTTATGGTCTTCCAAAAACCTCATCGCCTTAGCATGAATCAGTTCTGGAGAATATTGCTTCTGGGAGTATCCGGCATTTCCATCCAGCTCTATTTTTTTGTTGTTATGCCACAAATAATAAGGGTAATAATTATGTGCCAGCGCTTGATGCAGGTAGCCAAAAAATTCATCAAAACCCTGATGGTTTGGATCTCCTTGGGAACCAGAAAAGCCAAGTCCCCACTTACCAAACATTCCCGTAACATAACCAGCATCCTTGAGTACCTCTGCCACCGTAACTTCACCCTTTGCCATTGGAAAGTCGCCTTTGTCTTTTATCCCCTTATTGCCTCTGTTATATGAATGTCCGGTATGTTTCCCGGTCATCAAACAGCCGCGCGAAGGGGCACAAACCGTACTGCCGGAATAATGGTTTACAAACCGTATTCCGTCTGCGGCCAGGCGGTCGATATTGGGCGTCACAAACTTTTTCTGCCCGTAACAGCTCAAATCTCCATAGCCCATATCATCGGCCAGGATATAAATAATATTAGGTTTCTTTTCCTTTACGTCACACGAGGTAAACAAAACACCCGCGAATAGAATCAGCAATGGGATTTTAAAATATTTCATTCTTTAAATATATAGTTTTATGCGGTAACTCATGTATCTCGTATAAAATTTGATCATCCGTCTGTATATATTCCCAATACTCCCCTTCCTGAGACAACATTGGGTCGAAAAAAAGTTATATTTTCCATTCCGCCCTTAAACCGGAGGTTATGTCTCGTTTCAGTAAAACCTTGTTTTATCCATTACCACACTGCTTTGCTCAGCATTTTTAACGCATACTTTGTTACTGCTTTCGTTCATCGCCATACTGGCCCATTCAATGTTGACCAGGAGGTACTAAGGCATATCCGGGTTAAATAAAAAAAGGGCAGTACCAGCATGCTGTAGGTATTGCATACAGGAAGTAAGCCTGATAACCTGTCATGTCTTCAACTACACATCATATTCAGGGAGCCAACTTACAATCTCTGATTGGCGCACAGCTTTATTGGCCATATGAACAGCAATCGCACTTTGATAACCATCTTCGATTCCCAGCTTTAGTTCTTCCTCGCCATTAATTGCTGCAGCGAAGTTTTTATACAATAGCCAGGTGGCGTTGTACATGAAGTTATCAGATGGGTAAACCATGTCTTTCTCCACGGGTTTGATATTACGTTTCTTGTCGTTATCGATAATTTTGATGGATGCTCCTGTAACGCTATCAATTTCTTCTTTCCAGTTCTTATCCAAGGAATCATCTTCGGGATAAATAAAGGCAGATGACATGTTGTGAGATACCACCGTGGCTTTTTTACCATATATTTTCAACTTAAATCCCTCATATTTATTGGTTGTTCCGGAATGAAATCCCACTTTGGTTCCATTGGGATAATCGAATAGCATATGTACATTGTCAAACGTATCTCTACCATCTTGCCAGTAATCTACCCCTCCGGTACCCATGACTTTAATCGGGTGGGTGCCCAATAAATTATCGATCATATTAAATTGGTGAGAACCCAGTTCGGCATTTAGGCCTCCCGAATATTCCTGATACATTCGCCAATTAATGATGCGCTCCAATTTTGATTTGTCCATTCCCTTTACCAACGATGCATCGGGTAGTTTACGTCGCCAATTGTGATTACGATCCCAAAGGGCTTCAATACGTGTTATTCTTCCAACGTAACCATTGTTAATCAGATCCCTAATGGTTTGAAACATCGGATTCAATTGATATTGATATGAGATTTGGAAAAGCTTGTTGGTGCCTTTTGCTTTTATCTTTATTTCCTGGCACTCCTGAATGCTGTACGCCAAGGCTTTTTCACACATGATATGTAAGTCACAATCCAGTGATGCCATAGCAATGGCATGATGCAAGTGAAGCGGAACAGCAATAATGACTGCATCCAATGGTTTATGCGCTAATAATTGATCATATTTCTTATAGCGTTGTACCTCATTCCCAATCCTTTTTTCTGCCGCATCCATGCGATAATCGAAAATATCGCAAATGGCAACTACCTTAAACTCCGGTACATTCCGTAATACTTCCAATATCCCATTTCCCCTATCACCAACACCGATTATTCCTATTCGCAATCTTTTACTGTCCGGGACAGGAGCCAGTTTAAATTCGCTTTTATGAGCACATGCATACAAACCAACCCCCATTGCCAAGGCAGTGGAGGTTGAAAATTTCAAAAAATCTCTTCGTTTCATGTATTATAATTTAATTTCCCAGCCGGGCTGGTACTCGCGTGCCCATAGTTCCATGGCTCGTTTATCAAGCATTTTACCTTTACTATCAATATCAAAACCACGGTTTATACGATAAGCCACATTGGCATAATGCACCATAGACATACTTACCGATGCATCGTCAATGGGTGCCGTTAATTTTTCCTTGCCTCGAATGGTATTAAAAAAATTAACAGCATGGTTGGATGAGGTAGTTCCGCCCCCCCCTAATCCAATGCCCGACTCCTTGGTTTCAGAATCAAACTGTTTAACGATTTTTCCTGCACGGTCATATACGATGTACTTATTTCTATTCACAAACACACTTCCCTCGCTACCGTAAATAATGGTACCTCTACCGCTGCCATAAGTCATAAATCCATTACGGCTTTGTCCATCCCATTTAATCGATTTATTGTTGTCGAACTTAAACGTAGCTTCCATCGAATCATACATTTCCCAGCCATCATCTTTGAAATGACCTTTCATTGCATTAACCTCTACTCTATTGGGAAATTCAACCTGCAGCGCCCACCTGGCAATGTCCATCTCATGCGTACCGTTGTTTCCGGCCTCTGCTGTTCCATAGTCCCAACCGTACCAGTGCCAGTTATAGTTCCATGTTTCGGAAGTATAAGGACGTCGGATCGCCGGCCCTTGAAACAGATCCCAATCTAATCCGCCGGGGATATCAGCCGCTTGCTGGTTGGGAACACGGCCTCTTTTATTGGTGTAAAAGGCAATCGCCCTGTATGGTTCCCCGATCAGTCCCTTGTGGATTTCTTCCATAAGGTTAATCGTATGAACCGATGAACGTTGCTGATTGCCCATTTGCACTATCTTATTGTACTTATGAGCCGCTTGAACAATCAGTTCATTTTCGTTCATATTATGGCTGCAAGGTTTCTCCACATACACGTGCTTGCCGGCTTGCATAGCCATGATAGAACCCGGAGCATGCCAATGGTCGGGTGTCAGGTTAAAAACAGCATCCACATTTTTATCTTCTAACACCTTTCGAATATCTTTTTCGAATTCCGGCTTATGGTCGATTTTCTGTGCAAATACTTCTCCGGCATTTTTCAGCTGACTCGGCATCACATCGCACAAATAACGCAGGCGAATGTTGTTCGACTGATTACTAATGGGGTCAACAAAAGCCTCCAGTCGCCTGCCCAGACCTATTACAGCCACATTTATGCGGTCGTTAGCCCCTATAATTCTTTTATAACTGGCTGCCGATAACAGGCCATTGCCAACCATCAAGCCTGCGGCTCCCAATGATGTCTTCTTAATAAATTCTCTTCGCGTATTTGCCATGACTACAATTCTTTTATTTTAATGTTTTTAAAGTATGTCTCGTCCCCGTGATCTTGCAGAAGAATCAAGCCTTTTTTCCGTTCGCCAAAATTAGGCCATACATGATACTTGCTTCCTGCCACCAGGTCGCGCCATTCCTGGTTGCCCCTGGTATACTTAACTACTAAAATTCCGTTTAGATAATGCTCCACATCATTTCCTTTAACGACCACTCTTGCCCGGTTCCAGTCATATTTGAACACCAGCTTTTTATAGGGTAAATCCGGGTTGAATTCTTGTGCATTGGCAGGTATCAGGTCGTACAACGAAGAAATCGTTCTGTTGCCATTTTTACCTTTTTTTGCATCCGGATGAAAATCATCGTCCAATATTTGAAACTCACAGCCAATGCTTGAGCCCGGCCCTTTGTTCAGCTCTGTATCCACAAAATATTTGATCCCACTGTTTCCGGCTTTCGTAAATTTAAAATCTACCTCCAGTATAAAGTTTTCATATGCTTTTGTTGTAACGATGTCTCCACCGTTTCTGGATTCACCACCTCCCGATGACTCCACCATCAGCTCCCCGTTTTTTATATCCCAGCCTTTTTGGGGGAATTCATCTAACTTAGCACCTCTCCATCCTTCATAGGTTTTGCCATCCCATAATAATTTCCAACCGGCCTTTTGTTCTTTTTCGGTTAACTGGTTGGTTAAAAAGCTAACCTGCGCAATATCCGAATTTTCGGGCGTCTTATGCGCATCCAGGTTTTTGGTGCATATAAATATGTTTTTAAATTTCACCTGCTGCCCTTTCAGTTTGTTGCCCTTAATACTGTGAACCTGCAGACCAATAAAACCAGAGGCATCCACGTCGTCAATCAAATCGGCCATGGGTACCCCGTTTACATAGGTTCTCAGATGGTTTCCGATAGCCTCGATACGATAACTGTTCCATTGTCCCTTTTTGAAAGCGGATTTTGCCTGGCTATTGTATTCCATGTTATAGAGCCACTTTCTGCGCGCTTCGTCATAAATACCTCCTGTCCAGCCTCGAGCCGTAGGGTCCATTTCCATTTGATAACCATACACCCTACCGTCCTTATAGTCCGGTGTGCTTTGGGCCCTAAACATCACTCCTGAGTTTCCTTCTCCAAATGAAGCATCAAATGTTAAAATAAAGTCGCCGTACTTTTCTTTGGTACACAAAAAGGTATTGGGCGTGCCTGGGATGTTGGTTCCCACTATTTCTCCATCAACCGCTTTAAAAGGTGCGGTGCCGTTTTTTGTTTCCCACCCCGTCAAATCTTCTCCGTTAAACAAAGCAACATAATCTTTGTGTGGTTTGTTTTTGTCGGCGTTACATACCATGACAAACATTGTCAAAAATAAGATTAACAGATACTTACTTTTTTTCATCTTATTATAATTTAAATTTTTAAATGCATTTTTTCATTTTATGGTTTACTTAAAGGGTATTCAAAGAATTCGTTAACTCATTTCGATAGAACGCTCCGGTAATATCCTTCCTGTTTGAGAAAGGCCTCTATTGGCTCGTTTCATAGGGTTAATTTTATTTGATGAATTCTACGTTCGTTAATTTAACCACCACGGCATTGGGCCATATTTTATTGTTGTATAAACGGTGTGCCCTGGCAATGGAAATCTCCAATACATTTTCATGTTGCACAAAGGTAGATTTTGGATCATTATCGGGCCAGTACTCCACCACTAAATCACTCTGCCCTACGACCGAAATTTCTGTTTTTGAGGTTGCCTTCAGGTTTTTTAGCAGGAAATTTCTGCGGAAACCTTTAAACCAGTGTTGTTGGTTTGTGATAAACACATATACTGCGTTTTCTTTTTCGTTTTGCGTAAACCATAAATCACCATCTTTAATCATACCGGGCACAGGTCTGACTTTTTTCACCGCGTTTTCGTTTACAAACATCCACAGTCCTAATTCACGCAAACGTTCTTCCTGTTCGATCGGAATTTCACCGTTAGGCTTGGGGCCGATATTCATCAAAAAGTTACCTCCCTTGGCCCTGATCTCAATGAGTTTGTTGATGATTTCAGTTCCGCTCTTGTAGGTTTCGTTGGTTGGCTTGTATTGCCATTGTGTCCCCATAGTCATGCAAGTTTCCCATGGGCCGGGCATGGGGCCATCTGGGATTTTTTGTTCAGGGGTCTGCATTTCTCCGCGAGTCACCAACACATCGGGATACTTCTCGTGTACCCACTGCACCAATGGTTTTTTACTAAAAGAATCAAAAAAGGCCATGTCAATATCTCCGTAGTTGTTGAACAACTCGTCCAGTTGCTTTTTGTCATACGCCAATAATTCCGGGTTATCGGTCACCTGGGTTCCTTTCCCTTTGCGTGAGATTATTTTACCTTGTTTATGTAAAATACTGAAATCTTCGGGAGAAAAGTAGAACCCCACCTTAAGTCCGTATTTACGCAGGGATTTTACGAGCATCCCGACAATATCTTTGCCATAAGGCGTATTCATGATGTTAAAATCGGTGGTTTTGGTATCCCACATGCAAAAACCGTTATGGTGCTTGGTGGTAAAAACAACATACTCGGCTCCGGTCACTTTAAACAGCCGGGCCCATTCGTCCGAATCAAATTTATCGGGGTAAAAGGTCTCTGGAAGCTCGTTCATATACTTATCGATATACTCTTCCGAAGCCCCAACCATGGAGTGGCTTATCACACTGCCCAATTGTGAGTCGAAACTCCAATGAATAAAAATACCGAAGCCCATATCCATAAATTTCTCTTCGAGAGCAGGCTTGTTTTTAAGCTGACTGATGGCAGGTATACATATCAAACCCAATACTATGGCTATTAAAAACTGTTTGTACTTCATCATATTCCTTCTGTTTTATTTTATTGACTAATTCATTTACACTCCCATCGGGCGTGAATAGTACACTCTCTGGCAAAGTACACCAATTACTATTCCCGGTTACTTTTCATATAAAGCTTCAATTCACCACCATTCACCATGTCGTTATGATGAATCGTATAATTTTCAATCTCTTGGTCGTTGAGTTTAATCTTATCCACATAAACATTCCCGGAACTATTGTTCATGGTTTCAATCACAAATTGTTCGCCCTGGTAGAATTCATTGTTTAAGTAGATTGTAATTTTATCAAAAATTGGGCTTCCAATCTGATATTCGGAGAATTCATCGGTTCCTCCATTCATCTGAAACAATCCTATTTTTAGCAAAACAGCCAAACTGCCCATGAGTCCCTGGTCTTCGTCGCCATTATATCCCGACGAAGGTGAAAGACCGGAAAAGGCTTTATCTACAACTTGACGAGACCAGTACTGTGTTAAATCCTGACGACCCAACTGATGAAATACAAAAGCGGTTTGAATAGAAGGTTGATTACCATAGTTGATAGGCACTCTTTTGTATTCAGGATGCAATTCCCTGTCATGTGAACTACCGGAGGTAAACCCTAGTTTTTCTGCTGTTTCAAATTGAGTATTTAATTTTTCAACGGCCTTTTCATTTCCACCCATTAGTTGGGCCAATCCCACGAGATCGTGGGGAACAAACCAGGTAGATTGTGCGCCGTTGGACTCATTGAATCCTTCTTCATATAAATAAGGATCTAACGCTCCATGCCATTTCCCGTTTACTTCTCTTGGCCGCATCCAGCCTGTTTCAATATCAAATGTATTCTTATAATTTTCAGATCTTTTTATAAAATACTGATAATCCTCTTCGTACCCAAGCTTTTTTGCCAACTGTGCCAACGTCCAGTCCTGGTAGGCATATTCCATGGTCAAACTGGCTCCATCCTGATGATAACCAAATTTTCCTTCCGGTATTGGGAAAGGCACATAGCCTTTTTCGAGATAATATTTAAATCCTCCACCCATCGAAGTTTCATGCTCATATCCTGCTTTCTCCATAATTCCGCCCGGCATATGTGTAATCTTCAGTGCCTGATAAATCTCGTCCAGATTATCTTTAACAATACCTTTTTGAATAGCACTAACAATAAATGGTGTAGATGAAGCTCCGGTCATTACATAAGTGTAATTACCACCGGATGGCCCTCTTGGAACAATTCCTCCATCTTTATAATATTGCATTAATGAATACACAAACTCTTCCATAACCTCCGGGTAAACCAATCCCCAAAGCGTGTTGAGAGTCCATTGAGCTCCCCAAAAAGCATCTGAGTTATAATGATTAAAAAGAGGCTTTCCTACCTTATCCAAAGGTAATTGTCCCACCCTAAAACTCTTACCTGTATTGTCAGGATAAGCACCATTTACATCACTTATGGTTCTGCGGCCTTGTAAGGCATGCCATAAGTCGGTGTAAAATCTTCGTTGCTGCACTTCCGTTCCTCCTTCCACCTTGATTCGACTTAGGTAGGCCTCCCACTCATCTCTGGATTCGCTTACCACCTTATCAAAGTTCCAGTGGGGTAACTCAGCCACCATGTTATTTTCCGCATTTTCAACCGAAGTATAAGAAATACCCACTTTCATGAATACTTCCTGGTTGCTATTAGAAAGAAGAACCAGGTAATTCCCTGTTTTGGCATCTTGAGTAACAGATTCTATCTCAGCATTCAGCTCAACTTTAAAAAATACTTTAGTGGGTTTAGGACGACGAATTGTTGGTGCATTAACCAATTCTCCGGACAGTTCGGTACTGCCTGTTTTTTCTAATTTCCCATCGATTATATCACATGGTCCTAATTTTCCATTCAGATTAAATAAGATAGCTGCATCTTGGTCCTCCGGAAATTGATAACGATGAAAACCAACCCGTTTGGTGCTGGTTAGCTCTACTTTAGTTTGATACCTATCCAACTCAAGATAATGATATCCGGGAGTAACCTTTTCTGTTTTATGACTGTACTTTGAATAAAAGTTCATGAAAACATTCTTTTCATTATGCTTGTTAACTGTAACCGGCATTACTGAAAGTCCTGACAGCTGCCAGGCATGAATATGACTAAACCCCTTAACGGTATCTGTTTTATAACGGTATCCACTTCCCCATGCACCTCCTACCTGCGTATCAGGACTTAGGTTTACCATTCCAAAGGGTCTGCATGCAGACGAAAAAAAGAACCAACGGGAATTTTCTGTGTCCAATAGCGGGTACACTAAATCCACAAGGTTTTTATCAGGTTTATCATTGCTTGTTTTTTGATCAGACTTTGTCCGGCAAGAGAAAATGATTAACCCGGATATAAAGAGAATAATGGCTAGATGTAATTTCATATACTACGATTTTTTTTTGTTAACATAACACTACCAGCAACACTGGCGCACTGATTTTATGGCGATTTTTTTTGTATTTTATTCGTTTAAGTTTCTCTAAAGCGTGTCTTCATTTAATTTAATTTGGTCGTGGCTGTGGAGATATAATTTTAACAACTCGTTCTTATTTAACGCAAAGTCCCTTCTAATAAGCATTAACATCACTAAATTAGTTAAAACTCCCGTTTATCAAAGGCCAATTATCATAATTTCTATCGACTTCTTTATGGTCTATGCTTTTAATTACCCACTTGTCTTTGGGTGCATTTACATCATATTCTACCCCTACACCTTGAGGAAATTGAAAATGCGTATTTAACCTATCTTTATCCGGGTTTTTATCCACAACTGCCTTTAATATTTGCGCTGCGTTGCTATCTTCAAATACCGTCATGAGTCCAATATTTCGGGTTGAATACACGACAACATACAAGTCCGTGCCCAACTCATATATCGACCAATTTTCTTTTTCTTCGATTGGATGTAAACCTTCGGGTACGGATACCGGACCTGCCGCACAGGCAAAATGGCGATATACCCCGGTATTGTTCCATTCCATAAAGTCAGTTCCCGGTCCCGACAGATGAAATACATCCTTTAGTTTTGTTGCATCATCATCCACAAACAGTGTAATAGGGCGTGCAATAATTTGCGATTTTTTGCCGCGGTTAACGCCGCCTGCCGAAAGCAGATAGTTGTTGCCGGCCGAGTAAATCTCGGGACTGGCCATTTTGCCATGCCCTAAGGTAATAAAATAACCGTTGTTTTTATTTAAAACTAAGCTGGCCGCCCTATCTGCCGGTCTGTATGGCATGCAAGCACCCATCAATGCATGTGCCATCGCCCGGCCAATTCGGAAATCAGTTTTCGAATCAGGCAAAAAACTCATCCACGCTTTAAAAAATACAGAGTGATAATCGGTGGTCAGTTCATGCCATTGGGCTCTTTCATACCTTCTGCGCATGGGCGGGAAATGTTGATAATGGTAACTTCCCACGGCATAACAGAAATTCATATAATCCAACACGGCTCTGGCTTCCTTACGTATTTGATCAGAGGCATATGCCTCCAGGTTTAGCAAGGCAGTTATGGTATATCCCACGTAGGGCATGGAATTAAATTCATATAACCCTTTGGTTTTCATCTCTTGCAGTACTTCCATCAACTTAGCCTCCATGCCATTTTGCACATTGTTATAATACGAATCGTTATTTCCATGCATGGCCAACCACCTGTTTTTAAGGTAGCGAGAACCCTCTGTCATTAAAATATGGTTTTCGGTTTCAGGGTAGAGACCTAATGTTCCGGGTGCAGTGGTGCGGAACTTGTTACCGTCTTCTACCAGCAATACATGGAGTAAATAATCCAGCGTCCCGGGATACAGCATATCTTGCTTATCGCCAAATTGCCAAAGAATGGTTGTTAAAACGGTGCAGGTAAAATCATAATCTCCCCGTTTATTCAGTGCCCATGAAGAACCGGATACGCCCCATGGTTTCATCCCCATTAACAGCTGGTTGGTTTCCTTTAATTGTTTTTGGCGATGGAAACGGGCCAACAATATACGTGGATTATTGACTTTACTGCCTTCTTTGCCATATTTGATGGTTTTATCCGCCCAAACCGCGGTAACTGAATCATAAAAAACCGATTTATTCTTCCATATTATTGTTCGGCTGTATGGTACCTGGATTTTACCAGGCTTTAACTCTTTGCGATAACATAGGGTACAGCTGTAAAAAGCACTGACAACAACGACTGTACACACACTTAAAACCATCCCAATAATTCTTCTCATCTAAATTTTATCCTGGATTTATTGCAATCTAAAAACAAACATATTACATCAGTTTAATCATATTATCCTCAATGGATTTCATCATCTCCTCGGTAGGAAAACCATTATTGGGGCGTCGCTTAGCCGGATCGTACCACCCTTTCCATTTTGGATTTTTATCCGCATTCAGGCTTCTTTTATAAATCGTATCCAAATGATCCCGGGCCTCTTCGAGAAGTGTCAAAACCGCTTTTAAGTGCACTTTGTCGCCATGCGATTCAAACTCCTTTTTTTGCCTGGCCATTTGATGCAGACAATTTTCGAAGGTCAACAAATCGTCGTACAAACGCAAAGGCAACTGGATATAATCATGGTAGAATGTTTCATCGTGGTTTATGTGTTCAGCCCCTTCGTCCGCTATTAAACAAGCTTGTTTTATTACCTCCATTCTTTTTTCAACATGCTCGTAATCTGTTTCCACCACTTCGTAGTTGTGGGGGATGGAAGGTTTTCCGGGACGTTCGATGGGTGAATTACTTAAGTAAGCTATGGCCTCCCTCACTTCCCAAAGGTGCAATACATAACCAGTACGGTTAAATTGCGCTTCATGAAGTTTTTTCATGGCCCTAACCGCAAAACCAGAAGCCGTTTTGCCAAAATATCTTGCTGCCCACTCCTGGTAGAACTTTTCTCCGTCGAAAGCTTGGCGATTATTTGCTATTTCGGAAAAAGCCTCGATATTTAGCAAGAATGGCCTAAATTGCTGACCGTTCACCACACAATACTTGTTGGCTCCATAATCATCTATAAAGCCTGTCAATACGCTATCAATTTTTTCAGGATACGGATCGTGAACGGTATGGTTAAGCCAATAACCGGCATGCATATAAGTTCCGAAATCATAACCTTTTGTATGCTTTGGTAAATACTTAAATCCTCCCCATCCATCATCTGACCAAACAACAATCCAGTCTTTTGGCGGATTAAAACCTTCGTTAAACATTTGCATTCCGTCGGAGTAGCATACAGCCACTTTTTTGGCTTCAGGTTTATATTCATCTATTAGTTTCCCCAGTTCAGCATATACTTGGTTAAACACCTCAATTTTATCCTCACCGCACGAACTTTTGTATTCCCAATCCCACACCTGGTTTCGGGGGCGTAAAAGGAAAATATCAGCTTTAGCAAGCGGTGTTTCTTCAAAATAGTAGCGCCAAGCATCCAGCCACTTTTCTTTATGGTTCTTCCAACAATCGGCTTTTTGCTGGTCCATGGGTTTAATTTTATATCCAAGTGCCAAATCAATCTGTACCATCATTCCCATATCGTGGGCATAATTGATTAAACTATCAATATAAGAGATGCGAATATCGTAGTCGGGTCGTACTTTTTTATATTCGGCACGAAGGAAAAACTCCGGCCTGCCCAGCATGTCAAACAGATGAATTGCGTTGTATTTAAGACGCACTAGCGACTGGATCATCTGGGTATAGGATTCCCAATCGTATTCGAGCAATGGTTCTTTCAGGTTTGCCAGCTCATCCACATCATTCTCGAAGTAACATAAGATTGGAATTTCGGGAGGGGTAATTGTTTTGTCCTGGATTAAAAACGGGTTAAAATCTGTCTGCTTTAACGGTTCTTTCCCTGTCCAGTATTCATAAGGGTCAACTTCTAAAACATCTTTGCAATAATCGTAAACAGCATATTGCATGCCCTGAACATCCGATCCTGCCAGCACGATGGCCTGCCGACCCATTGTCAACTTGGTCTTTGCCCATATCCCCCCCCTCTTTCCCGGGTAGATGTCGGATAAATGAATACTATTAACCCCAGCCAAACTATCCACTAGGTAGTTGGAAGCATTTGTACCTACGATATAAAACACGCCTTTTTTGGGGAGCACTTCTCCAGCCTTTAAAATCGTAACCGACTGTCCGCTGACCCTTGTTAAATCGCCATGTAAATGCTTAATGGTAGATACTTCAGGGACCGTTGCTTTATCTCCCTGAATAATATAATATTTTGGAGGTGTATTCGTACACGCACTTAAGGTAAATAGGATCACCCAAAGCCACAAAATTTTTAATGGTATTAATATCTTTTTCATGCTATAAGTTCACTTTTATTTAACGGACAGAAGGAAGATGATAAGCCAATTTTTTATATAGGGTTTGGCCCTACAGTTGAGCCACCGGACACATGACTACATATGCCCGGCTCAACTACTCTATACTAACTATTTAAACACAAAACACTTAATATTTAGGGTTTTGTTCCATTGTACCTGGAGAAAGCTCTAATTCTCTGGTTGGGATTGGCCTTAACAAATGCTTGGTAGCATCAAAATCACCATGGTCTGCTACATGCGGGTTATACATGTTTATACTTACTTCTAGTTTACCCATACGTTTTAAGGTGGCCCAACGGTTGGTTTCTCCTGCTAATTCTAAAGCTCGTTCTACCAGGATAGTATCTAAGTCTACAGAACCATAATGATCAGTTTCTCCTGTAGCACGCTCTCTAACTCTATTTATATGAAATAAGGCCTGAGTTGTATTATTAGCCCCCAAAAATGCTTCGGCAGCAATTAGATGTGTTTCTGCCACTCTAAAAATAAAGGCATCTCGTGCGCCTCCGTTTTCATCATCAAACACCTCATCATCAAACTTTTTCATAATTGGAAAGTTTACAAAAAACGGACTTGCGGAGAATTGATAGTTAACTCCTGGTATATCATCAGGCTTTCCATACAAATACTGGTCTGGTTGATATACCCAATACCTGTTTAATTTGTCACTAAGCTCCTCTGTATCGAGTGTGTTTTTTGGGAAATATACAACTGTATCTCCCGGTACAATAACATCATCTACCCATTCTGCTGCTTCGTCGGCATAAAGCACACGGTGTATGGTTGCATCTTCACGCGTATCATTATCTGCAAATAAACTATAAAAATACGGTGTCATCATTAAGCCATCACCTTGCTTACCATATTGGTTTGTACGGCTAATTCCTGCTATATCCTGTATGCCATACATAAATAAACCATGCTTGTTATTATTTCTGTCTTCTGAGAATTCATTATTCTCCCAATGCGCCGCAAATAGAATTTCAGGATTTACCTGGTTATTGTAATCGAACACTTCAGCAAAAGTTTGGCTTCTAATATCGTAAGAACCTATCGCCTGGACAGCTAAATCAGCTGCTGTTTGAAAATCGGAACCCGAACCATAACTTTTATAAGCACGGGTTAAGTACACTTCAGACAAAAGG
Source organism: Saccharicrinis sp. 156 (assembly GCF_050589685.1). Lineage (NCBI taxonomy): Bacteria > Pseudomonadati > Bacteroidota > Bacteroidia > Marinilabiliales > Marinilabiliaceae > Saccharicrinis > Saccharicrinis sp. 156. The sequence continues at coordinate 15,233 of NZ_JBNGOS010000028.1, forward strand.
TGTTGTGCAGCCCTTTTTGAGAAACGCCCTACTTCCGGATCGTCTACAAGATCTGGTATAGCGGCTTGCAGCTCATTAATAATTAAAGAAAAGGTTTCTTCTTCTGTAGAACGCGTATAATCGTTACGTATGCTTAAAGGTTCTTCAAGTTCTATTGCCACACCACCGTATTGTACAACCAAATTATAATATGCCAATGCTCTTAAAGCACGTGCCTGAGCAATACCATAAACTTTAGCCTCAAGGTTGATATCACTCCAACTAATTTGATTATTATAACGATTGATCGCTGTACTAGCTTTTGCTATCACATTATAGTTACTACTCCAAACACCATTGGTTGTAGGTGCAACAATATTATTATAGTCGTTTAAGGGGCTATATGAAGATATTTCACTTTTTGTTGTAAATAAATCTGTTCCTGCAAATTTATAGCCGTGATTCCTGTATACTTCTCTTGTGGCTGTATAAACTCCAACTACTAATTGATCGGCATTATCTTCAGTAATAAAGTTTTCACTCGTTACATCTGAATAAAAATCTTCTTGTATAAAATCATCACAGGCATTAAACAGCATTGAAACAATGAGCAATGCTAGAATTGGTATTATGTTTTTATATATTTTCATCTCCTTATAATTTTAAATTTTTCAACATTATTCGATGGAACTCCCCTGTCATATTTTTCTGCTGAATAAGCAATACTTATGGCTCGTTTCATCTTTCATTTATTTAAAAATTAGAACGATAACTCTACTCCGAATAATACTGTTTTCATCATATAGCCTGCGTTATAGGTGTTTCCCATACCGGTTTCAGGATCAGGTCCGGCATAATCGGTAAACGTAAATGGATTTTGAATATCTAAGGTTACCCTTAGGCTCGACATTTTTAGCTTATCCAACAAAGCTTGTGAAGCATTATAACCTAAACCGATGTTTCCTATTTTAACAAAATCGTAGTCGGTATAATAGTTATTTCCTGTACTTGCATAATGAGCTGCCGGGTATTTGGCATCCTGATTATTAGGCGTCCAATAATCTAAATCTACCTTATTAAACTTTGCTCTATCGTTTTGCCATGGGGCAAAGTTGTTATAAAATTCTGAATGACCGTATGCTCCCTGCCTGGTATACATTTGCACACTTAAATCGAAATTTTTATACATAAAAGTATTGGTCATACCACCAATCCAATCGGGAGAAATAGATCCAATTACTTTTTTATCTTCTTCATTTAAAGCACCATCGTCATTAAGATCGGCATATTTCCATTGCCCTGGATAACTATTGTAGCTATGCGCCTCTTCAGCCTCATCCAACTGCCAAATACCAACAATTTCGTAATTATAAATAGCATCTACTGCTTCCCCTATTTGGCGTACGCCATGGTTCCCATAAGGAATTTTATCTAAATCACCATCAAGCTCCAATATTTCGTTTTTGTTTCGAGCATAGTTTAAGCTGGTAGTCCACTTAAAGTCCTCAGTTTGTAAATTGGTCGTGTTCAGGGTGATTTCCACACCTTTATTTCTCACTGAACCATAATTACCAACGGCCGCACTAAATCCTGTTATAGCCGATAAGGATTTTCCTAAAATGGCATCCACGGTTTTCTTATTATAGACTTCTAACCCTAAACGTATTCTATTTTTCAGCACACCTAAATCCACCCCTATGTTGAACTCTTTGGAGCGTTCCCACGTCAAATCATAGTTGGCCAACCCGGCTACTTGTACACCATTCACATGGCTGTCTCCAAAAGGATAGTCTGCTCCATTTAAAAACGCTAAAGATTGATACGGGCTTACCGGGCTGTCATTACCTGATTCTCCATAACTGAAGCGGAATTTAAGGTTGTTTAGCCAATATATATCTTGTAAAAAAGTCTCTTCGCCAGCTCGCCAGGCAAACGCCACAGATGGGAAGAATGCCCACTCATGACCGGCAGCTAATTTAGATGACCCATCATATCGACCTGTAAAAGTAAATAGGTATTTTTCATATATATTATAGTTTAATCTACCGGCAAATGAGGCTAAGGTTTCTTTTTCATAGGCCGTTGCATAATTTCGCACATCTAATCCGGCAGCTGTGTTGTAGTATTGATACACATCCGTATCAAAATTTCTGGTTTCAATCATGCTACCTTCATCTTGTCTGTAATACACAGAAGAGATTAAGGTGGCTTTTAAATTGTGTCCATCAGCCACATCAAAATTAAAATCTGCAATATTGTCCCAAGTGTAAGACGTATTAAAAAACGTATCATAATACGCACGTGTGCGAGACTCTTCATTTCTTGCTGATTTTGTTAACAATCCGAATTGCTGTCCATGGCGGGAAGTTCGTATATTCGGTGCAAATTGTGTTTTAAAACTTAACCACTTTGCGGGTTTATAGTTTAAAAATACATTGGCAATCACATCCAATGTTCTTGTATTGTTTAACCATGCATCTTCGTACGCTTCATAATAAGGATTTAAGAAACGTCCATCCTGATCGTCAGGGAACAAAATAAGGTTTCCTTCAGGGTCACGTGGATTTACCGTAGGTGCTAAACGTAATGTGCTACGAAACAACTCATTACTTCCTGTTTCGCGCTCTGATAATGACAAGTAAGATTTTAAACCTACCGAAAACTGATCCGATACCTTTTTGGTAATGGAAGCACTCAAATTGTAACGTTCATATTTTTGATTACCCATGATACCTTCGTTACTTAAGTATCCGATAGACCCATTATATATTAGCCCTTTGCTTCCTCCAGACAATCCTAAAGAATGACTGGTTTGAATCCCTGTTTCTATGTAGTCATCCTGCCAATCGGTATAACGACGGTTGGCCACATTGTCCACTTCTTCATTTGACGATCTGAATTCGCCTGAAAAATCTACAGGAAGTGTATTATAATCTTCAACAGTTGGATAATATGGTGTATTAAAATCAAATAGCCCTTGCCAATTCCTACTTCTTATTACATCTTCAACAAAAGCAACATACTCGTCTCCATTAAACATATCCGGTTTATTGGCTACTGAGTTTACACCAACAGTACCCTCGTACGTAAACCTTGTTTTTCCTTCAACACCGTTTTTAGTAGTAATTAATACCACCCCATTCGCACCTCTTGCTCCATAGATTGCTGTAGCCGACGCATCTTTTAAGATATCCATTTGCTGAATATCCGAAGGGTTCAAAATGTTAATATCTTCAAAGAAAACACCATCCACCACATATAATGGTTTAGAAAGGTCGGCAGCTAAGTCATCGCTTAATCCATCACGCGTTTCATTCGTGTTTTGAATAACCGTATTACCTCTGATATCAATTGACATTGGAGCGCCTGGTTTATTGTTACTGGTTTTTACATCAACACCGGCAACTCGCCCCTGCATAGCTTGACCAATATCAGTTTTCTTTTGTTCTGTTAAATTTTTCGTGCTTAAAGAAGCCACAGCCCCGGTTAAATCTGTTCTTTTTACAGATCCATATCCAATGGCCACTACTTCATCAAGGCTTTGCATAGAAGATAATAGTGTAACGTTAATTGTCGTTTGATTACCAACTGCTATTTCCTGGCTCTCAAATCCAATAAAAGAGAAAACAATAATTGACGATTTGTTCGGTACGTTCAATGAATACCTTCCATCGGATCCGGTAATGGTTCCTGTGGATGTTCCCTTGATAGCGATGGTAACACCCGGTATTGATTCGTTTGTATCACTGACAACTTTTCCGGTTATATTAATTTGCTGGGCAAATATTGAGGTCCAACTGACTAATAATACCAGCGTGATAAAAATTTTTGGTAAATGTTTCATAGATTTTAGATTTATATTCATAATAACTTGGATTTAACCCGCAATATGCATTAGAAATTCTATTACCCTTTGAAATTACTTTAAACCAAGACACTTCGTTGCATCACTTCAACCCACCAGAACGATGCTCCCGAAAGTAATCGGGACAAGTGATGCCTCGTTTCAGTAATGCCTTGTTTTATTGTACTTGCAATGCTCATGACGAACCCCCAATACATAATCCGGGTTTAAATTATTTGCAATAATTTTTAACCTCTCTTGATGTGATGGATTGACTTATTACTTTACATAGGCGATATGATTTTTTAAGATTTATTAACATCACAAATTTAAACAGAAGACATATTGGAAGTATGTAAAATTTAATCTGATACATGCAATATTAAATCAATGTCTATTAATCACTGAATATATGACACTTACAAGCCAGAAGAGAATTGACTAAATAGTATTAGGGAACATGTAATATTTAACCCAATACCTATATAATATTCAATCTACGTTTAATGAACGTGAAGAATGAACTACACTGAGTATGGTTTTTTTTAACTATTTTATTTACTGCGGCGACAAAGGTTAACTATCCAAATTTATTGAACGTAGTAACTTAATAAATTAAAGATGAGTTTGAAGCGTCTAAATCAATTGCGTTTGGAACTACACTTATGACCTATTCAGATTATAAAATATTGGATAACCAGACGATTCTTCTCAAGAGTGATAGTCAAAAAGTAAAGGCTGAAATTCAAGCGAATGATTGTTCGATAAAAATTACGGATGCACCTGATCCTGTTCGATTGTCAAGTGGCCAAACTGCGTACCGGCTATATATCGAATAAACGAAACCTTTATAAAAAGGATCAATCAGCATTAGATACACTCCCCTAGGTGACTAGCATTGTGTTGTTTTGAAAAAGGTTAAATCGAATATGAAACAAGCAAGAACTTTTTCAATTATATAGTACTTAAAGCAGGATGATTTAAAAAATAAATTACCGGAAAATTATAAAACCAGAAGAGTATTTACATGTCGAACCCTACTGTTAACATTTTATTTTCTGTCTTTTTATATATATGCTGGGAGACTCGCCAAAATGCTTTTTAAAGCACTTGCTGAAATATAGCGCATCATTGTAACCTACTTTAAAGGCAACTTCAGATATATTATATTTAGTTTTAATTAACATATGAGCAGCCTTTTTTAAACGAAATGTTTGTACAAAATCACTAGGCGATGTTCCTGTAATGTTTTTGATTTTTCGGTACAGGTATGAGTAGCTGACTCCTAAATCCTGGCATAATAATTCATTATTATAATCCGAATTATCCAGATTTACCTCCACTAATTCAATCATCTTTTTTAATAGATCTTCATCTAATTGGGATAAGGTTAATTCTTTAGGTGTGATATTAATATCATGTAAATAGTCACTTTTAAGATGATGGAGTTTACTAATTAAATTTTTTATTCGCACCTTTAACAATTGGGGTTCAAAAGGCTTGGTTATATAGTCATCGGCACCTGTTTTATAACCATCCATTTTAATGTCGGAGGATGCAAGAGCAGTCATTAATATTACAGGGATGTGGCTTATCTCAGGATTTGATTTTATTTTTTTACAAAACTCTAACCCATCCATATTTTCCATCATAATATCTGAGATAATCAGATGTGGGCTATGTTCTTCACAAACACTTAAACCTTCTAAGCCATCATTAGCAGTAAAAACACAATACTCCTCCGATAAAAAGTCGTATAAAAACTCTCTTAATTCATAATTATCTTCAACAATTACAATTCTTTGTTTACCATCCTTATTTTCAATGGTGTTAACATCTTTCTGTTGGTTTTCAGCATAATTGATAACCTGCCTCATTTGCTTGTTTAAATCACTCTCTAAATCAAATATTTCTTCTTCTGCATATGGTTGTTTGGTAAGTGGTAAGCAAACCGTAAAGGTGGTTGACTCGCCTAATTGACTATCCACATTCACGCTACCATGGTGCAACTCCACCAGATTTTTTACAAGTGAAAGTCCGATTCCTGTTCCGGTTGATTTAGCTTGACCATCCGTCTGGTAAAAACGTTCAAATATCTTTGCATGTAAATGTTTATCGATTCCTTTACCCGTATTGGTTATGCTAATCTCAACTTGCTGATCCGTTAATGCTTCGCCTGATGATAATACCTTAAGCTCAACTGTCACCGTGCCCATTTCGGGCGTGTATTTATAAGCATTTGATAACAGGTTAAATAAAATGATATCTAATTTTTCACGGTCAAACCATCCGTTAATCACCTTTTTTTCAAAGAAAAATTCGGTGGCTATCGATTTTTCTTTGGACATAAATTCGAAAGCCTCCAAATTTGATTCAGTTATAGCAACTATGTTTGAGTACGTCACTTTTATTTTCATCCCTTCATAAAGCGATTTCCGAAAATCAAGTATCTGGTTTACCAAATTTAATAACCTATTCGAATTATTAAGTATCAACTGTTGAAGCCTACTTCTCTCTTCATCATTTTTATTATAATCAATAAGCTGCCTTATTGGCCCCATTATTAAAGTAAGTGGTGTTCGTAACTCATGTGAAATATTTGTGTAAAACCTTAACCTTTCCTGATGAAACTTTTCTTCCTTTTCACGTTTTACACGCTCAATAAGCAGGTCATTCTTAAGTCGCAACCGGATGATGAGCACTTTTCGAATTTGATAAATTAATAAAGCAAGAACTACGATATATAGAATAATGGCCCATTTACTAAACAACGGGGATGGTTTAACTCTTATCGGAAGTGAAGCTGAGTTTTTGCTCCAAATACCATCGTTATTCGCACTAAATACCTCAAAAGTGTACTTGCCAGCTGATAAATTCGTATAGTGCGCCAACTTCTGATTTCCAATATGCCAGTCTTTATCATAGCCATGAAGAATATATCTAAACTGATTTGCTTCTTGATTGAGATAAGAGGTTGATATAAAATTTATGGTAAAATCTTTATTACGATGATTCAGGGTAATTTCCTTCTGATGGTTGATGTTTTTACTTAATATGACCTGGTTATTTATTTCGGTTCCGGGATGCAATTCTGTGTTATTTACAGTTAAAGAGGAAAAAACAGGAGCTGGCGAATAATTGTTAACCACAAGAGATGAAGTATTAAACTGATATATATCATCAAAACCACTTAAATAAAGTTTGTCTGTATGGTCAATAAAAAAACCACGCCGGTTATACTGACTGCTTCTGATCCCATTATTGACATTAAAAAACTTAATTTGGGACAATTCAGGATTAACTTTGGCTATTTTATTAAAGTTCAGGTTCAACCATAGATTATCCTTTGAATCAACCTGAATATTTGTAACCCACAAAGGATCTAATTGTCCGAAAACAATAGGCCGAAACACGTTTAAGCCTTTGTCATATTGATAAAAACCATTTCTGCCCCCGATATATATTCCGCCATTTCCCGACTCAACGATGGAGGTAAATACATTTGGAGTTGTTTTGCCCATATGGTTTTCAGGTAAATAATGCTCAAACACATCATATTTTGCATCTTGCCTATATATACCATACTGACTAATTATCCATATTTTTTCGTTTTCATCGATCAGGATGTCATTAACTTCAACCTCATCTGGTAATCCAGCGTATTTTTTAAAGGTATTTTTTAAAGGATCAAATAGTTTTAATCCTTCTCCTCTGGTTCCAACAAGAATATTTCCATCAACAGACTCTTCCAATACATATATGGGAGAATTGTTTGCAGAATGTCGATAGGCGCTAAATGATTGATTATGACCATCCATCCTAATCAACATTCCATTATATGTACCAGCCCAAACGTTATTTTTGGAATCAACCAGTAAAGCATATAATTTCTCTCCATACTTTGCAAACTGATTATTTGCCGGAAAGTACCTGTTAGACTTTTCATTTTTAAAAATGATGCCATGAGATAGTGTCATGATTAGCACACCATCTTTATAAGGATAAAAATCAGTAGCCGTTTGTTCCTGAAGGTCATTAATCACGTCTCCTCCAATGTACTGAAACTGATTTTGATATGGATCATAGTTGTTCAATCCATTTTCCGTTCCAATCCAAACACTTCCGGAGTTATCCTGGAATATATCCATGATTTGATTATTGGAAATAGAATGCGCGTACTTGCTATCGTGATAAACCAGCTCCACATCTTCAGTCTTCAAATCCAAAAAATTATCACAAATGACGATACCTCCCCAGGTACCTACCCAAATTTTTTCATTCTTATCTTTGTAAATGGATCTGATGTAGTTTGTCATTCTACCTTGCGAGAGTTTTTTGGAGACATGATACTGACATACTTTTTTTTCATCAGGATCTATTACATTCAAACCGTTACGAGTTCCTGCAACAATGTTTCCATTAGCATCTTCAAAAAGACAATAAACATGGTTATGCGATAAACGTTTGGATGGATCCTCCGATCGATAGTTTGTAACAGACTTTATTTCTGTATTAGACACAGATAAACAGTATACCCCATTTTGCCACGTACCAAGCCATATTGATCCGTTTTTAGCCAACAAAATGCATTTAATATACTCTGCATAGCCTTCACCATTTCCAATTTTAAACGATTTAAAAGAATCATTTTCCGGAGTATATAAATTTAATCCGCCTTCTCTGGTTCCAATCCATATTTGCCCATTTGAATCAACTGTGATGCATCTTATTTTTTGATCAGAAATTGAACGCGGATTCTTCTTGTCATGACTATAACTAACTATCTTTTCGGTTTGAGGATCATACTTCGCCAACCCATTATTCGTACCTATCCAAATAAATCCATTCTTATCCTGCGCTATGGCCGTAACATCATTGTCAATCTCACTATTTTTATTAAAGTGGACAGTATTATCGGAGCCATTATAAACGTACACCCCACTAAAAGTGGCCAACCACAATAAGCCTTGCCTATCCTGCATAATCTGGCGAACACTTAAATTAGTTTCTCCTTCTTGTGTGACAATCTTATTAAAAGAATGGCAATAGGCCAAACCAACATAAAAACAAAATATGATAACAAAAATAGATTTCAAGTAATAACTTTTCATAACATTTGTTCAATTTTCATCCATATCCCCTACATCAGTTTGTCCATAAAGTACCAATACTTCCTTAACATGAATTGTATGTTATTGCAAAATAGTTATAATTCTCTATTTTAATTAATGATTGTTTATATAATTTTCGTCTAAAACTTTTATTTTTATTTTGTTTTAATGGTACATTTTGAACTTGTTAACCAAGGCGAGCTAAACGTGACTTCCACATCCCCTTGCTCACCGGTAGCCTGAATATAGGCTATCATTTTTCCATTGTGAACACGTTGCTTGTTGTCGCGATAATCTCCCATATCACGATCGTTGCCGGCTTCTAAACCGAGCAATTTAGCCGGCCCATTAACCCTACAGGTTATTTCGTTGTCGGCCAGTACTACAGGAATACCATCTTCATCAACGATGCCGATTTCTATCTGGGCCACCCCCATTTCTCTTGAAATTTCCTTTTTGTCCCAATGGATTTGAATGGCATGGGGCTGCTTAGATGTTTGAATAACAGAACGACTTTCCTCTTGCCCGGATTCATTTACAGCTATCACTTCCAATTGACCCGGTTCAAAGGGAATTTCCCAGAAAAATACCCCGGTTTCATCATCATATTCTTTCACATCACCCACCTGGTGCCCGTTTAGCATCAATTTGGCCTTGCCGGAATTTGTAAAAGCCAGCACTTTGACCATCTCCCCCTTTTGGTAGTTCCACGCGGGCCAGGCACGACGGGTTAAATTTTTAACATTCGAATTGGAAGTAGTTGTTCCCAGGTATGCCACAGGCTTTTCACTCCACAAAGCACGGCGGAACTCCCCGCGAGGCTTCACAAATCCGGCATAGTTTAAAAGACCTCCATTTCCTCCACGCGCAGGCCAGGCACCGGATTCACCCAAATAATCTATGCCTGTCCATAAAAACTGTGCCGCAATAAAATCATTGTTTTTCACCGCATTCCAGGCGGCCATTGAATGTCCGTTTTCACTGCCATATATCACGCGCTCAGGATATTCTTCATGGTCAAGCGCATAACGTCCCTCGGTATAATTGTATCCGCAAACATCCAGGCTACCCGGGTACTCCGTATGGTTTGACATGATTACACCGGCCAAAGCGGCTGTAACCGGACGAGAACCGTCGTGCCTGCGCACCTCCGCCGAAAGCCTTTTGGCGATATCGCCCAAGCGCACTGCCTGAGGGGCATCGGGCAAATAACCCCCGTATACCTTTTGTTTTATTCTTCCGTGATCCAGAACCGGGTGCGAATAAGGGTCGTTCGGATAATCCACCTCATTGCCTATACTCCACATAATGATGGATGGGTGATTGCGGTCGCGCCTGACCATATCGGCCACATCTCGGCTGCTCCACTCTTCAAAGAAGTCATAGGAACCTTCATATCCCGGTTTGCCTTTATTCCAGCCAACCAGCCATTTACGTTTGGGATATTCCCATTCATCAAAAGCCTCATCCTTAACCAATAAGCCCAACTCATCACACAAATCATACACCGCAGGAGCCTGGGGGTTATGGCTCATTCGTATTGCATTGCAGCCCAAATCTTTCAAGTTCTGTAATCTTCGTTTCCAAACTTCTTTTGGCACGGCACTTCCCAGGCACCCTGCATCGTGGTGGATACAGACCCCCTTGATCTTCATTCCTTTTCCGTTCAGGTAAAACCCGGTATTGGCATCAAAATGAATACTTCGGATACCAACTTTAGTTTCGGTTTTATCAATAATCTTGCCCCCCTCTTGCAGCCTGGTTTGCAATGTATAGAGGTAAGGGTTATCCACCCCCCAAAGCTTTGGGTTATTGACTTTCAATTCGGCGTCCGCAAGCTTATCGGATTCCGGGGCCATTTCAAGATTCCTACTTGAAGTAGCCACCACATTTCCTTCCGAATCAATCAACTCGTTAACTAATTTCAAAAGTTTCGTCTCAGCGGATTCGTTTTTTACTTCCATTTTTACGGAAACCTTGGCCTTTCTTGCAGAAACTTCAGGCGTCGTGTAGCGTATCCCCCATTGTGCAAAATGAACTTTCCCCGAGGTTATCAAATATACATCGCGATAGATACCGGAACCTGTATACCAACGCGAATCAGCTTCCCGGCTATGATCAACCTTTACGGCTATTACGTTGTGTTTTGTACGGGTAACAAAAGGTGTAATATCGTAACAGAACGAGATATAACCGTTGGGACGCTTGCCCACCAGTTGTCCGTTTACATATACTTCGGTTCGGTTGTAAACGCCTTCAAAGTACAACCAGGCTTTTTGGTCTAAGGTGAGCCCTGACAAATCAAGCGATTTACGGTACCAACCAATTCCCCCGGGCAAATAGCCGGTACAACTCGATAAGGAAGGGCTGAGTGGTGCTTCAATACTCCAGTCGTGCGGCACATTGAGCAAACGCCACTTCTCATGGTTAAAACCGGGGTCCTGCGCATTCTCCGGATTGTCCAAAGTAAAATACCATCCGTCATGCAACAAAAGGCTTTCACCAAACGAGACTTGAGCATAACTATTCGTGTTAACAACAATAAACAGGATAAATCCCAAAAAGCTGTTGATTTTATAACTTTTCAAATTTAAATTAATTGTTTGATGTGTCATTTGAGTTTTATTTTCTACGGGTTAATTCCTTTTTTTTCTCCGGTAACTTTTCCCAATCCCTTGGGTGACTGATAACCGGTACGTCCGGAAATAAAGTCCCAGTTATACGCTGTCCGCTCCCTCTTTGATTGTACTCGCCTAATTCTTCACGCGCTTTTTTTGCTATTTTCAATAATTTCTCCACTATTTCGGGGTGTTCCCTTGATACATCCCTAGTCTCGTGAATATCATTCAAAAGGTCGTACAAAACCGGTTTCTCGATGTCAATAAACTCGGTTTTACTTTTATCCCAAAAAGGAATCTGCTCAATGGAACGGGGCAAGTGTAACTTCCAATGCTTATAGGATACGGCCTGCAAATTTTCACAGTTGTAGTAATAATAAGGCTTTTCCGGATCTATAACCGAGCTGTCCCCTTTGAAAATCGGCAAAATGCTTTTCCCGTCATACGTTCTGTCTTTGGGAATTTCTGCTCCAATTATCTCTGAAAGTGTAGGAAAGACATCGAAAGAAAATACCGGAACATTCAGCATAGCACCTTTATCAATACCTTCCGGCCACGAAATAATAAAGGGTACCCTGTGACCTCCTTCGAGAGAAACATATTTGGTTCCGCGATATGGAACAGCGTACTTGTTTTTGGTAGGTCCATTGTCGGAAGTAAAAATGATGATAGTATTGGATAATTTACCGGTCTTTTCCAGTGAATTTATCATTTCACCAATACTCCAGTCGAACTCCTGAATAACATCGCCTCTAACGCCATCGCCAGAAGAACCTACGAAATTTTTGCCCGCCTTATATGGCGTATGCGGGTAATTATGCGAATAGAATAAAAAAAAGGGCTTATCGGCTTCCTCTTCAATAAACGTGCATATTCGTTCGGTATATAAGCTGGTCAGTTTTTCGAGGGGAGTCACTTCATATACCAATTCCTTCCCGTCATAGAACTCTTTACTGTGGCCAAAATTACATGGCATTCCATAATATTCGTCGAAGCCTTGGTTTAAGCATGAAAATTTTTCTTCGGTACCCAGATGCCATTTACCCACCATAAACGTGGTATAATCCTGCTTTTTAAATTGTTCGGCAATGGTAATCTCGTCGGGATTCAACCCCAAAAACCAGTGTGCATCGCGCCTGGGATTTATGCCCATGTATAAACCTGTTCTCTGGGGATATGCACCAATTAATAAAGCGGCTCTTGAAGGAGAACATATAGAAGCTGCGGTATGATAATTCGTAAAGCGGAGCCCTTGATCTGCAAGCCCATCAAGATTTGGTGTTTTTACGTGCTTTGCACCATAACAGCCTATATCGCTGTAACCTAGATCGTCGGCAAGGATTAAGATTACATTAGGTTTATCTTGAGCTTTCGATGTTATGATATTACAGCCACCAAACAGCAGGACAATTACACTTAATTTTCTTAGCAAAACAGTGGTATATTTCAATATTTTACTCATCATCATATTTTATCATCTATAGGTTGATTCACTTTATCCCATCATAGATCAGTTATCCCAGTTATCTGTTCTAAATGGATAAGCCGGTAATTCACTTTTGTTCACCAAATTAACAGTAGGTTTTCCAGCAAAAGCATACCGAATATATTTAGGCTCTTTAATTTTTGGAGAACTTAAGGTTACCGTTTCACCTACAATTTCAGCATTTGCCTTCACCCACTCCCCGCTTTCATCTGCAATCCAAAAGCCGGATGGGGCTTTGCTGTTTGTGGTTTTTAGCCCGGAGGCATTGTTAAAATGAACGATTATTTTTTCGCCTTGTAAGTCCACGCTCTTAAACGTAGGCCCCATGGCCGAAACTTCTTGATGGAGTGTATTTTTTGTGGCTAACAGGGCAGCTCTTTGTCCGATCGGCAGCTTATCCTGTGGGTGGATATTTTTCAGATCTCCCAAATCGATGGTGTTTACTACTGAAGTGTTCGGCAAATCCAGTGATGCCAATTGGGATTCGCGCATCCAGGCCCAGGAAGGTTCGGTGGGGCTTTCAGGATCTATGGCTTGCTTGGTCTGCGGTCCCTTACCATAACCCGGTAGCATAATTACCATAAAATGCATCTTGTCGTCCTGCCATTGCCTGCGGTAATTCAGTATCCATTTTTTGAGCACTTCGTCATAATCCTTCATCCCGCATACCCGGTGAAACCAATCTTTTTCACTAACCTCCGGCAGGCCCGACAGATAACGCGTGTTACGTTCGCCCTGATACCAAACCAGTCCCCTGCATGCAAAAGGGATAAGCGGGTGCATCATGGCATTGTAAATAATATTGGAATGACGTCTTAGAAAGATATTCTCTTGATTTGTCCAGGCATCTGACCGACGCACCAATTCATTGATTTTAGCCACGCGCAAGGTATCAGCATCAAACTCCTTCATTATGGTATCAAAATGCGGTAGTTCCCTGGTCATACTTCTAGGCATCCAGGCCTCTATTGAAGAGCTACCCCAGGCAGTTTGGATGATCCCTACAGGCACATTGGCCAGGTTATTGAGAAAATAAGCAAATGAAAAGGCTACCGCACTTTGGGGGTGAGTTACTTTCCATTGTCCCTGCACTTCATCCTGTTCCTCTAAGGCTACCAGGTTTTGCACGTTAAAACTTCTAATATTTTTTACCAGTGGGACCAAGCCCCTTATTTCGGGTATCGACGAAGCGGACATAAACATATTAGATTGGCCGGAACAGATCCAGACTTCCCCCACTAAAATATCTTTAATAACCACCTTACTTTCACCTGATACGATCATATCTTGCCCCTTGGCGGAACCCTTTAAAGGATCTAGCTTAACCATCCACTTTCCATCGGCTGTGGCTCTCGTCGTTTTTTTCTGCCCGGCAAATGTTACCGTGATCTTGTCTTTAGGTGCGCTATGCCCCCAAACAGGAACTTCTTTTTCTCTTTGCAAAATCATATGGTCGCCAAATATATTGGCTAGTTTTAGATTTTGTCCAAAGGCCATTGAACTGCCTATAATAAGCAGTGAAATGACCAGCTGAATTTTAATTGGAGATTTAAACATGTTCGATTCGTTTAATAACTGTTATCCATTTTACTTTACCTGTATCAGTTCATTGGGCGTAAGATATGGCTCATCACCAAGTAGCCGCGCATTTTCGCCTCGTTTTTCAACATCTCCTATATCCTTTTTTGCCCAGTCCAGAAGCTTACTTAATTCTGCAACTACTTCGGGATGTTCATTGGCCACATTAGTCGTTTCTGCTATATCAATATCCAAATCATACAATACATAGTCATCAAACATTATCCTGTCTTCAGGTGCTATATGGATTGGCCACTTTCTGTAAACTATGGATTTGGAATCGGGATTATGAGGTAGATGCAATTTCCATTTTCCCATTCGCACCGCACGTAATTCCTGATGCTGGTAATAGAAATAAGGACGTTCCAGGGAACTTGATTTCCCATATAAAATGGCTGAAATATCCAGACCGTCAATGACTCTATCCGTAGGGATTTCCGCTCCCGCAATTTGGGCAATGGTAGGCAATAAGTCAATGGTGGCAGTGAGCTGGTCCGATGTGGTTTGGGCAGGCACTTTTCCTGGTGCACGGATAATGAACGGAACACGCAAGCCTCCTTCCCAAGCCGAGGTTTTTGCGCCTCGCAAGGGCTCGGCGTGCCCACCGTGCTCTTTTTTAATCCACCAGGGGCCATTATCACTGGTATAAATCACATAGGTATCTTCATCTAATCCGCTTTCTTTCAGCTTGGACAATATGCGCCCTACGTTAAAATCTATTTCTTCAATCACATCGCCATAGAGCCCCCCTTCCGATTTACCCTTAAAATCGTCGGAAACCGCCAATTTGGTATGCGGCATGGTATGCGCCAGATAAAGGAAGAAAGGACGGTCCTTTTGCTTTTCTATAAAAGCCATTGCTTCGTCGGTATATCGTCGTGTAAGCGTGGACATATCTGCATTTAACTCAACAACTTCTTTATTTCGTAGCAGGTGCACTCGCTGATCATTACTGCCCGGTGTAAAAAAAGAATAATCAAAACCTTGATGAACAGGTAAAAGGTCGGGATTAAATTTTTCGGGGTTATGCCCTGCCAAATCCCATTTACCAATCATACAAGTAGCATATCCTGCAGGTTTCAAAACCTCAGCAATGGTTACCTCGCTCAATGACAATTTTGGATGGGGCGCAACACCATTATCGTTACGCGCATTCCGCATAGGATAGCAGCCGGTCATCAAGGCAGCCCGTGATGGGCCACATACCGTTTGGGCATAAAAATTGGTCAACTTCATTCCCTCAGCTGCCATTTTATCCACGTTTGGGGTTTTTATGTTTGGCGAACCAAAACAGCCCAAATCCTGATAACCCTGGTCATCGGTGAAGATGATAATGAAGTTTGGTTTTTTATCTTTTCCCTGTTTTTGGAGATTACATGACATTACTAAGAATGACAATAGAACAAATAATAAGTGTTTAATACTTGGCACCATGGTTATTTTTTTATGTTTGATTTTATTCTTTCTAACTCTTTATGAATAGTATCCAGTTCTTGTTTTTGAAAAACAGAGAAATCATAAGATTCAACCCGTTGGTCATGTTGAACAAATTCAACCTTTGCTGTTTCAATTCTTAAATCCAGCAAGTCTTCAATTTTTATCTTATGGGGCTTCTTAAATGAATTTTTGTATTCAATTTCTTCTTTTCTAAGAGAAATGAAATTCTTTTCCTTGATTAATTCTTTTCCAAATTTGCTTTGAATAATATTTAATATTCCACCAAGAGTAAGAATACTCCAGAATGAGAATAATTCAAAATCCGATTTATACACCCCATACATACCTATTAGAGATAAAATGATCCCACCTATGTACATTGCTTTTTTTCTAGCAGCATTTAATTCCCTTCTGCCGTAAAATTTTTGATTGAGTGTTTTCATTCGTCTTAATGTTTATTTGTAATGGGCACTCCGCCTGCCTGTTCTATAACCGGGTAATTCACCCATCCCCTGTATCCAAATTTTAAAATGCTTGTTTCAATTATTTAATTCAATCCCAAAAGTCAATTTTACCGTCTCATATCCTTTGAATATTATTTCCTTTTTCATGTATTTCAATTCGTTAATAAACTTGGAATATTCGCATCGGACTTATTTTTATAATACTCTTCTTCCAGGATATGCTTTGCCCTTTGTGCATTTATTCGTTCTGCAAAGAAAAGAATAACCAAATCATATCGATCTATTAATTCCTCATTCGATTTTCCAGCCGGGCAGTTTAACCAACCTTTTGATTCTTTTTCTTTTTCACTATTTTTGTAATTAGCGTAATAATACATTATTTCTCTTTTATGAGGTAAATTTTTTAAAATATCGACGCGTGCTGAAAAACTTGATTGGCCAATCCTTGCTATATCCACCTTCCCGGTAATTGAAATTCCAGGCACGACAAATTGCATTAAAAGAGAGTCTCCTTTGTTATAAAAATAGAGTCTATGATATACGGTTGTATCTTTTGGAGAATGGTGATGATTAAATTTAAGCCCATTTTCAACTTGTATATCTTCAACAATATTTCTTTGTTTTATGCGTTTTCCATTTTCATACATTTCATAACTCACGGAAATATATTCTCCTTTTTTAAGTTCAAAGGGAAATTTAAATACATTTATTCCCATCTCATCGAAAATGTTACTTAAATCCTCAGTGTCAAACTCATAGTCATTGTTTGTTCCCTGACTAAAAGTTAAACCTGCTGTTAACAAACTCAAACCAAATATTAGAACTAAATTCTTCATTATATCATAGGGGTATATAAATATTACTCGTTCCTATTTTTCCACAACTACCTCTCGCGTGTTTAAATTTCCGGGGTAAGTTGACTTTGGACGGTTCGTTCCGTTCCTGTTCCAGTCTCCCAATTCCTCCCGGTATATTTCTGCCATCGCTTCTAACTCATTGATCTTTTTTTGGTCATCCAGTGCTATTTTTTCTGCTTTATCGCTTTGAAGGTTATTAAGCATTGGAGCGGCTAATTTCTTATTTCGTCTTTTTGCCCAATACACGCAACTTGCAGTCAAATCAGGATCACGGGGCAGGTGAAGTTTCCAGTCCACCTGCCTGACCGCTTCCAATGTCAGGCCATTGTAATAAGCAAATTCTTTTCTGGGGCTTAGTTTTTCCTTACCACTCATCATTGGCAACAGATTGTAGCCATCGTATTTCCGATCGGTCGGTAGCAAGGTTTTTGTTGCAGCAGCAATAGTAGGTAAAATATCCAGTGCACTGACCAGTTGGTCCGACACCTGTTCGGCAGGAATTCCCGCCGGCCAACGAATAATTGCAGGTACACGATGGCCTCCTTCCTGGGTTTGGTATTTACCGCCGGAAAATGGGAATGCCGAACCAGCCGGTAACCAGGGACCGTTATCTGAAGCCAAAATCACCATGGTTTCTTTCCCGATGTTCAACTCTTCCAGCTTTTGGAGTACAAGGCCAACATGATAATCCAGTTCTCTTACCATGGCCGGAAAGATCTTTGGATTCATTTTCCCTTTTTTCTCCTGGTAGGAGGCCCACTCGTCTGGCGTACAAAATTCCTTGTTGGGCGACCAGGGACCATGTACCAGGTAATGTGCCAGATAGATAAAAAATGGTTTATCGTTTTGTTGTTGCCTTTCCATAAAATCAATCGTCGCATCGGTTAATTTTTGATGCGCCTGACTAAACTTTATTTCATCCACTGGATCTTCATTATGGTACCAGGTTCCCGCTCTGCCAATATGAAAATTGTGAAGCCTTCCGATGTATTCATCGAATCCTTGCTGGCGGGGTCCAAAGCCATCCATTTTTCCTAAATGCCATTTTCCAAAAGCCGCGGTGGCATATCCCTGCGATTTCAGCAATTCTGCAACGGTAATTTCGCTCAATGGAAGTCCTACATGTTCATTCCACAAGTCAAAGCCGGGTCTGTCATTGGGGCCCGGCGTTACGGGCAAGCCATTCCGTTGCGGATATCGGCCTGTCAGTACAGCCCCTCTGCTGGGTGAACAAACATTGCTCGCAGAAAGGTAATTTGTAAACCGTATCCCCTTTGCTGCCAGCAGATCGATATTTGGGGTCTTTATCCCGGGATCTATAGCACCGTAACAACCAAGGTCGTTGTAGCCCATGTCATCCACATAAATGAGAATAATATTTGGTTTTTCGTTTTCACTCTGGGCGAATGCGGTTACTATTGTGAAAAACAATAATCCGAACAGGCACAAATAAATTGGTGTTACATTTTGCATATGAATGCTTTTGTCAATTTTCTAAAACCATTAACGCTGTAGTTTCTCCTTCTTGAAAGGTTTTTCCCTTTTTAATCTTCACTTTACCAAATCCTTTCAGGCTCAATGATTGTAAAGAAAGTTCTCCATTCAGAACCGTAAGCATCACTGATTTTTCGTCTCCCTTATCTTTTATTTCAATGGTTCCGTATTGATAGCCGTTAGACCAGAAGTATTTCCCTTCCAGGTTATTAAATTTCATCGTTCCGTTTACAGCACTATACTCAAAACCAGTATACGCCAATAAACCGCTATATGATGCCATGGCCCTTGCATAACGGTGACCAAATTCACCCTCGTTAAACGGGTTTCTTTTTTTACCATCGTAACGGTCTCTAATCGCAGTAAAAACGGCTAATCCTTCATCTTCCAACCCTTCGTATAACATGTGGGCACCTGTGCTGTATTCAAAGCCGGTCATTACTTCGCTATAATAAGGAAATGGACGTGCTTCCCTCTTATTTTCAGGATAGTGGGCCATAACCAGTCCTTTTTCATCATTAACGGCATAGCTCCTGAACGTACTCAAATGGTTATTGAAATTTTCCTTCCAATTGTACTTTTTAATGGTTTTTAAGGTCGTCGTCATTTTGTCTTTATCCAAAAGGTAACCCAATCCACATGTATGAGCGAGGTATTGCCCCACCAGCTGATCCACAAGGATTCCTTCACCAACCTGAAAGTCGGTAGGTTCAGGTACTTTCTGAATATAATACGCACCATTAAACAGGTTCTCATCCACCCATTGGCTACCGTTTTCAAACATAGCCCTGCATTTTTTTGCAAAAGCCTTGTCTTTCATATGAAGCGCCATTTCTTCGCTTGCCCTTAATGCTCCCAGATACCAGGTAGCCATTTGAGGGTTTGGGCCAATGTAGTTCACATCCATGGTATTGTGGTGTTTCCCTTCCAATACGCCATTGGCATCCTTGTCCCAACCACTGCTTTTCCAGGCAAACTCCATAGCTGCTTTTATGTATGGATAAAGTTCTGCCAGTTTCGCATTGTCGCCGGACAGCTGCCATTCCCGATACATTTTTATCAAGCATCCGAGCTGGCCATCAGCCGCTGTTTTCATTCTCTGTTCAGCTGTTTTTAACGGAACCCGAACACGGTGGGCCATGGCGCCGGTTTCCAAATTGGTAGCATATTTAAACTCAACCTCACGCATACCCATGGCGACGTCACCAAACAAAAACGGCGTGGTTACCTCATAATTCCACACATGGGTACAACTGCCAAACCCCCACCCGGCTTTTGCTCCTTTAGGGTTGATGGCTGTTCCTTCTATACTGCCAGTCCCTTCCCAACCCAAGGCATAGCCATCTTCATCACAAAAAACAGTTTGACTGCGCAAATTGGCCATATTAAATAAGGCAGCTTCTTTCAGTACTTCCGGAACATCCGAATTTATAAAAGCATCAACAAATTCTACTGTTCTTTTTTCTAAGGTTTTAAGGTTGGGCGTAATATCTTTAGCCACATCCCAGGCATCGGCGTAAACCGTGGCATAATGATTTCTTATCGGCGTATGTTCACCATAATTAGGTTGTGCTTCCCAGGCCAATCTTACTGGAAAGTTCCATGTTAAAACAAACACAAACTCTTTGGTTCCATTTGGGGGAACGGAAGCTTTGACCGCTAGAGTTGCAGGCTTATTTCCCTGATACTTTCCTTTCTGTTCTTCCAGCATGCCATCATCATTAAAATCGTCCCAAAAATTAATCAAAGAACCATTCCATCTAAAATCAGAGTGCCATTGCGTGCGATAACTAATCCCTTCAGTTTCCGGAGTTACCAATGCCATGGTTCCCCATTTTCCATTGAGGGTATCTTTATTTTCATTTTCCATAAAAATACCGGTGAAGGTGCTCTCTTTGCGGAACGTATTTTTATTACCTTCTGCGCTACCTCCCCAACCATCGGTACCAATAAAGTTTGGAATAGCGCCACACACGGTTGTCTCTAGAGCTTGATCCGTTTTGTTGTGTACCACATATTTAAGAATAGCCCCTGGAATGCTGCTGACTTTTGTATCGCCGGGAACCATTGGGTTAAAAGCTTTTATGCTAACGTCAACCGGACTGTTCTCATCGCTTAAATTAATTTGGGCCAACGGGTATGCCGCATTAAATTCACAAGACATAAAGCGGGGAAAACCACTGTTGAGTTCATTGCTGCCCCAATCACCGTCCAGATTGTCCGAAGAAAGCGGGCCTTCCAAAAGCCTGGTTTGATTATTACCATCACGAGTAATGGTTCGTATGGCAAAAAACGGGGCAACCCGAATAGACCCTTTGCCCGAGTTGAATACAGGTTTCCAACCCAGGGCACCCTGGTTGACAATCTCCCAATCGCGCAAGTCGCCTCTACCTCCAATGGATACTGTACCGGTACCTATACCTCCTAAGGGCATGGCCACTTTCGTGGCGTAATCACCTGAATACGTTTTTAGTGCCGGCCAACCCAAGTCAGCATCCTGAGCCTTGGAAATGCTAACAAACAGTATGGTAAATACTACTACTATTGCGAATTTCATATTTATAATTTATTAGTTTTAAGATTTAGCTATCAAACATTTTCAAAAAGTATCCTCGTTCTTATTGTTTTACAAGTTTAATTGTCGTGTTCACGGATGGAAAGTCAAGGTGCATAATATAAATGCCAGAATTAAGATTTTGGGTAGAAATAGTGGTATTACCCTTAACTTTTTCTTTGATCATTAAGACACCAAGTTGGTTATAGATATATATATTACCAGGTTTCTTCACCTCAACAATAAGATGATCCTTAAATAAAGTGGGGTATACACTAACATCATCCGTTTTAGGGTAGGGTGTTATTTGAGAGGAATCGCCTGGTTTTCCTTCCGGGAAATAAATATTTATAATATGATCAATCTCTTTAATGGCTGCATTGGCCTCCACTTCATCGTAAAGATCCCACCAGTATTTATAGAAACCTTCTTGATAAGACCAGATGTTGGATCCTGAATAGTTGTTGATTTTAGATTCAGAAAAATGTTTTAACCCGAAGTTTTGAAAATCCGTATTGGTCTTGGGAATAATAGTTTTATAATATTGCAACTGATCGAATATTTTTGATGATTTATGTATGGAGGTGTCTGCATTAATTGATGTTTCGAGCCCATTAAAGCTGAGGGGATGTACCCCCCAAAAGTGTATCAATGGTCTTAGATCTGCACCGGCTGCTTTTGACATCCTTAATATTCTGCTATCTGTAGGGTCAAAATTGATGGAATAGGTGATCCCATTTTCAGCATCCTGACTTACGGAAGAATAAAAATCTTCCAGGGCTTCCCAACCAAAAAGTCGTACAATTTCAGCGTACTTACCATAGCCTCTATGTTGATATGCGCCTTCTTTTCCACCGCTTATATCCCTCATGGGATTATCGTTTCTAAAGTTTTCTGTAATCATCCAACTTATGGCTGCCTGGTCGATAGTCATCTTGAAATTCGGTGCAAAAGACTCCTGGAAAGCCTGATCCAGACTCACATCAAATTTGTTATTCTGAACTGCGACCCATAAGAAGTTAATGTAGGACTCTAACTCACCGGAAAACTTAGGGATCTTCTCGGCATGCCCCAATTCGTGAAAAACAACGTATAAATTACTTTTATTATAACGTGGGCCCTGGATTAAAGGATGGCCTGAATAATATCCTGCCGTATGGGTATTGTAAGGGTTATAGGCATGGTTAGACTGAGGGTAGCCGGGGTAGTTTGCACTACCACGCAGAATAACATCAACCTGCACGTACAACCCTGTTTTGGCTCTGATGAAGGGGCGACCATGCAGTTTAGAAACCGCATCCATTGATTGGTCCCATTCGTTCATTAATGTTACCGGATCGTCCATATTATAGATCCATGCGGTGGGAACCTGCATCATAAATTTTTCGGTTTCAAAGTCGGCCCAGGGTGCCGGATGGGAACGTTCCGTGTTTAGCCAATCTGAAAGCGAAGTCTGGTTAGCTGCTGTACGTGAATAAAAAGGTGATCTAACAACGTTCTCCAATGTGATTTCCAGGAGGCCGAGATCTTTTTCATAAGGAATGTTGATATAAATTCCACCTCCAAGCGGATTGGCAATGGTGATAGTGGTAGAATGGATCTCATATCGCTTTGAGATACGATTCATTCGTTTAATCTGTGACTTTTTACTTAAATCCCAGCTATGTGCCCCTACAATTAGGCTAGCCCCTGTTCCAAGCAATGATGATGGAACGGTAACTGTGGCGATACTACCAGGTGCCAGATAGCATCCGGTAGGTCTCCGGGCATCTTCGGTCACATAATTGGGTTGGGAACCCCAAACGGGCATGTGGGTACCATTAACCTGTACCGTATAGCTGATATTCGGATTAGAAGGAGCGTCAACCGACCCCGGGAAGAATGAAGATGTTTCAAACTTCACATTTTCAAAAAGCGAAGTGTTATTGACTAAATTATCCTCCGTATAGGCGTAATCTATAAGCCCTTGTTGAAGGTCCAGCATCACATTCTCCAGTTCAAATCCACTTGCCGACCTTAAAAAACCACCTTCCGTAGTTGTTCCTTTTGTAAATAATCCACCATATTTGGCTTCAAAAGCCGCAACAAGTTCAAAAGCTGCTTTAATAGAATACACATCATTTTCCAATACCTCCATATACTGTTCCAACGTCAGTTTCTCAATGTTTAATTCATTTGCGGTTAAGGTTGCGGTGCCGGCTACATGATCTTTCAAACTATTTATTGAGGCGATAAATTCAGAGGATCCGGTTTTAAGCGAATGAGTCTTGGTATCGGTCAGGAGGACATTCGCATTGTTATGAACTAAAAGGCTTTTGTTCGTTGCATTATTGGCGCTGAACAATTGATTTTGACCAATAGTGTTCAAACTTAGTATTAGACCCAGAATAAAAATTAGTCTCATAACTTAATATTTATTTTTTCTGTTGAATGTATCGTTTTACTTTTGATTTTCTTTGTACCTCGCCCCTCTAACGAAAAACTATCTAATTCCAATTGGCCATATAGTACTTTTAAAATGGCTTCTCCATCTTTTACCTCACAGGTACCCCAACTGTAGCCATTACTCCAAAAATAAGTTCCTGGTTTAGAAGTAAAACGCATTGTTTTTTTTACCCCTGAATACTGGAATCCAGTTGTAGCAATTACACCTCCCCAAGCCATCATGCTGCGCGCATAATGGTGACCATACTCTGCTTCGTTAAAAGGATTACGTTTTTTACCATCGTAACGATTACGAATATCCTGAATGGTACGTAAGCCTTCTTCTGTCTGACCTTCATATAACATACTTACTGCAGCGGTATGCTCGAATCCGGTCATTACTTCGGTAAAATATGGGAATGGCTGCTTTGGTCGAACACGCGGATAATCTGCCATTAATAAGGCAGATTCATTTTTGTATGCATATGAGCGCATGAAGTTCGGGTGTTTCAGCAAGTTATCACGATAGTTATACTTAAGAATAGATTCATTGGTTTTAGTGATGTTATCCTTATCAGTTAAGTAACCTAAATCAAGGATATGCGCCATTACCTGTCCCACCAATTGATCAACCAAACAACCTTCACCAAGTTGATATTGAGGATCATCGGCTACTAACCTTCTTTTTACACGGATGAGGCCATTGGCAATACTGTCGAGATGCATGGGAGGCACGATTTCCTGAATATAATATTCGCCGTTAAAAAGGTTTTTATCCATCCAGGCTGAACCATTTTCGTACAAGGACCTGCAAGTTTTTGCAAAATCTTTTTCTCCAAGATAATTGGCCATTTCTTCGGTTGCACGCAATGCACCCAAGTACCAGAATCCCATTTGAGGGTTTGGACCATAATATTCCACATCCATGGTGTTGTGCTGACTCCCTTCCATTACTCCGTCTTTGTCAGGATCCCAGCCCTTTGGTATCCAGCAGAATTCCATTGCTTTTTTTACACTGGACCAGTTCTTTTTCAGGAAGGCATCATCACCGGAAAGCTGCCACTCGCGATAGTATTTCATAATACACCCCATCTGACCATCTGCTGCACCCAAACTAAAACTCGTTCCTTTAGTTTTTAGAGGAAGATTAATACGATAGTTCATCATTCCCCTATCGTCCATAGCGTAGGCAAATTCTACTTCACGCATATTTTGTGCAACATCGCCAAATAAAAAGGGGATTGTTTGTTCGTAGTTCCATACATGTGTGCAAGTGCCCGTTCCACTACCTTCGTTGTCTTTTATTCCTTCCCAGCCATGGTAATAACCAAATTTAGTTTTGAAAGCCAGTTGGGTGCGAAAGTGTGCCAGGTTAAACAAAGCTGCTTCCTTAATAATAGGCGGAATATCGCTGTTAATAAAAGCATTAACAAAAGTCTTTGTCTTTTCTTCCAATTCCGGAATTTTAGGTATTACTTTCTGAGCAACTTCCCAAGAATCGTTATATTGAGTAGCGTAATAGTTCCCTACATTCTCCTTATTATTAAAGCCATTTCTGTTTGGAAAATTCCATGTGACATAAAAGCGAATATCTTTTTCTTCTCCCGCAGCAAGCGTGGTTTTTAGAGCCAAAGAACCCATATTACTTTTCTGCTCGGATGTTCTCTCTTCCAATACACCATCATCGGTATAGTCATCCCAAAACTCAAGTGTACTATTACCCCATTCTCCTGGTTTCCAACATGTACGGTACGAAACTTCACCTTTACAATTGGTTGTTAAACTAAAGGTTCCCCATTGCGTAGTGCTTGTATCTACATCCGTACCAGCCGTGTAATGGATACCCATTAATCCGTTTTCTTCTTTATAGGTATTTACATTTGGATACGCTTTTCCTTCTTTACCATCAAAACCAATAAAATTGGGGATGTTACCTGCCAAGGAAATAGTGATTGTTTTGCTACTTGTATTTTTTACTTTATAACTCAAAACTGCTAATGGCAAACTGCTCTCATCGGTATTACCAGGAATCAACGGATTAAAAGCGCCTACTGTTACTTCAACCGGTAGTTTTTTATCACGTAGTAATACCTGACCAAAAGGGTAAGCTGTTTGGAATGTAGCCTCATCAAATCGCGGCAGACCGTGGTTAGGTGCTTTAGATCCATAAAATCCTTCGTCATAGTAGTCAGGAACCGGGCCTTCCATAAGAACTGCCTGACCTTCTTTATTTTCCTCTTTAATATAAATGGAGAAAAATGGCGCACGATTAATTACTCCTACACCAGCATATTGAGGATTAAAACCCTTAGCCGGGCGACTCATAATTTCCCAGTCTACCAACGCCCCATAACCACTTAAGGATACGGTACCTGTTCCAATACCACCAACAGGCATGGCTATACGTCCTGTATGCTCTTGATCATAAGCTTTTAGCACGGGCCAATCATTGGTTTGTTGTGCAAATAAACTTCCTGCAATACATAATAATATTGCTAATGCGTATGTTAATCTTCGTATCATAATTGTATGTTATATTTTTTCTCCAGATATTTCATTACATTAATTATTTCATCATCGGATAAGGGATGGTCAAATATTAAAAACCGGGCTATTTCGCCATCAAAGGATTCTACTCCGGGATGATTTGTGGCATCGCGTTCCTGTCCTATCACCATTTTTGAAGGATTTGCCTTTGTGTTTACAGGAAACACTTCACTGGCAACCGGCTCATTTGAATTAATAAAGAGCTCTATAGGCACCTTATCCGTTCCTGAACCCATTCTTCCCATTACGAGGTAGTAGCGAGATGCTTCCAGTGGTTGATCATACAAGACATGAGGACTGTTTTCATTCCACAATCCCTTTTGAAGCGCATTTCTAGCACCTGTCCACATCTGATTTTCGTCGCTTAAACCGGCCCAAAGACCTTCGTACTGGCCTTTTTTATCCACATTAGTATTTCGTAGATTTCCGAAAAAAGCGTTCACGCCGGGTTTACCCTGTACCTGCTCATAAACCGAAATCACAGCAAACCATGTATACCCACTTCCGGTCGTTAAATGGTCAAAAGCATCCTCATGTTCGTTCACCATTTCCTGGCGATGAAATACCACCGAGTTATGACCGTTCAGTTCTGGCACATTTAGTTTTAAACGCGGCATGCCTGAGCCAGCTTCTATTCTACCTTTATCTTGTTTATCAAACGATTTAACAACTGTTTCTCCAACTTGATTTTTCCAGGAACTAATTCGGTTTCCTTTTTCAAGAGATATGCCGTAATCTGCATCTAAATCAAGCATCAAACCTTCGGCTACAGGTAGTTTTAATTGTTTATCTGCCATACCCGATGCCCATATAATCCCTCCCTGAACCAACTTTTGATAATTCTCATCGGCATAAATATCAATGGTATGCCCAAGAGAGGTGAAAAACGAACGACCTCCATCATAATACTGATACCAGGTAAAAGGGTGGTCACCTCCCATTTTGGGTGAACCTTCGTACGAAGATTCATCAAGCGAGATGAGTACATTCACATTATTACGGGGGTTGTGGGAAAAGGTGTGCCATTCATCGGTTACCATCCACTCATCAGGTAAATGGCAGGTGCATATATGTTCTTTATTTTCTACAATTAATTTCGCTGGTTGAACTTTAGGATGTTTTACCAAGCTTGTCCCCACTAATTTCTCGTACCATAACTGAAATTCACCACCTTCTTTCCATATGGCTCCTGCACAATGAATTCCAACAAATCCACCTCCACTGCGAATATAATTTTGAAGAACACGGTGCTGTGCATCTGAAAAAATCCGCCCTTTATTTCCACAATTGTTGTTGAAAACAATTACATCAAAAGAGCTTAACTTTTTCATGCTTATGTCCGAGGTATCAATGGATGTATGCACCTCCCAATTATTGATTTCGCCCAGATGTTCAATCATTTCCAGTCCGGCTTGTTTTGACTTATGCTGAAAACCGTTGTCTGCCTGAAAATTGAGCACTCTTATTTTTGTTTGTGCATGCACATTTTGTGTAATAAACACAAAAAACACCATTGCGAAAAAAGATCTTATATATCTCCAATTCATTTCTTGAATTCAATTATTCCTTTGGTTATTATCTATTTAATGGTCAATGCAACAGGATTTTCCACATGACCTGCAGGACGAGCATTTTTAGTTACTTCCTTATCAAATTCAAGCATCGCCTTTTTCAGTTGCGCCACAATGGCAGGATGTTGGTCCTTGAGATTGGTTTGCTCTGCAATATCAGTCTTCAGATTGTAAAGAGACTCCTCCCCATTAATGATGCGGAGTTTCCAGTCTTTCCATCGTACCGCTTCCAAAGTTCCCCAATGGGAATAGAAAAAGTACTCATGCGGACTTTCTGCACCATCCAAAAGTACGGGCATGATGTCCTTTCCGTCGATGATTCGGTCTTCGGGCATTTTAGCTCCTATTAAGTTAGCAAACGTGGGCAGTACATCCATAGCCGTTATCAATTGGTCAAATTCACTGCCAGCTTCAATCTTTTCTGGCCAGCGAATTACAGTAGGCATGCGCATTCCACCCTCTAAGGTTTTTCCTTTACCTCCTGATAAAGGTTTATTAGATAGTTTTCTACCTCCACCAGCTCCATTGTCACTTGTAAAAAGTACAATCGTATTATCATCGATTCCTTGTTCTTTTAGGGTAGCCAAGATTTGGCCTACAGACCAATCAATCTCATAAATCGCATTCTCATAAATTTTTGGAGAAGCTTTTATTCCGCTAGCCAAGACTTCCGCATATTCTTTCTTACTTTCGGCCGAAGCTGCCACAGGCCCATGTGGTATGGGATGAGGAATATATAGGAAGAAGTTTTCGTCTTTATGGTCTTTGATGAACTTCACAGCTCTTTCAGTAATTCTTCTGGTCAAATAATCAGCATCCGGATCCAATTCAATCACTTCCTCGCCTTCCAAAAGAGGGAGAGGCGGAAAATTAAAATATTTTTGTCTGGCATGCCTTGGCATAATGTCATGACTATAGGGTAAACCAAAGAATTCCTCGAATCCTTGTCGGCTAGGTAAAAACTCCGGTTGATCACCCAAATGCCATTTCCCAAACATACCTGTGCGATATCCGGCAGATTGGGCAATTTCGGCAATGGTAACTTCATCAGGATTTAAACCATTTCCATCGGCGGCGAGGCATACAGGAAAACGCTTTCCTTTGGGAATATTTGGCAGTTCAATAGCTAAACTAGAAGGCGGCTCCATGCTTATACGTCTTGGGTAACACCCCGTCATTAATGCAGCTCGCGAGGGCGTACACAAGGGGGCAGCTACATAGAAGCTGGTTAGTCTGGCACCTTCCTCAGCCATTTTATCAATATTAGGCGTATACACATGCTCACCTCCAAAACAGCTCAAATCACCATAGCCCTGATCATCGGTAAAAATGATGACTAGGTTGGGTTTTTCTTCGTTTTTATGGCTACAAGATACTGCCAATAGCACACTGAATATAAATACAATTCGTTTCATTAATTATGTGAAATAATTTGCTTAAAATAAGATTAATACGACACAACGCTTACTCCTTTGCTTACCTCAACCTCCCACAACTCAATCTTCTTCAACAGATTATTAGCCAGCTCAGGATAGTCTATACGCAGGTCATTCTTTTCTTGTATATCATCCGATAAATTATACAGCTCTAGTTTGACACCTTTTTTATTTTTTATCCGAATCAGTTTCCAATCTCCACTTCTAACAAAACTCATATTTTTAAAAGCAAAAAAGACATCACGTTCTGGAAGTTGGGTTTGATACATTAAGTTTTCTTTGATAGAAATACCATCAATGATTTCTGCACTTGGCTTTTGACCTATTAAATCTAATAAAGTGGGGAGTAAGTCCATTGTGAGAACGAGTTCATCATTTTCTATTCCTTTTTTGATTTTGGCAGGATAAGTAATAATTGCAGGAACACGGCTGCCCCCCTCATAAGCTCCACCTTTAAAACCTCTCAAAATACCATTATGACCGAATCTCATTGCCCCGTTATCGGATAAAAACACAATAACCGTATTGTCATACTGACCAGTCTCCTTCAAAGTTTTTACAACATTACCGATTCCCTCATCCATAACTTCCACCATTTCTTTATAAATTGCCGGAATACTATCCTGAATTACCCCCCTAATATCACGAGGGGCACCAACCTTCCTGACAGCCTTATCTACGCGTCTTTGAAAAGGAGCATGGGGGGCTTCGTGCGGAATATAAAGAAAGAATGGTTTCCCTGTCTTATTAGGATTGTTATTTTGGATATAATCTACAGCATAGTCACTTATTAAATCAGTACTGTAACCTTCCTCATTTTTTATTTCAGTTCCTTGCCACCAATCAAGATAACCTACTAAATCTATATGTGCATGATAATCAATATTTCCACTTACAAATCCTGTAAATTCATCAAAACCCTGATAGGTTGGATTGTAATCTTTGGAATATCCTAAATGCCACTTACCAAACATTGCACTATTATAACCATATTTTTTGAACTCATCAGCAATAGTTATTTCGCTTAAACTTAAACCAACATCTCTATGACCTTTTGCAGTAATAACTCCACCCACACCCGTTCTCTGTTGATATTTACCTGTCATCAAAGCAGCTCGAGTAGGACTACATGCTGGTCCATTGGAGTGAAAATCAGTAAACCTCACGCCATCTGCCGCTAAAGCATCAATATTTGGGGTATTAATCGTTGTATTTCCATAACAAGAAACACCTCCATAGCCAAGATCATCGGCCATTATTATCACGATGTTGGGTGTAGAAACAGTTTTACTACAACAAGATGAGATTAAAACTAATAAAATCAGAAGCGATATTATATTCTTCATTTGTTTGAAATTTATTTTATTTATCATTTGTTTCAAATTGCCCAATAGCTTGTATGAAAATGAATAATTTAAACTTACATATTACATTTCAATGATCAATAGATAATTTACAATGTTCAAGTATCGTCACTCGTAAGCTTCAGTAATCCTTTTTTTTACCTGATGATTGAAAATTGATTCTCAAAATTGAATATTCAACTTCCCTCCTTCAGCAATCATTTTCCCTTTCAGCTTCTTTGTTCCAAGACCATCTAAAGAGAAAGTATCCAGTTCCACTTGTCCTGACAAAACACTTAGTTCTGCTCCATTTTCTTTGACCGTACAAGTTCCCCAGGCATAGCCATTACTCCAGAAATAAGTTCCGGGTATTGAAGTAAAAGACATTGATTTATCAACCGCAGAATAATGAAATCCAGTCATGGCCAGTACCGCACCCCAGCTAGCCATTGCACGGGCATAATTGTTCCCACATTCGGCCTCGTTGAAAGGATTGCGCTTTCGTCCGTCATACCGATCCCTTATGTTTTTAATGCAGGTCAGACCCTCATCAGTCTGCCCTTCGTACATCATTCCAATGGCTGCCGTATATTCAAATCCTGTCATAGCTTCGGTAAAATATGGGAAAGGATGAAGCGGACGTTTTCCCGGATAGCTGGCCATAACCAGTGATTTTTCGTCTCCCAACACAAAGGAGCGCATGCAGTTAAAGTCCGAGTTGCTATTGTCCCTATGATTATACTTCATAATGCTTTTGAGGGTGGTTTTCACATTTGCTTCATCAGTCAGATAGCCAAGTCCGCATATATGTGCAAGAAACTGCCCCACCAATTGATCAACCAAACAGCCCTCACCCAGCTGATAGGCTGGATTACCTAAATCTTTCGACTCTAAACCTTTTAGAAGGGGTACAGCAATACCTTCGCGGCTTTTGGGAGGCTGAATAATATGGATGTAATATTCTCCATTGAACAGATTTTCATCAATCCATTTGCTTCCTTGATCAGATAATTGGCGGCAGGTTTTCGCAAATTTTTTATCTCCTGTATAATCTGCCATTTCTGCGGCAGCCTTTAACCCGCCAAGATACCAAATACCCATCTGCGGATTAGGACCAAAATACTGTACATCCATCGTATTGTGCTGACAACCATCTATGATTCCATCCATATCAGGATCCCAGCCACCTTGAATCCAGCAGAATTCTACAGCTTTCTTAACACTAGGCCAAAGTTTCCGCAATAGCTCATTGTCGCCACTCAAGTGCCAGTCTCTGTAGATTCTCATAATACTCCCCAACTGACCATCGGCAGCAGGTCGGTTAAACAAGGTGGCACGTTCAAGAGGCAACCCCACACGAAAACTCATCATTCCCGTATTATCGGTAGCGTGACCGAATTCCACCTCACGCATAGTACGCGCTAAGTCTCCAAATAAAAAAGGTGTTGCCTGCTCGTAATTCCAAACATGGGTACAGTTGCCATGACAAACCCCTTTATTATTACTGGTACCCTCCCAACCATAGAAATTACCATCAGCAGTACGAAAACAGGTTTGGGTGCGCAACGTAGAAGTATTATACAATGCAGCTTCTTTTACAACAGAAGGTAACGAACTATTTACAAAAGCATTAACAAATGTTTTCGTTTTGCTTTCCAGATTCGGCAGTTCTGGTATAGTCTTTTCGGCCACATCCCATGCATCTGCATACTTTGTAGCATAATAGTTAGTAAGCGTATTGCTGAAGCCATCATCAGCAGGTGTCCAGCTCGCACGGTTGGGAAAATGCCAGGTAAGGTAGAATGTGATTTCGCGGCTGGCATTGGGGGGAATGGTAACTTCCACAGCTAGTGAAGCCATTGGCCGATCTTCAATGTTCGGATCCCGGCTTTCGAGTTGGCCATCGGCACTAAAATCATCCCAAAAATCCTGGCGTGAATTGCCCCACTCTCCTTTGCTCCATGAGGTACGGTAGCTAATCTTTTCATCACTGGAAGTGGTTATGGCAATGGTTCCCCAGCTATCAGAATCCTTATCAACACCTTTCGAACTCATGAAAATTCCTTGCGCATATTTTTCTTTTTCAAAGGCATTCTTATTGTCTTTTGCACCCATTGCAACCCAAGCCCCTCCTCTTCCTTTAGGTTCCAGAACAGATCCGTCCATTCCAATGAAATTAGGCATACTCCCACAAACCGATGCAAACACCTCTCGATCTGTAGAATTCGTCAACTCGTATGTAATCACTGCAATAGGGATACCACTTGCATCAGCATCTCCGGGTATCATTGGGTTAAAGGCTTTTATGCGCACATTGAGCGGTACATGCGTGTCGGAAAGTAGTACCTGACCAAAGGGATAGGCCGCCTTAAAGCTACAGGATTCAAAACGAGGAAAACCGTGATTTACCGCCGGGCTTCCAAATGCACCTTCGTAAAGGGATACGTCTAAAGGCCCTTCAAGCTCGCGCGTATCATTGTTTCCATCTGTAGTCCGTGTGAACAAAGCAAAAAATGGTCCAATGTATCTAAGGTTTTCACTGGTTGGAATATATCCCTTGGCTGCCGTATTCATGATCTCCCAGTCGCGCAGGTCTCCACGCCCACCAAGAGATACAGTACCGGTTCCAATACCACCAATCGGCATGGCAATTCTGGCCATATGTTCCTGGTCGTATGAGGTTAACACTGGCCAATCGGAGATGAAAGTCTCTCCTATTTGTTTTGAGATTTTATACTCCTCACGATCCATGTCTTTATTTGTTTGCGCTTGTAAAGCTGTTATGCAAAAACACAAAGTGAACAGAAAGCTCATTTTAAAATACTTATGCATAATTCTCATTTTTAAGTTTTTATTTACCTGATCTATAAACGTTATTTTTAAGATCCTATATGATTTAGCTTGTACTATAAATTGTATAAACAATTTGTAATACATGATTTACAAACAGATTCACAACCTTAAATAGGATTGATTATTCCACCGAAATTACCTTATTACCGACTCCGTTATCGGTTACATCACCCTTACTATTAATGGTGTTGTAATTAGCTTTTGTATTAAGCTCTACCGGCATCCCTGTATAATTAAATAATTGTACCCCTGAGGTTGGCGCCGATCCCAATGGGCAAAAACCGTTGGTTGAAGGTGGTCGGGTTGAACCAATCTTTATTGGATGAATCTGATTCCTTGCCATGTTGTCCCACTTTTTAATGGTGACCTTATGATCATTGCCAGCGATACAGGCAAGTGCGTGTACTGTGGTGTTTGATACTGCGGGTAACAAAAACAATTCTACATTTGCAACATTACCCTTATTCACATACAACAGGGGGCCATTTACCACATCACCGCGACTGTTTTCAATGCGAACTCCTGTAATGTTATAAGCATTTTCACAGCCAATGGCTTCAGAATTCTTAATTAAAACATCTCCGGTAATCTTGGCAAAGGCAAATCCTATACGTGTATTCTTCGCTTTACAATTGACTGCTGTAACCGCTCCGGTACGAATACCATTTACCCCACCTTTGCCATACATACGAAAACCGCACTCATTTAATGACTTTGTATATCCCGGCGGAATTAATTTTTTTCCGTTATAATTAATATACACTGAAGCAAAACCTACATCAAAAGCCGGTCCTGATTTTTCGGCAAGCATTTCATCAGTTGTTCTGGTCACTCCCTCAGCAAAACAATTTTCGAAATATACATTTCTTCCTCCTTGCACAAAAAAGCAATGCCCAAAAGATTTAGAGTAGATAGAGCAATCTACAATAGTGTCGTTAAGGCCTTCGATACACATGCCGCTATGCTTTTTTAAAGGAACCAAAGCGCCACGACCCTTACCCAGCAAATCGCCATAACCATAAGGGGAAGAACCATTAACATTTAATGTAACCTTCTCAACTTTTACATTATCTCCGGCTACAGTAAAAGAATGTCCTCCTTTAAAAGTTGGGTGATTACCCATATCGGTAACCGTTAATCCTTTAATGTGAATATTATTTCCTTGTACATAAAACTCAGTTACCCTTGCTTTAAAAATGCTTAAAAGTTTTGTATTAACTTCTATTGTTACGCCTGTGAAATCAAAAGTATTGTTACCTCCACTAAACTTAATCATAGCGTATCTTCCTACTTTATCCGGCAGTGTATTTTTAACAATATCAGCAGTAAGGTAATCTTCCATTTGATAAACCCCTGGTTGCATAATAATTACATTACCACTATCGGAAGCATATCTTGCTAACTCACTTAAAGAGTTAATCTTTATTTCTGATGCATTAATTACATTGCTCATAGTAAGCAATCCCAAAATCAGTAAACTTGATATTGTTTTCATCGGTCTGTAATTTGTTTTTTAAGGCCATATTCAAAATTTAATCGCTACTTCATCACCTTCAAAGATGATCTTACCTTTCAATTTCTTTTCTCCCAATCCATCCAGCGAAAAACTATCCAGCTTTACTGAACCGGAAAGTACGGTAAATAGCGCTTCCTTTTCTTTCACCTCACAGGTTCCCCAGGCATAGCCATTGCTCCAGAAATAAGTTCCGGGTAATGAAGTAAAAGACATTGATTTATCAACCGCTGAATAATGAAAATTAGAGGTCGCTAATACCCCTGCCCAGGCAATCATACTGCGTGAATAGTGGTGACCACATTCGGCTTCATCAAAAGGACTACGTTTTTTACCGTCATAGCGATCGCGGATATTACGGATACACTTCAAGCCATCCTCAGTCATCCCTTCCTGCAACATACCTATGGCTGCAGTGTACTCAAAGCCTGTCATCACTTCCGTAAAATAAGGGAAAGGCTTTTCGGGACGTTCACCGGGGTAGGCAGCCATCAGCAAGGCCGATTCATCGCCTATGGCATAGGAGCGATGGAAGTTGGCGTGTGAATACATCTTATCCACATAATTGTATTTCATTATAGAAGCTGTCGTTTGCTTAATCTTATCCTGATCAGCCAAATAACCCAGACCAACAAGATGAGCAAACACTTGTCCAACTAATTGATCAACCAAAACACCCTCACCTAACTGATAATCAGGTGAGGTAAAGTCGGTAGACTTATCTCCACCTGTTGCTCCAATTAGCGATGGTGCTACATTATCTGCTGACATCGGTGGTTGGATATCCTGCACGTAATATTCGCCGTTATATAAGTTAGCATCCATCCACTCAGAGCCTTCAGTAAAAAGCGCGCGACACTCTTTTGCAAATTTCTTATCGCCTAAATATTCAGCCATTTCAGCAGCTGATTTTAAAGCACCTAAATACCAAAAGCCCATTTGAGGATTCGGACCAAAATATTCCACATCCATGGTGTTGTGCTGCGAGCCTTCCATTACGCCATTCTTATCGGCATCCCATCCACCAGGAATCCAGCAGAACTCCAAAGATTGTTTCACCTTGGGCCAATGCTCTTTTAAGAAAGCGTCGTCGCCAGATAACTGCCAGTCGCGGTAAAACTTCATCACACAGCCCATCTGACCATCAGCCGCTGCTTTATTCCACTTTTGAGCTGAATCTAAAGGCAAGTAAGCTCTAAAGCTCATCATCCCTTCATCATCCGTGGCATATTTGTACTCCACTTCGCGCATGGTTTTGGCCAATTCACCAAATAAGAAAGCGGTGGTTTGTTCATAATTCCAGACGTGGGTACACGAACCAAAGCAACTTCCACGGTCATCAAAAATACCTTCCCATCCCAGCATCTGTCCACTTTTAATTCGAAAAGCCAATTGTGTTCGTAAGTGTGCAGCATTAAACAAGGCAGCCTCTTTGACAACTTCTGGAATATCGCTTTCGATTAAAGCCTTAACAAACATCTTGGTTTTTTCCTCTAGGTCATCAAGCTGCGGAAGCGTTTTAATAATTACGTCCCAGGAATCTTCATACTTTGTGGTATAATAATTTCCCATTGTTGCTTTAATCATCTTCTGGAAACCCGGCTTGTCCCATGTTTGACGATTAGGGAAGTGCCACGCGATCAAAAAACGAAAGTTTTTTTCTTCTCCGGCTTGCAGGGTTGTTTTCACCGCCAAGGACCCCATTGGCGCATTGGCTTCGGCATTTTCACGAGGTTCCAACACTCCATCCTCACTAAAATCATCCCAAAAGTCCAGGCGTTTTTTGTCCCAACGCCCTGTTTTCTTTTGCCAGGCAGTACGGTAACTTGTTTGCCCTTCATTCAAGGAAACCAAGCTAAAACTTCCCCATTGTTCACTGGCCGGATCTACACCATTTGACGTGTAATGAAGTCCTTTCAGCCCATCTTCTTCTCGTATTGTATTTACATTTTGCTTGGCCTTTCCTCTGTTTCCATCATATCCGATGAAGTTCTGAATTGTACCAACTAGCGAGATGTTGATATCTTTCGCACTTGTGTTTTTTACGGCATAATTGAGCACCACCATAGGAATACTGCTATTATCCACATCTCCAGGAATCAGTGGATTGTATGCCCCAACAACCACCTCCACAGGAAGCTTCTCGTCACTTAACAGCGCTTGTCCAAAAGGATAAGCTGCTTTAAACGTCGTTTGACCAAAACGAGGCAAACCAATCTGATTAGCCAATGCACCATTAGCTGCTTCATAAGTGGACTCATCAGGCATTCCTTCCAGAAGTCTGGTTTGCTTCTCACCCTCGCCATCTTCTACATAAATGGCAAAGAATGGTCCTTTTTCCTTTACAGGACCCCAGTTTTCCAAGGTTGGATTAAAGCCTTTAGCCGGGCGGTTCATTATTTCCCAGTCTTCCAGACTACCACGTCCAGTGAGGGAAATAGTGCCGGTACCAATACCACCCACTGGCATTTTGATTTTCTGGATATGCTCCTGGTCGTAGGTTTTTAGCACAGGCCAAGCCGCATTATTTTCTTGGGCAAAAGCAAGTGTTGCTAGTGCAAGTAAAGTGGTTATCAGTTTAATCTTTTTCATCGTTTTATAACTTGGCATTAATTGTATATTCTTTTTTCTCGTTCGCTTGTATCAAATCCCCTTGCCAAAGGCCATTCTCTAACTTTTTGAAGCTAAAGCTACTTGACTCGGGTATTTTATTTTGAGACCACAGCAATACAGGGCCATCTTCCTTCATTTTTACCTTAACCTTGTCCTCACTGATTTCTAACATAGTAAAAGTAGCTGCAGGAAGGTACTTATCCGGTCTACCTATGACCGCCCACCCTGCTTTGACAGGGCTTAATTGGAACAGTCGTTCTTCGCGCGATGCAAGAGAGAATTGAACATCTTCTTTCAGTATTTGCGCCCTGGCGCCATAATAATCGTATAACAAGATACCCTCCTCAGGAAGCTTCCAGAGCCCCTCATAAGGTTGCATCATTCCACCGGCAAAATGATAGTCATCTGCCGAGACAAAAGCGTCAATAGCTTTCCCATCCTGGTTGAGGTTAACTGCCATTATAACAGCACTGTTATTCTCTAAAGGAGCAATAAGTCTGAATGCCTTCCCTTCGTAATAAGGATCTTGCATCAGACTCTCGGGCAAAGGAACACCAGGAGCCAAAGTTCCCAAGATATGACCATCTGCAAAAGTGAGGGGTTTCAGCACCGTATCATCAATATCCTGTGGTTCGTCAGACAGATAGATAGGTCCCCCAGAAATTGCTCGTGCGACCGCCATCAGACGGTTTGATGCTTTATGATTTGCAAAAAACATATCCTGATCTAACCAGTGGGTATGACCTAACCAAAAGGCATTGGTAAAATTCTGAACTAAAGTCACATCTAATCTATCACGATTAATTTTATAATCGACACTACCACGGATCAAGCTACTATATCTATGATTAAACACATTAAAATTCTGCATAGCAATACAGTTGAGCAACTTCAGGCCTTTCTCCTTACAATTCTCTTCCAGTGCTGTATTATTGTAATGAACCCCAAGAATCGCATTTGAAGCCCCCGTATTATAACGGAAATTGTCCGATTGGAAATCAACTTTTATCAGGTCAAAACCATTTTCCTGAGTATTGGCAGTCATCGCATTATAAAAGGCATTTGCCGATTCAGGAGAGATTTTAGGCATCATCCGCGATTTATTCTTGCCTGCCGAACGCTCCACTAAATGATCCTGCAAAGCCGTCATCGTATGTTCAGGAGAAACGCCACCAAAATAGCCACTAAAACAACGCCAGATGCCCATCCACTTTATCTTATCATCCTTTTGGCTGGTAATAGTCTCCCAACCATTGGGAAACTTCTTTTTATCAACACCAAAAGACAAAAGCTTGTTCGATTTATGATCCAAGTAACCATCGTCTATCAACACCCAACGAAAGGGGATATCACTTGCTTTAATCTGATCTACGCCATTCAGAATAATCGTTTCATTGATATTTTGCCTATAATGCTCCCATGAGCACCAGCCTAGATATTGATAGGCTTCTGGGTAGCTTTTATTCTCCCTCCAATTAATATTTCCCTTGATACCTTCAAGGTTCATCGCATTAGCCCAGGCTAAGCGAGCTGCTTCATAAGGGTTTTCGGACTGTGCATAGCTTATGAGTGGCACAGCTAGGTCTTCCCTATCCGTCCCATAGGTAGCCATTGTCAAGTAAAGCTTCTTATTTTTAATGGTAAAGGTATTCCCTACCCGACTAGAAACTAAAGGCAGGAGCACCAAATACTTTCCATCAGGTTTTTGAAGCATCATAAAGGCACCCATATCCGTATCATCATCCATCCTTGGAGCTTTACGAACGAAAGTATCGAGTTCGGCTATATCCTCAAACCACAGTGGCTCTAGTCTATTACCCGATGCAAGAGTAGATGAAAAAGGGCGATAATAAATCCCCTTTTTATATTTAGGTAAGGCTAGGGAGATTTCTGCAATAATACCATCTACAGGCGTCAACTGCTGCTTGGCTAGAGAAAACACTCCATCCCCATCTAGTTCACTCAAAGTCAAGACCTCAGGCACACTATCTAGGCAATGCACACTATCATTCTTTTCAACATTACAGGAAAGCATTAGAAATACACAACCTAAAATTGTAATTAGTTTCATATTATTAATTTATTACAGAAGCATTAATATTATAATCGTTGTTACGCTTTGGTTTTAGCATAGCAATTCATCTCTTATTCTATTCCTCGCTTACCAAAATTTTCCAATCCTTATAAATGGCTGTGAGTTCTTCAACTATTTCAGGGTAAGCCTTAGCTTGGTTGTTTTGCTCCGATAGATCACTCTCAAGGTTAAAGAGCTCAATACCTTTACCTAAATTGGTATGTTGTTTCTTAGAGATACGATCCGCTTTCTCTTGGTTAGTCACCACTTTAAGTTTCCAATTCCCTTTGCGAACCGCCCACGCAAAACCAACATCCCACACCATTTCATCACGTTCTATCGCCTTATTGTCAAGCAAAAGAGGAAGCAAGTTAATGCCATCACTACTTTGGTACAGCTCCTCGCTGGCATGAGAAGCCGCTAATAATGTTGGCATTAGATCAAGTGTGCTTACCATGGTATTATTCACTGTATGACTCTTCAGCTGATTCTTCCAGCACATCAACATGGGCACACGTATACCACCTTCGTACAAGGAGTATTTGGTGCTTCTTAAGGGTTTATTATTACCTCCGCTGCAGTTAGACCCACCATTATCAGAGGTGTAAACAATGATAGTGTTATCATCAATACCCAGTGACTTCAGTTTTTCTCTGATAGCACCAATCTCTTTATCGAGATAGTATAACTGAGCAATATAGTAAGCTCTTCCATTGGGTAGGTTGGGAAGAATAGATTGGTTGTACCATACACTTTCTTTGATGGTATCTCCCAGCTCTTCATAATCCGGGTAATACGGAAGATTCCATTCTTTCAAATATTTCTCTGGTAGTTGAAAATTGAAGTTGTGCACCGCGTTGAAAGCAATCTGAAGGAAAAAAGGTTGCGCCTGATTCTTTTCAATAAACGCTTGCGACCAATGTGATAGTTGTTCTGTAGAATAGCCATCTTCTTCGTATTTTTCTCCATTCTTCGACCAAGCATGGGCAGGTTTACCATGGGAACCTGTTGCTTTATCATTGTGATACAAGTAATGTACACGCCCTCCATGTCCGGCTACGATTGATTCATCGAAACCATGGTTTTGTGGATAATTAAAAGAGCCTTGCGTCTTGTCATTACCATAGTGTAGTTTACCAAAGTAGGCTGTAGTATAACCATTCTCTTTAAAAGCTTGTGCCATGGTCATGGTACCCTCTGCAATACCTGGTCCTCCATAAAAATAGTTATTATTACGTGCCTGATGCTGGCCTGTTATTAAACCACAACGCGATGGACTACAGATAGGACTAGTGACATATGCATTGGAAAAAGAAATACCATCCTGTGCCAGTTGATCTAAATTAGGTGTTTGAATATCTTCATGAATACCTAAATGATGCATATCAGCATAGCCATGGTCATCAGCAACAATTAATATTACATTCGGTTTTGTATTTTGCGAAACGGCATTAAATGCAATTAAGCATATTAGCAGGGAGATAATTATCGTTGTTCTATACATTAGTAATTAATGTTGTTGTGATATTAACTATTTATTTAACTTCTCTTAATACACGCTCAGAGTGACCTATTCATGAACAATTTTGAAAACATGTGAACCGCTACCATAACCATCTTTCACATTTAATCCAACCGCGAAATAGGCATAGGCGGGCTTGCCATCGATAGATAATATCTGAACACGCTCCAAATGGCCGTGTTTTTTTCCTCTATAAACATGGGCATGTTCTAATGCCTCTTCGCCCAGATAATGAGCCAAATCCTCATAAGCACGCGTAACTTTTTCTGTTGGAAAGTTTATTCCATCGGCAGATTTCCATAACAAACCTCCTCCTTGGTTTCCTTTTCGGGCACCGAAATCACGGCTAAAGAAAAACACAGAATCATTCATGGTAAAAGCATAGGCGTCTTCCAATGGGAATGAAGGAGAGGTGATTCGTTCTTTTCTATGAATATATGGTCCTTCTAACTTATCAGCAATGGCCACTCCATAAGTATAAACATATCCTTTAGGCTGCTTTCGAACTACCGATTTATTGTACAAATGATACTTATTGCCAAATTTTATCAAGGTCGGATTAGAACATCCCAATTTTGCAGTAAAACTCCATACTGTAGAATCGGCAGATTTGCGAAGCATTGTGCCATCAGCCTCTGCTCCTGAAGCCGGCCGCCAATTATCATTCAAATCTTCGGCCACCATCATAACAATGCGCTGGGTTTTTAAATCATTATTTTCATTCACAATGAAACTTAGTACATACAGCCCATCCATATAATTAATCGTTGGATTATGAGGAGAATTAAACTGTCCGTCTTTATCTGCAATAGCCAAACCTATATATTCAAAAGGCCCTTCAGGACTATCACTTACATAATGACCAATTTCACAATCCTTAAACCATCCACTAAAATCTTTTTGAGTCGACATGGGCCACTGTGCAGCATAAAGGTGCACTCTGCCCTCAGGACCAATAATTGGGGATGATCCCCATACATGCATCCCCTTTTGTTCTGCTGCTATTCCCACATATTCAAAAGACATTTTTGTTGTTGGTTTGCTGCAATTAATGCATAAAACTAGAAGTATTGCGATCGGAGTGAATATTTTAAATTTCATTTGTTTAATTTATTTGTTTAGATATTATTTCAGCGATTAAAGCAGCCCCTTCCGCCTCAGGGTGCACACCATCAGGCACCAAATCGCCTTTCCCCAAGAATGGCTTATATAAATCAATGAGAGGTAAATTATTTTCTTCTGCCAGGCTTTTAATTAAAGGAATAACTTCGTTGGTTACCACCTCACCCCTTATTCTAAAACGGCTGTGCTCAAACACCGGAACAGGGCAGCAGAGATAAATTTGTGGCTTTGGCTGAATGGTCAAAAAGGTATCAATCAAACTCTGATAATCTTTTTTAAACCTTTCTGTATTCCAATTGCCGGGTTTGGAATCGTTGGTACCCAGCTTGATGGTTATTACGCCGGGATGAACTGCAAATACATTGGAAAATTCGTTGCATTTCCAGTATGTAAAATTACTCTCCTTCAAAGCTGTTGTGCCGCTTCTCCCACAGTTGACTACGCTAAAGTCTTTACCTAATAAATCGCCTAACACCCTGGGATAAGCCGTTTTGCTTTGCCACTTATGTTTGGCCCCTTCGGTAATACTATCCCCCACGCAAGCCACCATCGTTGGTTTTGTGGTACACGAGGAGAACATCATCAAGAATAATGCTGCACATAATAGAATATTTCTCATTGTTATTTATTTTAGTTTGGAACCAGTGTTAAATCTCTCAAAATCATCAAGCCCTGGTGCCAATTTATTGCTTCTTCATTTATTTTTTTAGGTTTTATGGTCAGCTGATACCTACCTGGTTTTAATTGCATTTCACCCAAAACAAAAGTTTTATAATTAACCGATAATGGCGAATTTTTGGCTCTAGGTTTTTTTCCGATATTCTGAACTGCATGCTCATATGTCTGCCCAGCCAAGGTCAATTCAAAAGAACCTCCATCTACCAAGCTGGCATAGGTTATTTCCACATTGTATGTACCGTTTTCCTTTACCAGCAAGTCCCATTCTGCCCAATCCGATTCTTCCGTCCAACCCTTAAGGTTTTCGCGTTGGGCTCCTGCTCCTGTTCCATAATAAAAATGAAGTTTCTCGCCATGTATTTTGGCAAATCCAGCAGGTAAAAAGTAGCTTCCTTCGGGAATTTCTCTCATGGATTCCTTTTTCGCTATTTCCTTTTTTAAGGCCTTGGCAGAATTGTCCACTACTGGAATACCCGCCAATTTCATTTTAATGACATTGGCTATTTCATAAGGTGGTACGGAAGGTAAATTCACGATCACATCATCTCCAGCCCTTCTCATCTCTAACGGATTACCTTTTTTATCTGCCAGAAAAGTTGCAGATTTTACCTTTGTTTTAAGTCCGGGAATAAGCAGTTCTCCATTCTTTGGCCAATCGAAAACCTGATAATACAAGGTAGTTCCTTTTCGGGTGCACGTCCCCCATTCCAATAAATAATGAGGGCCTTTCTCGGTACCATAAATAGACTCCCCGTTTGCTTTTAGCCATGCTCCCACATGCCCCAGTTTCTCAATACTAGATTCCAGGAATTTTCCTTCGGGTGTTGGTCCGAGATTCATTAAAAAATTTCCTCCGCGCGAAGAGGCATAGCATAAGTTATATAGTGCCCATTCTGCAGATTGCGATTTGTTGGTACCGTTGTAAAACCAACTACCATCAAATTTCGCACAACTTTCCCAGGGTTCGTCCTGGTCTCCAACGTAGGGCGAAAAGTTTTCAGGGGAATGGTGGTCTCCATCGCCCCTTCGGCGCTGTCCTATACGGTTAGCCAAAATAGTATTGGGCTGTAATTCCCGAATTTTATCCCTAAATTCAATAGCTCGTTCCCGTGTCCAGCTTTCCACCCACTCTCCATCAAACCACACACAAACCATCGGGCCATAATTTGTCAGTAATTCC
Source organism: Saccharicrinis sp. 156 (assembly GCF_050589685.1). Lineage (NCBI taxonomy): Bacteria > Pseudomonadati > Bacteroidota > Bacteroidia > Marinilabiliales > Marinilabiliaceae > Saccharicrinis > Saccharicrinis sp. 156. The sequence continues at coordinate 59,531 of NZ_JBNGOS010000028.1, forward strand.
TCTATTTGATTGAGCATATACTGTTGATAGGTGGCATAATTACCGGTGCCCAACCCCTTGCTATAGCCTGGGTGATGAATATCCCAAACCGAATAATAAATACCGAATAGCATATTATGCCTGGCACAAGCATCCGACAACTCCTTTATGGGGTCACGCCCAAAGGGGGTTGCGTCTATAATATCATAGGAAGTGTATTTAGAATCGTACATGCAAAAACCAGCATGGTGCTTTGTTGTTATCACGATATATTTAAAACCCAAGCGTTTCGCGGTTAGCACCCATTTTTCCGCGTCAAATGATTCAGGATTAAAAGCATTTAAGGTATCCGTTGAAATGACATATTCACCTCCTGCACGTTGAGGTCCCCAATGCAGGAATAAGCCATATTTTGCATCCACCCACGGCTGCATTCGTTGCTTTTTTTCTTTTTCGGTTTCTCCGGGGAAACCTACCACTGGAAGATCGCCCACCTGAAAACGGGCAAACCATGGCAAGGATGACTTTAATAGAGCCGACTTTTCCATCGGATCTGCAATATTTATGGAATCATTTACCATATTACCTACCTGAGCATTTGTAATTCTAACGAAAAAAAACAAACCTATTAAAACAGAGATCTTTTTCATTTCTTATTCTTCGTTCTTTTTTCTTCCAGCACCTTTTTATGAATCCATCCTAACTCAGGATAGTCACCAATTTCTCCTCTGTAGCTTTGCAAAATAGCGTCTAACTCTTTTTCTACCTCAGGGTACTGCCCATAAACATTCACTGTTTGGTAGGGATCTTCCTTAATGTTATACAACTGTTTGGGTGGGGCATCCGCTTTTATCTTATAATTTTCGATGTCGCTATTGATTTGTTGGGTTAGTTTGGTAGCTGCCGCACCCCCTAAGGCGTGTGAACCAATATTCGTTCCTTGAAACCCGCCTTCGCCCTGAGCAGCGATATAAACCCAGTCGCCTTTACGTACCGTTAAATGACTGGGACAGTTGGGTGAAACAATAAGGACATCACGTAAGGGTTCTTTTGCCTCTCCCAGCAATTCTGGTAATTGATTAATCCCATCAGGGCATTCTTCTTTCGTTAAGGATTGGTGCGTTATTTCTGCGAAAGTGGCCATAAGGTCCACTTGACTAATCATATGATCAGAAGTAGTATTGGGCTTAATATTACCGGGCCATTTGACAATAAAGGGCACTCGGTGTCCGCCTTCCCAGGCGCCAAATTTAAAACCTAGCAAATCGCCATTGAGTTTATGGCCCGCTTTCCACGCATCTTGTCCGCCTAAATTGAGCATTCCCCCATTATCACTGGTAAAGATAACCAAGGTGTTCTCCGCTTCGCCCATTTCTTCAAGTGCGCCGGTCACTTCACCGACAATCCAATCCAGCTCGTGAATAAAATCGCCATAACGACCACACTCGCTCGTCCCTTGAAACTGAGGAGCTGGTGTAAAAGGGTGGTGAATATTGGTAGTGGCTAAATAAAGGAAGAAAGGCTTATCTTTATCACTCTCGTGCATTTTTTTCATCCACGCAATGGCTTTGTCTTTCAGTGTAGTGCCCACCTTTTCATCTTCGTACAGCTTATGAGCAGCCTCCGCTCCACCGATGGCAGTATAGCCACCTTTCTCAGGCCATTTCTGCGTCACAGATTTTTTTCCACGTACAAAAGGATCAGCCGGATCGTAGCCGTCCACCCAATGATTTTCTACATAAACGAAAGGAGGTCCACTATTCACCATAGGGATGTAATAGGCATAGTCAAACCCCAGTTCAAGAGGTCCTGGCTTTAGTGCTTTATTATAATCAGGCTTGTCAACGCCCAAACCTAAATGCCATTTCCCCACGCAAGCGGTAGAATAACCAGCATCTTTCAAAAGACTGGCTACAGTAATACGTGATGTGTCGATCGTTAAGGCATCATCAAGTCCCCCAACAGCTCCCCAATAGTTACGTCGTAAAGGGTAACGTCCTGTAATGATACCATAGCGCGAAGGCGAGCAAACAGCTGCTGCAGCATGCGCATCAGAGAATGATAAGCCTTCGGATGCCAGCCGATCGATATTTGGCGTTTGCACCTTGGTTGCGCCATAACAGCTCAGGTCGCCATAGCCTAGGTCATCGGCATAGATTAAGACGATGTTGGGTAAAGATGATTCATTAGTTGTGGAACAACTGATGAAAAAAAATACAACCTGAAAAGTTACAAGTACTGTTAATAATTTGATTTTGCGCATTGTTTTAAATTTTTGTAATATTCCAAAATTACAAATAGCTGGAACGATAGAGTAAGATGTATGTTGCATCTTGACTAACAAATGTTGCATATGAAGCGTCATTAGCCCTTTTCCTTTCGTAATGCTCATAATTTCTTTAATTTTTAGATAGTGCTACCGGATTTTCGACATAAGCCGCTGGACGGTTATTGTTTTTAATGTCTTTCTTAAATTCTTTAATATGAGAAAGCAGGTCTTCGGCAATTACTTGATTTCCCTCCAACACATTTTTTGATTCTGAAATATCATCTTCTAAATTGTACAGGGCGACTGGTGTGTTTCCACTTACATGCAGCTTCCACTCACCTGAACGCACTGCTTTTAAATTTCCGTGTTGATGGTAGAAAAAGGCCTTGTGTGGACTGCTCTCCTTATTTACCAGCACCGGCCAAATATCTTTACCATCAATTACCCGGTCGTTTGGTATTTCTGCCCCAGCTAATGAGGCAAAAGTTGGTAAAAGATCCATGGCGGTAAGTATTTCGTCATTTACCTGTCCTGCCGGAATTTTTCCGGGCCAGCGAATTACTGCCGGCTCGCGCAAACCGCCTTCATAAAAGCTTCCTTTTCTACCTCTCAAAGGTTTGGCACTTCCCGCCATTGGCCCATTGTCTGATGTGAAAACCACCAGGGTATTTTCATCAATTCCAGCTCGTTTTAATGCTTCCAGCACTTGTCCTACGGACCAGTCAATTTCGTTAATCGCGTATTTGTACAGTTTATCGCGGGCAGCATAATCAATGTAGCCATCTTCTTTTTCCAGGCGGGCTTTAATTGAATCGGGCGCATCTTTTCTAAATTCGGGCGACACATAGATGGGTCGGTGAGGATCAGGATGCGGAATATAAAGGAAAAATGGCTCATCCTTATTTTCCTCGATAAAACGAATCGCACGCTCTGTAAACTTCTGGGTAAGATAGTCGCAATCGGGATTTTCCTCAATCACTGTTTCTCCTTCCATTAGTGGCAGAGGCGAAAAGTTATGCTTCTTATTATTGCCATGAAACGGGCTAATGTCGTAACTGTACGGAAGTCCGAAAAACTCATCAAATCCCTGGCGAGTGGGCAAAAACTCAGGCTGATCGCCCAAGTGCCACTTCCCAAACATTCCGGTTTTATAGCCTGCCGATTTTAATACTTCAGCAATGGTAATTTCATTGGGGTTAAGCCCTTTTGAATCAGCATCGAGCAAAACCCGTTCGCCCATGTTTACACGCGTTGGGTAAGAGCCAGTCATTAAGGCTGCACGCGATGGTGTACAAAGCGGAGCCCCCACATAAAAGCTAGTCAGTTTAATCCCTTCTTCCGCCATCTTGTCGATGTTGGGCGAGTGAATAGTTGGCGAGCCAAAACATCCCAAATCCTGGTAACCCTGATCGTCGGTGAAAATGATAACGAAATTTGGCTTGCGTAATTCTTCATCAGTTGAGCAACTTATAGCCCAAAAGACAATGAATACCGCTGTGAATATTTGTAATAACTTACTCTTGTTCATCTATTCAAGTTCTATTTGTTCAAATTAAAAATGGTCTCGGCAAATTTTTCACCCAAGTCAATATATCCTTGGCTATCGTAGTGCCAGGGATCGGAGTATTTATAAAATTTGGTGGTTCTAACAATTGCCGCATTCTTTTCTGTTTTAGCATATTTTTCCTGCGCATATTGTACCAGCTCTCCATAGTCCCAAACTTTTCCATCCTCATCATTTCCCGAATCCGATATTTTGCCAAGCACAATGGGTAAATCATGATTTCGAAAGGAAGCTCTCATTAAATCCATTAATCTTTTCAGATTAGCATAATACCGCGAAGCTACTTTTTCATCATTGCCATCGCTCTCACCTTGCATCCAAATTATGCCCGAGGGAATGAGATAATCGTCTTTTCCATCGCCATTTATATCGCGCGTTTCGAATGCATTGTTTATTGTTTTTAAAAAGTTCTCGTAATGATTTGCGCCTTGCTTTCCACTATAATCGGGCTCCCAGTATCCCGGCTTTCGGTTTGCCATTGTATCGATTGATGTACCTCCGCAAGCATATTTTATGAGTGCAATTTTTTCGTTCGGATACAGCTCCTGCAACTTCCGGGCAAAGGATAGCTCTACTCCAAATTTATTGGAATAAACATTTGTATTGCCATCTGATTTAAATCCGGCACCGTGACCCGATTTTAAGTTCTCCCATTTACCCGCTCCCCCGCTATCTTTCTTTTGGGTTGTTGTATTCCCATGAAAAATCCATACGTTTGAAAAGGTTTTATCTAAAGAATCGGGCAATTCTTTGTTAAGTCCTCTGCCTACCATATTCGACTGACCTCCCAGAAAAAACACTTTTATTGAATCGGTGGTTTCTTCTTGACTGTAGCCTAAAAACGGAATAATTATTAATCCTAAAAGTAATATACCTTTCACTTGTCTTGATTTTTATTGAACCCACTCCGGGGTTCTTTTTCTAACCTTTTTACTACCGTAGGTTTGCACCTACGCCTATTTTTATTTTACTCTATTAGGGTCATTTACTTTTTTAGCACGATAGATTTAACCTTATCATCTTCATGTATTCATCCTAAAGATTGACTCGTAAATACCGTCACCAATCGTTTATTTAATTGTCTTTCCAATTCATAGATTCGCCTTTTTTCAACGAAATCACTTTACTCAATGCACCGTTAGAGTAGATTCTGAATTTCCCACTGGTTGTGGCTCTTATTGTTGCCAGTTTCAATTTTTCATTTTCCCATTCAATATCTACCTCGAAACCGCCACGAGCACGCAATCCTTTAATGCTTCCGTTTGGCCAGGCTGATGGAAGTGCCGGCAGAAGATTAATCTTACCATCATGGCTTTGCATTAACATCTCGGTAATCCCCGAAACCACTCCAAAGTTTCCATCAATCTGAAATGGTGGATGTACATCCAACAGGTTTGGCAAGGTTGATTTTTGTTGCAAGGCGATAATGTTTTCATGTGCTTTCTCTGCTTCTAACAAGCGAGCCCAGAAATTAATAATCCACGCACGGCTCCATCCCGTATGACCACCTCCATTGGCTAAACGATATTCAATGGTTTTTTTGGCGGCATCGAATAATTCAGGCGTTCTTTCCTTCGAAATCTGATTTGATGGATGCAGCGCATACAAATGTGAAATGTGTCGGTGTCCGGGATAAGGTTCTTCAAATTCTTCCATCCATTCCATTAAACGGCCATCGCTTCCAATCTGGAGCGGCGGTATCTTTGTTACTTGACTTTTTAGGGTATCAATAAATGCATCTTCAATTCCTAATATTTCAGCTGATTTGATACAATTACGGTACAATTCAAGAATGATCGCCCTGTCCATGGTACAGCCATAAGATACGGTTGCCACCTCCCCTTCAGCTGTCATAAAATTGTTTTCGGGAGATACGGATGGGGAAGTTACTAACATACCTGTTTTCGGATGGGGAATCATAAAATCAACAAAAAACTGTGCCGCTTCTTTCATAATGGGGTAGGCATGCTCCGACAGGTATTCTTTGTCTTCGGTATACTCGTAATGCGTATAAAGATGTTGACAACACCAGGCTGCCCCCATTGGCCACATTCCATAGCGGGCCCTTCCAAAAGCTGCCGTTGCAAGCCAGGCGTCACTTGTGTGATGGGCCACAAATCCACCACATCCATAGGTTTCACGTGCTGTAATTCGTCCCATTTCTCTTAAACTTCCTATGAATTTTAAAAATGGTTCATGACATTCGGCAAGGTTGGTCATTTCGGCCATCCAGTAGTTCATCTGAATATTGATATTAATGTGATAATCAGAATTCCAGGGTGGTTTAAAACCATTCACCCATATCCCCTGCAAATTGGCAGGCATTGTTCCCGGTCGTGAACTGCTGATTAACAGATACCTTCCGAACTGATATTGCACCTGGGTCAGGTAATTATCCACAGCACCATCTTTAACCTTTTGAAGTCGTTTATCTGTTGGTAAGTCTTCACCATCACCATCTGAAATGGTAAAATTCAATCGCTTAAACAATGAGCGATAATCGGTTACATGTTCCGAAAGCAATTCCTTGTAATCATCTGCCAAGGCATTTTTTAAATTATCCGCACAAATCTGTTTAGGGTTACCACCACGATAATCGCTTGCCCCTACAATTCTTATCACCAATTCATTGGCGTCAGAAACCACTATTTTTCCATTCTTAGCCTCTGTTTTTCCACCTTTGGTTTCGAAATGAATAGTTGAATTAAACTTCACCCCCATCCCGTTACCAACATGCTCCGAGAAATGGATACTGTTGTTAGTCAACTCGATATTGGTGTTTTTATTACGCTTTATTGAAGCTGACAAGCTTATTGCTCCTTTTTTATCGGCAGAATATTTAATAACCATTGCCTTACCCGGAAAGCTAGAGAAACACTCCCTGGTATAGCTGATGCCATCTTTCTCAAATTGGGTGGTTTGTACCGCAGTGTTCAAATCCAGTTCCCGTCGGAAGTTGGCTACACTATCAAATCCTTGACGTTCAACAAAAAGATCGGCCAACATCTGGTTGGTCATGGTTCCTGTAGGAAAACGTTTTGCCAATAGGTTTGTGGTAAGAAACTCTTCCGCTTCTACATATTTACCATCGAAAACCATCTGCTGAATCTTTTTAATCACTTCGGGCCCTGCTTTTTTGTTGTCGCGATCGTATCTTTTCTCGCCTGTCCAAATGGTTTCTTCATTTAAGCAGATAACTTCTTTTGCAGATGTACCGTAAACCATGGCCCCCAGGCTTCCATTTCCTATAGGCAATCCTTCGTTCCATTTTTTTGTGGATTGTTCGAACCAGATTTTTAAGGGCTGCTCCTTAACTGTTTTATCGGTTGTTGAACACGCCACAAACAATATTATGATAAGCAATAAGGCTGTTTTGTTAATCGTTGACTTCATGATTATATTTTATTAGCTCGCAATTGTATACTCTTTGCTTTTATTAATTGTCTTTCCAAACCATCGACTCTCCTTTTTTCAAGGTTAAAACCCGACTTAAAGAATCATTGGAATAAATTCTGAACTCTCCTCCATTCTCAGCGTGAATGGTTGCAGTTTTTAATATTCCATTTTCCCATTCCATATCCACATCAAAGCCTCCTCGTGCCCTAAGTCCGGCAACCTTACCAGCAGGCCAGGCTGAAGGTAAAGCCGGCAGTAAATGAAGAATGTATGGTGCTTCTGCAATCTTTTCTCCAGGGACAACAGGTACATAATGATTTTCTTTCTTTTTATCCTTCTGATAAGCTACAAATGCAGCCTTATCAATTGATTTGGCCTTGGCATCTATACTTCTTAAGTGGCTTTGCAACAACATTTCACAAACACCTGCTGTTCCTCCAAAATTTCCGTCTATTTGAAAAGGAGGATGAAAATCAAAAAGATTTGCATATGCCCGTTTGGAGGTTAGATACTCGTAAAACTGATGTGCTTTGTCGCCATTGTGAAGCCGAGCCCAAAAGCAGGTTTTCCATGCTGTACTCCACCCGGTGGAAATATCGCCACGATGTTTCATCGTAACTAATGCAGCATCTGCAATCTCTTTCGTTGTCAGGGGCGAAAAATCGCGTCCGGGATGCAAGGCAATCAAATGTGAAATATGGCGGTGATGATCATCGGGTCTGTCCCAGTCTTCGGGCCATTCCTGTAATTGTCCGTACTGTCCTATTTTTTGTGGGCACAAGCGAGGGATGTATTCCTGTAAAGTTTCCCGGAACGCCTTGTCACGGTTTAATATGGTGGATGCTTCGATACAATCGGTGAAGAGGTTCAATACGAGCTGCTGATCCCAGGAAGCCCCGTAGGTCTGCTTGTTCAGTTTGCCATACTGCGTTACCAGATAAGCGTTTTCCGGCGACCAGGTAGGATAGACTACCAGTGTTCCATCCTTCCATGGAGCAAGAAACCCGACAAAAAATTCTGCCGCACCTTTCAGAATGGGATAGATATCTTCGAGGTACGCACTATCCTGGTTAAAGGCATAATGATCGAACAGGTTCCTGGTGAGCCAGTGTGCGGCCTGTTGGCTTCGGCGGCCATGCACATTCTGGGCCGTAAAACCAAACACATTTCCATTGAGTCCCATGCTCCAACCTTTTTTCACACCAAAAGCTTCACGAGCAGTATGTTCGCCCGATTGCGCCAGTATTTTCACCCAATCCACATAGGGTGAAAATGAACCCGGGAGATTGGCTGTTTCCACCATCCAGTAATTCATTTCTACATTAATATCGGTATGATAGTCGCAATTCCATGCGGGTTTTAGGTGCCCATTCCAAAGTCCCTGCAAGTTAGAGGGAACAGGAGCGCTGCGCGAACAGCTCAATTGCAAATATCGGGAATAGTTAAAATAGAGGTTTTCCAGTTCCAGACTTGGCCCTTTATTCACCAACTTATCTGTCGTTAAACGGGAAGGTCGATAATCCAGCTCCAGCTGGCAACGGTCCATGAGCGAAGAGACATCCCGGACGTGTGATTTTTTCAGTTTTTCATAGCCCAGTTTAAGGGCTTCATCCATCGTATTTTTACTATCTTCCACATAATTGCGTCCTTTAAAAGATGGATAAACAGGTAGATAATCTGAATAACCTGTAAGATAAATCTTAACGTCCGTTGCGCCTATTACATCCATGGAGCCATCCTCTTGGGGCATTAACTTGCCCTTTCCGGCATCGATATAAACCAATTGCTGAAATGCAATATTATCCTGCTCCATAGATACCTCCCCATTTAACACTATAGTATTCCCATCGGCTTTTATGCTCCTAACTTTATGTAAGGTACTTACAGTTATTTTTAGATTCATTTTTTCGTTTAGTGCGGTATACCTCGCAACCACTGCATCGTTTGGATAGCTGCAGAAGTATTCTCTTACAAAACTTGCATCACCAATACTGTAGCTAACTATACCGACACCTTTGTGGGCATCCAAAGTGCGGCTGTAATTTACGATAGCTTCTGCACTATGCCCTGTTGAAATATATAAATCGGTGAATGGGGCATAATTTCCTAGAGGTTGGGTGCTGCTTACGTATTTGGTCGACCTGGCCTCCATGCTGTTTTCACCTGTGCCATAGTTACCTTGTTGGTAGGCCTCCCTTACTTTATCAAAATTCTTGTAGCCCCGTGGTCTGACACCCGATTGCGCCACTTCATCTAAGCCGCGTTTGCTGTTCATCCATAAAGTAATATCATTCATCATCAGGTGTTCCTGTTCAATTCCCCCGGAAAACATAGCGCCTATACGTCCGTTACCCAGCGGCAAGGCTTCCTGCATGTATCCTAGTTTATTGGGATTCCCCCTCTGCTCTGCTGTAAATTGGCTTGCAGGCTTATCGTAGCGCAACACAAATTGTGCGTTTGCCTGTTCAGCTATAAAAGTTATCAGAAATATCCACAAAATAGGTTTCATGTATTTATCTTTTAGTTTGTTACAAGTATAATATTCCTTATAGTCATCAAGCTTTGGTGCAGTTTTATTGCTTTCGGCTTCTATCCGATATTCCAAACTGTGTGTTCCATTGAATGCCCGGCAACCATCAATTTAAAAGTACCACCATCCACTGCACTGGCATAGGGTATTTCCAAGTTATAAGTCCCGTTACCTTCTATCAATAAGCTCCACTCTGCCCAATCTGACTCTTCCGTCTATCCCTTTAGGTTTAACGTTGGACTCTTGCATGTTGCGTTCCTCAATGAAGGTGTAAGCCATATCTTGCATCTAGCCAAGACCGCATTCTTTGCTTTTTTTTTCGGTTTCTCCCGGGGAAACCCTATCACTGCAGGCACACCCACCGCAAAACGGGCAAACCATGACAGGGATGATTTTAATTGGACTGCTTTTCCCATCGGATCACCCCTGTATAAAATTTCATTTACATTTTTTTTCCTTCTCGTCAATCCCACAGAATGGTGCGGATAACCATATTATTTCAATTCGAGTTTTTCGGTATCTGAATAGCTTATCCCTCTTATTTTCTCAAAGTTTTCAATCAATTCTTTCAACTTATCAGGACTTTTTTCAGCAAGATTAGTTTGCTGACCTAAATCTTCCTTCAAATTATACAGCTGAAATTTGTTTGAGTTGCCAAGTTCAATGTTTACATTTTTGCTTACCGCAGGACCCTTATATGGAGGAATCAATACCCAGCTTCCTTTTCGAAATGCAGTCCGGGAGCCTGCTTCCAGTATCAATTCATCACGACCTTTTTTAGTTCTGCCCATCAATACATCCAACAAATTCTCACTGTCAGGACCTTGCAGGTCACTTTCTACTAATGCCGCCAGAGAAGACAACAAATCCACCTGCGATATCATCGCATCCGATACCATGGGTTGAATCTTTCCTTTCCAATAGGTAATGAAGGGCACCCTCGTTCCCGCCTCAAACAGGCTGTACTTTCCTCCTCTCAAAGGTCCCCAAGGAGTATGATCTCCCAGTTTCTCAACAGCACCATCGTAATAACCATCGTTCAACACAGGTCCGTTATCACTGGATAAAATGATCAGTGTATTATCTAAAAGACCCTCATTTTCTAGGGTTTTCATCAATTCACCGATACACCAGTCTGCTTCTGCGATCACATCCCCTCTGGGTCCCATGCCCGTTTTTCCTATAAACCGCTCATGAGGTGTTCTGGGTACATGAGGCTGTTGCAAGGTGTAAAAAAGAAAGAATGGTTCATCTTTGTGTTGCAGTATGTATTTTTGTGACCTGATCAGGAATGTATCGGCCATGTTCCCATCAACCCATTTCGCGGATTCTCCGCCTTTCATGTATCCAATTCTGGGAATTCCATTTACGATAGAATTGTTATGCCCATGATGCCACTTCAATTTCAGCATCTCCGGATTTTCTTTCCCGGTGGGCTCCCCCTCGAAATTGTTTTTATAATCGACTTCTATGGGATCATTAGGATCTAACCCTGAAACATAACCGTCCTCAATATAGACTGTAGGAACCCGATCTTGCGTGGCTGCCATGATGTATGAATAGTCAAATCCTACCTCATTCGGACCGGGAGAAATTCGCCTATTCCAGTTTACATTTCCATCGCCAAGGCCTAAGTGCCATTTCCCAACAATACCGGTATGATAACCTTTTTTCTTTAGCATTTTTGGGATGGTTAGCTGATCCGTGCCGATCAACAATGGTGCTGTTCCGGAAAGTATCCTGGCATTCTTATTCCGCCATGGATAGGTTCCGGTAAGTATTGCATAACGACTTGGGGTGCAGGTTGCCGAAGAGGCATAGCCCTGGGTAAACCTTACTCCACCTTCGGCAAGACGATCAATATTTGGCGTTGAAAGTGTCCCCGATCCATAGGCACTTACATCACCATAGCCTAAATCATCGGCATAAATAATGATGATATTTGGTTTTTCCTTTGCTTCTTCTTTTGAAACCGTGCAGGCTGATAAAAGAATAGAAACAATCAAGATAATTCCAATAGTGGTAATTTTATTGTGAAACATCGAACATATATAATGATTGATTTACAAAAGTTTTTTTAAAGTAATTCTTCAATATGTTTTACTACCTGTTTTGCCAGGGCTTCACTACCCGCTTTTTTAAAATGCACATTAGAAGGCAACTGTAGTTCTTCCATTCTGGGCAAAACAAAATCGTGAAGATTATTGATCCTGATATCGTATTTCTTCATGATCTTTAAAGCCACTTTGTTATATTTTTTAGGTTGATCTGCTCTTCTTAACGGGCCTTTGGGTTTATCAGGAAATGGCGTAGTGGTTGCAAAAACTAAGGTTGCTCCTGTAACATTAAGCTTCTCAACAATCTCCTTTAGGTTCTTTTTGTACGTTTTTAGGCCCGCCTGTTGCGGATCATCAGGATTTGTACTGTTTTTCCCTGTTTTTTCATCTACGTGTTTTAGGTCATGCAAACCAAAATTAAAATGGATAATGTCCCATTTGTTGGCGCTCAACCATTCCTCCATCATTTCTTTACCCTTGGTTGTACCCTCACAATTCTCGGCTTTACCATTGGGGTATAATGGTCGGTACACATTCGCCTTACCTTTCAGCATATCCCGAACAAACGGCGTATAGCCAATTGAAATGGAATCGCCCAGGATTAAAACATTGGGAAGTTTTTCGTTATTTTCTGCGAGAAGCGCACTGGGAACAAAGCTCGCAACAGCTCCAACTATTGTAGTTTTTAAAAAATTTCTTCTATTTATCATCACTAGATTTCATTTATTGATAAAATGTTCTTACACCTTAAATTGTAAAACTCTTTAATCTTTTTTATGCCCCTTAAAACCCAACGAGGCATCCAGCACTTCACCCTTGCGTGTAGGTGCATGGGCTTCTTTTGTAAAATTTATCATTTTCTCGAGGATTTCAGGAAATTGATCTGCCACATCATGGAGTTCTTCCATATCTGTATTCAAATCATACAGTTCAAATGCCGCTTTCTTGTTTGGTCTGATTGCTTTCCAGTTACCCATTCGAACGGCACAGCTTCTGGGGTCTTCCCAATATAAATATTCATGTTGCGCATTTTTGCGTTTCACAAGCGCTTCGCCAAGTAGGGTTGGCAAGATGGAAATGCCATCTGTGGTTGAGGGTATTTCCACTCCGGCCAGTTCAGCCATTGTTGGCATAATATCAGGAAAGTAACCCAGATGGTTAGAAACTGTACCTTGCGTTATTTGCTCAGGCCATCTTACCATAAAGGGTATCCTAAGACCTCCTTCATAAAAATTACCTTTACCGCCCCGGAAGCGTTTGCCTGTCTTTGGGTTCAGATTTGGCGCTAAGAATCCGTGCGGATACTTACTGTTCTTAAAATAAGGTTGTCCACCATTATCACCGCAAACAAACACTATTGTTTTATCATCGATATCAAGCTCCTTTAATAAAGCCATGATCTCGCCGATCTGTCTATCCACCATTTCCACCATGGCAGCGTACATTTGTGCATCGTATTCGCCTTTTTGGTTAGAAGCATCCCATTCCTTGTCCTTATATTTTTGCCATGCAGGATCATCTTCAGGCATGGCCCAGTATCCGTGGGGCGGAGTCCAGGGTAGATATGCAAAGAATGGTTGATCTTTATTTGTTCGAATAAATTCCAATCCTTTAGCATGTATTAATTCATGTGAAAATGTCTCGCCGGTCAAAAAGTCACCCGTATTCCCTTTCAGTGGCACTTTCTTACTGTTATGGATCAGGTATCTGGGATAATAGGTATGCGCGTGTACCTGATGATAGTATCCGAAAAATGTATCAAATCCATGTTTCTCCGGAACACCTGTTGTACCAACGTCTCCTAAGCCCCATTTTCCGAATCCGCCTGTCACGTATCCTGCTTCTTTAAGAATGCTTGCGATGGTGATATCGTCAGCGCAAAGAGCCATTCCTCCACCATTAGACCTAACTGTGGTATGTCCCGTATGCTGACCGGTCATCAGAGAACTTCGCGTTGGGGCACAAACATTCCCACCTGCAAGGAACTGAGTGAATCGCATACCTTCGGAAGCTACCTTATCTATATTGGGCGTCTTCAATATTGGGTGTCCCATGCCTGACGATTCAAAATAGCCCCATTCATCCATCATGATATAAATGATGTTTGGCTTATCCGCTGCAATGGTTTTGGTTGTGCAATTAGTCATCATGCCTATAAATGCCACTGCAACCATAGCCATCAATATATTCCTTCGTTTCATCGTAGATCGTTTATAACATTAAAACTCTTTTCTCTTTAATAATGAATATCAAAAACTTCAAAAAACTATTGCAAGGCGGAAATTATATATTCTCTATTCTCATTCGATTTTCTGAGTTCCCCTCGCCATAAACCATTTTCAAGCTTTGAAAATTTAAAATATTCTGATGATGGTTTTTTATTATCGGACCAAAGCAAGATTGGACCGTCTTCTACCATTTTTATTTTGATGGTCTTTTTATCAATTTCGAGCAATTCAAAGGCAGCTGCCGATAAATATTTATCAGGCCTTCCAATAAGGGACCATCCGTATTGAATGGGACTTAATTGAAAAAGGCGTTCTTTTCTTGAGCCTAATTTGAATTGATATTCACCCTTTAGGATACTTGCTGACCCCCTATAATGATCGTATAATAAAATGCCCTCTTCGGGAATGTTCCAAAGTCCTTGGTAAGGTTGTATCATACCACCTGCAAAAGGATAATCTTTTAACGAGACGAAGGCGTTTGCCTCCTGATCATCCTGATTTAAGTTAACAGCCATTATAGCGGCACAATTATTTTTAAGTGGGGTTATCACCCTGAATGCTTTACCTTCATAGTATGGATCTTGCATAAGACTTTCAGGCAATGGTACTCCCGGGGCCAAAGTGCCCAAAATGTGACCGTCAGCATAGGTTAATGGCCTTAACACAGTGTCATCAATTTTTTGTGGCTCATCCGATAAATATATGGGGCCACCGGACATGGCGCGGGCCACGGCCATTAGACGAGCTGTCTCCTCATAATTGGCAAAAAACATATCCTGATCGAGCCAATGTGTATGTCCTAACCAAAAAGCATTGGCAAAGTTTTGTACCAGCGTAAGATCCAGGCGATCCTTGGTTGTTTTATAATCAACACTACCCCGGATTAAAGCACTGTAGGTATGATTGAATACATTGAAGTTTTGCTGCGCAATACAATTTAACAAGAAAAGATCTTTCTGCTTACAATTTTCCTCCAATGCCTTGTTGTTATAATGAACCCCCAAAATCGCATTTTCCGAACCTGTATTGTAACGAAAGTTATCGGACTGAAAATCGACTTTGATCATATCAAATCCATTCTTCTTAGTATCGGCAGTCATTTCATTGTAAAACGCATTAGAGGCTTCATATGAAATTTGAGGCATGTAACGGGGCTGCTCTGATTTTTCAGAACGCAATACCAGATGTTCTTGCAGATGAGACATGGTGTGGTCTGGAGATATACCGCCCCAATATCCATTGAAATTGCGCCATATCCCCATCCATTTTATTTTCTCTCCTTTTTGATTAACAATTGGTTCCCATCCATTGGGGAATTTCTTATGATCCACACCAAATGACATCAGTTGACTTTTCTTTGCATCTAAATAGCCATCGTCAATCAATACCCAGCGAAAAGGAATAGTACTGGACTTGATCCCTTTTATGGCATCCAAAATGATCTCTTCACTTATATTTTTCTTATAATGCTCCCAGGAACACCATCCCAGGTACTGATAGGATTCTGGATACAATTTATTCTCCCGCCAATTGATATTTTCTTTGATATCATCATTGAGCATGGCCTGGTCCCAGGCTAGTCTGGCGGCCTCATACGGATTTTCTGACTGGGCATAACTGATTAAGGGTGCAGAAGTATCTTCAGCTCTTGTACCGTATGTAGCCATAGTTAAATAAATGTTATTGTCGCGAATACTAAAAGTATTGCCGATATGGTTCGAAACGAGTGGCAACAGTACCAAATATTGACCGTCGTCTTTTTTGAGCATCATAAAAGCCCCCAGGTTCACGTGGTCGTCCATCCGTGGCTTTCTTTTTACAAAAGTGTCCAGTTGAGCGATATGCGCAAACCAAAGCGGTTCCACCCGGTTACCTGCAGCTAGTTTGGATGAAAAAGGACGGTAATAGATTCCCTTTTTAAATTTGGGCAATTCCAGTCTTATTTCTGCAATAATTCCATTGGAATCGGGTGTAAACGCTTGTTTTTCCAAACCAAACTGCCCGTTTGTACTTAAGTTGGAAAGTTCTATGGATTCAGGAATTGCCTTCATCAGATTTTTTTGCTTTTTAACCTGTGAATGGTTTGCACAAGAGGTTATAAGCAAAACACTGAAAATAAGTAGATTTATTATATACATTATGATCTTGGTTATAGTTTAAGTTATTCTTTGGCTTCAATTAACTGAAAAACGGCACTTTCAAGCGGTCGTCTTAAATCGACCCATAACCCTCGATTCATTAATACTTCACCCGAAATCAAGTGATTATTAAAGCTTATATGTGGCTTCTGTCCTTCCATATTGATTTCTTTCAGTCTGTATAGTGCATCCGTTTTTAGTCCCTTCATTTTTACAAAACTCCTTTCATAACGACGATGGTGGGTATGGCTGTATACCATCAGCAAAGCCTGCGCCTTGTTTTGGGAGACATAGTTGATGGCAGCATACCCATCCTTATCGTACGGCGAGAGCAAGCGGTATAAATCGCCAAACTGCACAATCGGTCGAATCTCTTTATATTTTTCTATTGCTTCTTTTGCAAATTTGACTTGTTTTTCATCCAGGTCATCAGGGCGTAATTCCATGCCCAAACGACCTCCCATGGCCACATCAAACCTGAATTTCAACGAGGTTTCCCTTTTGGTTTGATGGTTTGGAGATTTGGTTACGTGTGCTGCACTGGCAATAGCCGGATAAAAATGATTGGTACCCCACTGGATAAACAAGCGCTGGTATGGATCAGTATCGTCACTTGCCCAAAACTCATGGGTATGTTTCATGGATCCAAAATCTACGCGGCCCCCACCCGACGCACATGCCTGAAAAATCGTGGCAGGATATTTTTCCTCCAAACGTTTCAATACCTTTTCCAAACCTTTGGTATAATCAATAAAGAAGTGCGATTGCTGTTTCAGGTAGGTGGAACCAAAATTCTGCACATGTCTGTTCGCATCCCACTTTATATAGGCTATTCTGGGATGGGAAGTCAAAATATGATCGACCACATCAAAAACAAATTCCTGAACTTCAGGATTAGATAAATCGAGTAAGAGCTGGTTTCTTTCCAAGAGCTCTTTTCTATCGTTCATTCTTTGTACTATCCATTCGGGATGCTTCTCGGCCAGCTCGCTCTTAGGATTGACCATTTCGGGCTCTACCCAGATTCCAAATCGCATCCCCTTCGATTCTGAATAGTCAATCAAATCATCAATCCCATCAGGAAGTTTCTTTTGGTTCACCTGCCAATCGCCCAGGCCGGCCTTTGCGCTGTTACGTGGATATTTGTTGCCGAACCATCCATCGTCCAGCACAAATATTTCAACACCCATTTCAGCAGCACCGTCCATCATTGATTTTAGTCGGGCCGCATCAAAGCTGAAATAAGCCCCTTCCCAACTATTGAGTACGATTAATCTTTCCTGATCACCATCTCTAAGGTTATACTTTCTGGCCCAGCGGTGTAGATTTATTGAAGCTTTGTTTTTTCCTTTATTGCTATAGGTAAGAATCATTCGAGGTGTTTCAAATTTTTCTCCTGCTTTTACAATATAAGACGATGCGAAGGGATTTATCCCGGCAATCATCTGGCAACGTTCTCTATCGTCCACCTGGAAAGTAAGTCGAAAATTTCCTGTCCACGCCAATGCACCAGCGATTACTTCACCATTACTTTCCTGAGCAGTTGAATTAAGCGAAAGCATAAACGAAGGGTTTTCATACTCTGTGGATCTCACTCCCCTTTTGGTTTCAATGGTTTTTATACCATTTGTTAAACGCTCTTCGGTGAATATCATTTCTTTTTGATGACTTCCGTAAAAATGTGTCAGATAGTATTCGGGAGCTTTGAAGCCTATTGCAGAAGAGGCAAACTGAGACAAGGTCACATCTTTTTTTTCTTTGTGGTGGATGCTTGTCCATTGTTCTATTACATTTTCCTCAGCATATGCGTTGAAGTGCAAGTCAACAAAGAATTCTTTTTTCTCATCCTTTAAATGAATGATGGTCGATTGCACATTTACGTTGGTTTGTTGCTCATGAGACACATAATACAAATCGGTAGCCATGGTACCATCGGCATGTGTAACCAATAATGCCACTTCATCAGAAGAGCCATTTCCAAAGCTGGGATAAACTTCATTAAATACAATTGACATATTCTCCAGACCTTGTGTATACTTAATTTTGGAGCCGTAGTGTGATTGAAATAGTTTCTTATTTTTAGAAACCTGAAAAATCAATGAGTTCTGTTCGGTGTGTATATGAATCAGTTGAGCTAAAAGTCCTCCATTTATCAAATGACACACAAACAACAACATGTATATTCGTTTTGTAATAAGTATCATATTTTAGAATATTCGAAATAATTAATAATTAAACTAATATAGAATTACATTGTGATTTCTATTCTTTAAATGATATTTTCGAATACACAAAAGCGTGACCCGAAACTATAATTTAGTCCGTTGTAATCCTACTACCCCACCAATCGGCATTGGGTACAAATTCCTTTGACAACACTTTCATTCGTTGTTTTTCCAAGGAAGGTATTTTATTGTGTTCAAGCTTGAATAAATATTCTTTCTGCACTGCTTCGCTATATTGCGGATCATGTTGTGGATATTTAGCGCCTACTTGGGTCAGGTAGTCGAAAAGTTCCTTGCCCATTTTTTCTACTTTTTCAGGATATTTTGCCGCAAGGTCTGTAGTTTCGCCAATGTCTTTTGTCAGCTTGTAAAGCTCCTTTCTACCATCTTCGTAATAATGAATCAATTTCCAGTCGCCACGGCGGATAATAGAAGATGGTTCACCGCCCTGGTTACCGTAATGTGGGAAATGCCAGATAAGGGCTCGTTCTGCTAACGTTTCTCCTTTGAAAAGAGGGACAAGGCTTACACCATCATTATGTTCTTGCGGCAGAAGTTCTGCACCTGCCAATTCCAGCATTGTGGGATAAAAGTCGGTTCCGGTTACCGGGTAATCGATTTTCTCTCCCCCCTTGGAAAGACCGGGTATTTTGATAAAATAGGGTTCCCTGATTCCACCCTCGAACTGGTATCCCTTGCCGGCTCTTAGCGGCTTATTGCTGGTGGAAAAATTATCCCCAGCAGCCACTCCTCCATTATCGGAAGTAAAAACTACAATGGTATTTTTATCCAAACCCAATTGATCGAGGGCTTTAAGCACCTTACCAACCGCATCATCCATTTGTTCTACCAGTCCGGCATAAATTGGATTGTCCTGCACCTGACGAATGGGCATATATTTCCCCATGTAATATCCGTTTTCAGCAATTCCCATTTCCTGGGCTTTATCGCGGTATTTACTCCACTTTTCCTGTGTGGTTTGAATAGGCGAATGCACCGCATAAAAAGAAAGGTAAGCGAAAAACGGCTTCCCGGTTTTCTGTGGATTGTTTTCTTCAATAAATTTTACGGTTTCCTTTGCCAAACGCATGGAAAGGTTTTCACCATCCTCCAGGTTTTCCAATTTCGGATTTTTATAGGGCGAAAAATACCCACCAGCTGGTCCGCCCTTTGACCAACCTCCTTTGTTGATATCGAAACCATGATCCTCAGGCCACGAACCTTTGTCGCCCAGGTGCCATTTTCCTGCAAAAAAAGTTTTATACCCAACTTCTTTCAGGGCTTCAGGCATGGTAACATATTCATGCGGCAGATTATGGGTATATTCTGCAGGAAGCATCTTTGTGTAACGTTTTCTTGTTCGCCATTTTTCTCCAGAGGGAGACCCGATATGAACGGTGATATCGTGCCTTGCCGTGAATTTACCTGTCATGATACTTGCACGTGAAGGACTGCAAACCCTGCAGTTGGCATATCCGTTGGTAAAATTAGTTCCCTGAGCTGCAATCTTATCGATATTAGGAGTTTCGTAGAATTTACTTCCCATACAACTCAGGTCGGTATAACCTAAATCATCGGCAAGAATAAAAAGGATATTGGGTTTAGGTTCTTTTTTATTCGTTGCATAACTGTTAAACGTTACAACGAATGTAAAACAGCTTGCTAATAACATTTTATATATCATAGTTTTTTCATTTAGTTTCATTATTCCATGAATTCGATTGTATACATATTGATCTTATTCGCCTCAAGCCGGCTGGGATCTTCATCCCGATGCATCAGGACAAAACAAACCGTATGCAGCTAAAACTTTAGCGGGACACAAAAATCAAGGAACCCTTTATGTAGCCTTTCAAATCATGGTTTCCCCCTTATCAAGAAAAGTCACTTTACTCAAAGCGTTATTGGAACAGATTCTAAAGTCACCCCCTTTAAGGGCATGTATAGTAGCCTGTTCCATTTTCCATGCAATACCCACCTCAAAACCACTGCGAGCAAGCACCCCTTTAACAATAACATTGGGCCAGACATACGGAAGGGCTGGTAGCAATTGAATAATATAAGGCGTTTGAGCCGGTTCATCATCCGGTACTACATAGTTAAAATTATTTGGCGAATCTTTGTCTTGTGCTTGCGACATGAGTGTCATCAGAAAAAGGCTAAAAAGATTAATGGTTTTCTGGGGTCTCATTATCTGTTCGATTTATTTTTCGTGCTTGTTTTAAGATTTCGCAGGTCTTATCCACATGCAATGCCCTCCTCCCGGAGCCATAACCGCTTTTATCACATCTCCTTTTTTGGCCTTACCCTTTCTTACCCGGTAAGCTTCCGGATTGGTCTTGCAGTGCGTTTCTTCGGTATCTTCATAGTAAGTGACATCGTATTCGCGCCCTTCTTCCAGGAAGTCAAGTTTGATGTCCAACGTCCCGCCTTTCCGGCTATAAGCGCTGCCAATAAACCATTCCTTACCATGGCGGCGGGCCGTTGTGATGTATTCGGCCATTTTGGAATGGAGCACGCGGCTTTCGTCCCATTTGCCAACGGGCATTTTCTGAATAAACTCGAACAAATCGGCCTTGGCCGCATAGGCCTCCGGCGCATCGGGGATGCAAACCAGGCCGCTGAAAATGATTAACGTCCGGGCTGCTTCCGAAGCCACTGTCGAAAAATAGCTGTTTGTTTTCCGGGGCCCTTTTTGCCGCAACCCGGCGTTGATCCCTGACAAGTCGAAATTACCGTTGTTCATATCCAAAGGGCCTGTTATGGCATTGATCAAGGCCATTTTGATGAAGGATTCCGGAGTAAACGCCCGCCTCGAATCTTGCTGGGCATGGCAATACTCCCGCGTGATAGCATTGGGGTAAGTACGCCGGATCCCTGTAAAAGGAACAGGGCTATCGTGAAAATCGATTAACAGTTTGCTTTGCGCACTTTTCCGGATGGATTCTCTGGAAAAATCGACTTTACTTCCCATAAAACCGTATTTGATGCCTTTCATCCCCAGAGACCTGTAATAGGGGAACAGTTCATCGTCCCCGTACTCCCCGTGCCTCCGGTCGTAATATAACATCAGATCAACCTCTTTTTCCGCTGCGTAATCTATGACAGCCTGTAAATCCAGTTTGTCCGACAGCTCGAAATGCCCTTTGGAAACGTGTTTGTACCATGCGTCATCGATCATAAAATATTCGATTTCGTTTTCGGCAGCAAAATCGACAAAACGCTTATAACTCTCCGTGTTAATCCCGTACACAAAACCATCGGGAGCTGTATATCCGTGTACACGCCAGTCCCACAGTGTTTTCCCCGGCTTGATCCAGCCCGTATCTTCCAATTCACACGGCGTGGCCAGGTTAACAGGAACGGTATTTACCACAAGGTCCCCTGCTGTTTCTCCTGTCAATATTACCCGCCAGGGGCTTACCCATTTTTTCTCGCTTAATTCTACTTTATTCACCGACTCAATTATCCCTTCGCCCTCGCCCAGGCCCAGTTGCATTGCCTCGATACCTCTTGCTGCGTACAGATCGGATTCCAAAAGCGCCAGATAGGGCCGGTTGGTAGATTCAACCACCAGCGGAACGCTGATTTTCCGGCCGTTTTTCTCTCGCAAATAATCCCTAAGGCCGCCCAATGTCACCGGCCCCAGTGGCTCGCTCTCGCCTGCCGGTGTATAATAGTGGCTTCCTTCCGGTAAAGCGTATTCACATTTGAAAATGGCTTCCTTTGGTTTTCCGCCTTCATCAAGAATGAATCGAAACGCTATACCCCGGTCGTAAGCCCTGGCTATCAGCTTGCCGCCTACTCCATCGATATCAATATCCAGTGTAAGTTCATTGAAATGGTCGCGGATAGCGCCGTGCTGACCCCAAACAGGGTTCCAGGTTGTATCTTTTGTGATCAAACTTGTTTTAAGAATATTTACGGTGGCGTTGGGCAGTATCGACAATTGTGAGCTGCCCACGACTTCGTGCCCCTGCCAAACCATTTCATATTCCAGCACGCCCGCTGTGTCGTTGAACCTAATTTGCAAGGTTTCATCAGGCGATTGCAACGATAGCGTGTTGCCCTTTTCGGCACAGCCCGTTAAAAGCATTATCGCTAAGTAAAAAAGCACTAAAATTTTCTTTTGCATATTTTTAAAATTATATTTTCATTTTAAGTTAATGTAATGTTGGTTCATCCGTCTATAGCTATAAACCCTTTCTGGGAACCACAGCGCCATCATATAAAATTTCCTGATATTATTTGAGACTTCTTCGTATAGTCATACAATCCGATTATTCTATCCGCGTAATAATTTCTACCGATAACAATTCGCCCGGAGTATAAATGACTGTGTATTTATTCCCTTCAATAAGATGGAACCCTGAAGCCATTTGAATAATACCATTATCATTCATCCGGTATTCTACGTGTTCATTCAATGTAAATACTTTCTGTACCTTACCGTCATTAAGTGTAAAACTCCTACCTCCTACCTCGACCAATATTCCTTTCATTTTTCGACGATTGGTGTGCTTAACAACTGGCGGTAACCAGGTTGGTCCTTGTTCCGTATCTACTTTTAACTCACCTTCCAATTCCAAAGCCACAATCGGCACACATTTTTCATATGCACTTTCTGGAATGGTGACAGTCATGGTTGCCTTGTCCGTATTCTGCATAAAAGATAGGGCTATGTTTGTATCAAGCAGGTAAGCGTTTTTTACTTTTGATTGAATACCATTAACCTGAATTAATCTATTTTTTCTACCATACAAGTGCAGAAAAGCCTTGTTTTCTTTGGTCGTAACAGAGCCCCATTCGTATTCGGCTTTAAAGGGAGATCCTTTGGTTTCATAGATAGCTTCTCCATTCTGTTTTGTCCATTGTCCAATATTTTCCAGGCGTATTATCTCCTCCGGAGTAAAACGGCCATCGGGTCCGGGTCCAATATTCAGTAAAAAATTAGAATTACGGCATGCACACTTTGATAGCATGGCAATTACTTCCTCGGAGGATTTCCAGTTGGAATCGTTTTTATCAAAACCCCAGTTCAGTCTTAAGGTCATGATGGATTCAACGTATCCGTCAATACCCGGAGGTGCCAATTCACGATCGCCCAAATTCCGATAATCGCCAAGGTTATTTCCTATACGGCTACTTATAATGCATTCAGGTTGATATTTGCGTACCATATCGAAACACATCTGGTTTAGTTTCTTATGCTGATCAATTCCCATATCAAACCAAATCAAATCTATTTGTCCGTAATTGGTCAGCAATTCTTTCAGGTGAGTAGCTACTAGTGCTTCATAGGACTGGGGAATTTCAGAAGTATCTCTTCCCACTTTACTACGATGGTACCAATCCTTTTCGTGGGAATAATAGAGTCCCACACGTATTCCATTTTTATGACATTCTTCGATAAATGCCTTTACAATATCCTTTTCATAAACTGAGGATTTCATAATGTTCCAGTCCGATGCTTTTGTATCGAACATGGCAAAACCATCGTGATGCTTTGAGGTAAGCACGATATATTTCATACCGGCATTTTTAGCCATTCTTACCCATTCTGCCGCGTTATAATGGATTGGGTTGAACTGATGAGCAGCTTCTTTATAATCTTTTTGGGGAATATCTGCCATGAGATAAATCCATTCAGAACTTGCCCCCCCCATTTCCTTACCATGGTCAATACCATCCCATTCGCCGCCAAAAACTGAATAAACCCCCCAATGAATAAACATGCCAAATCGGCCGTCCTCCCACCATTTCATTCTTTCATCAAGATCGGAAGCACTCATACCAGTGTTATGATTTGATTGGCAAATGGCGCTATTTAATAGTACCAGACAAAAAAATATGGATAAATAATATTTTTCTTTCATTGTTATATTCAATTTAATAGCAAGGTCTATTTATAAAATGTTGAAAAAATTCAACCTTAGTTACCCGGAGGTCATATCTACGTTGCTGCAATATTTTTCCCGAATAACTAGCATTGAACGAAAATTGCTCTCTCTTTTCATTCAACGTGCTTTTTATTCTTTTGCGAGGTGGACTATTCCACCACGCATCCTGAGATAATTGTTAACCAACAATAATGAGCTTATATTAAACTTTACTAAAAATAGATTTAATATCTTCTATTGACACGTTAAAAATGTTTTGAACTATTTCGTCTAAATATTTTTCATTACCGGTAACATGAACTATTCGTTGGACATGTGTAATGCTTTCTCCTGAATATAGCAATGCGGCCGGTGAAGAACTTTCGATTTCGTAAAAAGGCCCCATGATCGATCCGTCGTCAACAGGCCCGTCGTTGTATGAGTTTAAAGCATCGCCTTTTAAAGGATCTTCCTGTTTTCCCCATTTTGAATTTACATACCTGGCCGGCTCATCGGGTTTTGAGTACCACAGAATTGTTAAGCTATTTGTTTCAGGGTCGTAACTACCGCAATATGGTGTAGACCGCTCCGGCGATAAGCCAATTTTACTTCGATACTTGCCATCGACTTTAAAATAAGCGATTCCATCTTTAGTGATTAGTCTTTCTGATGGCACCTTACCGAAATAATCGTCTTCCACAACTTTCCCCAGCTCTTCTCCATCCCCTTTATTATAGGGCAAAAACACCACACCCTTTTCAGCCGGATTGAACATGCATAACAACCAAATAGATAAAAAACCGGAATCCTCTGTCCAGTTATTATCACCTCTGTTTGTTAATACATTTTTAGATTCGTACGCCACCCATTTAATCGATTCGTTTAGGGATGTTTTTAACGTTTTCTCCACTTCGCTATTTTCCAGAAGTTTAATGGTACGATCGACACCTATTTTCAAGGAAGTTCCTAAAGCATTGGTTAACTCAAACGATTTTTGGAATACAGCCTTTTGTTCACTTTTTTCAACCAAATCAAAAGGTGCTGTATCAAGCTCTTTGGGCACGCTCCAGCTTTCGAATATTTGCTCATCTCCCTGGTCAAAGTAAATGGAAAACGGACCTCCTTCCGGTCCCAGCCAAAACCGCTCCTCACCTCCAAATGGATTAAACTTGTCATTAATTTGGCCAGCTTTTATGTAATCATGATTTATCCACCCAAAGCTTTTGCCTTTCATACCATTGGCCGTACTTGTCATTACCCTGCCCTGGTAACCGGGAGAAATGAGAACAGCAGCACCACTGTCATCATCCTTCAACTGAAGAATTTCAATCTGTTGATTCTTGAAGAACTCCACATCATAGCCATAATCGCCTTCAGTGTATTGATTCTTTTTATCCTGAAGGTTACACGACATCAATAAAACGGACATACATAAATAAAATAGTGTAGTATTCATTGATTCTAGGTATTAACTAATTTTGTTCATCAATTATTGATTTGACTAAAAACTTAAATAATCCGGTAAAAAAATCAGGATTATATATTTCAAAATACTTGTGATAACCTTCACCGGAAATCCGCTCCCTTCTTTTTACCCATTCATATCGGTAAGCCTGTTTATAAAGCCCCAGTGCAAAAACATCCCAAATTTTGCTTATGCCCATTAGGATCAGGACATACGTTCAGTTTATTCCGCTTCTGTTTCATCCCATATTTTTTTGAGAAAAAACGGATTGCATCATGAGACTACCAGCCAGCAATACAAAAAATTATTTTTTCCCATTCCGGTTATTCAATAGGTTTGATGTTCTAATTTATAATCGTTTGTATTTGCGTCCAGCCTTCCATACCTTCGTTTTCCTGAGTGGCACCGGGAGTACTTCTTCCATCAAGAATAATTTTTTTGAGCGCTGCTTTTAACCGGGCAGCTTTTTCTGGATATTCTGATATCAAATTTTTAGTTTCACCAATATCCTCTTTTAGGTTATATAATTGCATGGCCGGTAAATCCAGTTGTTCCTTTTTTAAATCCTGTGGTCGCGGGAAACTCCAGCCCCCAGATCCGGGACAAGTACATAATTTCCAATCGCCCTCCCTAATGGCAAACGAGCCGTTTATTGAATGATGGATGATATATTTACGAATATTTGTATCGCTTTCACCGGTAATAAGGGGTAACATACTGTAACTGTCTTCTGCTTCGTTATCCTGAATTTGGTATGCAGTGAGTTCGGCGCATGTGGCAAAAAAATCGGTGGTACATATTGTTTTATCCGAGCTTGTATTTTTTAATGCTCTGTTAGGCCATTCCACAATAAATGGCACACGGTGGCCGCCTTCAAAAATATCTGCTTTTGTGCCCCTGAACGTATAACTTGGGTCATGATCTACTTTGGCCAGTTCTTCAAAATCGGCTTTCGGTGAACACCCATTATCACTGGTAAATACCAAAAGCGTATTTTCTGATACCCCCTGGCTTTTTAACGCTTCCCTAATTTGGCGCACCACATCATCCACCTGCATCACAAAATCGCCATACATGTTTGTATTACTTTTACCTAAAAACTCTGTTCTGGGCAAAATAGGTGTGTGGGGGGCAGGTAATGGGAAGTATAAAAAGAATGGTGCCCCTCCGTTTGCTTTTTTGTTGATATAATTTACTGCCTTGTCTGTTAAATCCTGTAAAATATTGGCATGCACAAAATCATCCGATGTAAGCCCTTTTCTCCAAATTCCTTTTTCATCTACAGAAACCGTAGTTTTGGTGGGTACCATGGTTGCCATGTCATTTTCCACAAACACATATGGTGCCATATCCAGCGAACCACAAAAACCAAAAGAATAATCGAATCCATGGGATGATGGACCATTTTTTATTGGATTATTAAAGTTTACTTTAGGTTTTGAATTTAGCTTATTGATATATTGTGTTGACTCTTCATTTTCAAGGGACCAATCCCAGCCTAAATGCCATTTGCCAATATAGGCCGTTGAATACCCCTGGCGTTTTAGCATTTCTGCAATAGTGGTGGTTTCTTGTTTTATTAGCGATTTAGAATAACCACTTAATACACTACTCTTTAACGAACTTCTCCAGTTGTATCTCCCTGTTAATATTCCATAGCGGGTTGGCGTGCAAACTGCAGATGACGTATGCGCATCTGTAAACATGATTCCATTTGAGGCCATTTCATCCATGTTTGGCGTTGGTATCTTTCCATCCTGATTAAAACATTTCACATCACCATATCCCAGGTCATCGGCCAGAATATAAACAATATTTGGTTGTTTAGTTTCATGTTTTTTTCTTTTTGCCGCGGCATTAAAGGTACATGCAACCATAAAAACAGTGACTAATAAAATTAAAAAAGTGCTTCTCATTTTATAAAATTTAAGATCAAAAAGTGAAAATAGAAAAGTAAATCCCAATTGATTGTTGACAGCGACTCGATTGCTATTGTATATCATTCATCTTAGTGATTAAAGACCATTTATGGTAAATATGGCGATACCTAAGTGTAAAATGTTATTAAATTACATTGTCAACATTGATGTAACAGTTTAAATATATTATCCGAGATCTGTCATTCGGAATTTAAAAAATTACTTAGTGTCTACAGGCATCAGCCGCATCGAAAAAGTCCCGATATAGAAAATCTTACCCTTCTGTGTTTAAATTATGTTCAGATTTTGTTAATCGAATTGGTATTTAGTTGAACTCTATTGACAACTTTGGGGTTATTATTTCGTTTCATTTTATTTATGGTTAATATTTTATGTTATATATTTATATCTTTTGTTTTTTCATAGCACTGTTCACGATTATTCGATTACAAGTGAAAGGATTCCTCATTACATTTGGAATGAAAATAACAGTTCTATTGATTGCTCTTCAGCATCGTTCTGTTTTTGTCTATGGCATGTCCACTTTATCAAACATCAGGTCCTTTCCATCCGTTGTAATCAATCCCTGTTGCATCCTGGCCTCTCGTGCAGTTTTTATCGGATCAAGAATTGTATAAAGCTCAGTCTCAAACTCCTTAAGTTTACCAGCATATGCGGGATCAAGTGCCAGGTCATTGAGTTCTTTTGGGTCAGCCTCCATATCGAACAAGCTGGGTCTGTTTCTTTCGTAGAATACATATTTGTATTTCTTATTGACTAACATATACCAGGCGCCTGGAAATCCAACGCCGTGCCATTCGGAGAATATGTTGCGATCAGCCGCAGCCTCATTTCCCTGCAACACAGGCAGCAGGCTTTTACCCGGCATATTCTGATCGTGATAATTAATTCCGGCCATATCCATTATCGTTGGATACATATCAACCAGCGCCACCGGCTTATCGATTTTTGCGCCACGTTTTACTCCCGGCCCGGCAATAACCAACGGCACACTTACAGATCCTTCCATGGGTGTATGTTTGTTTCCAATCATACCATGTTCGCCCAAATTGTCACCATGGTCGGAGGTAAAGATGATGTAGGTATTTTCATACATTCCATTTTTTTTAAGTTCGGCGATAAGCTCGCCCAGCATGTCGTCTACACATGTTATCATTCCGTAATAGGCCTTGAGAGCTTTCTTCAACTTTTCCTCGTTCGGAGGTACATCAAGCCCATCCCACTGTTGAAAGCTCTGCAAGGCAGGATGCATATCCGTGTTTGGAAACTTGGCATCATGGGGCAGTGGAATGTCTACATCCGCATACATGTCGTAGTATTTTTGCGGAAGTGTAAAAGGCCAGTGCGGCATAAGTAAGCCAACATGCAACATCCAAGGCTTATCATCATCCTTCCGTTCCTTTAAAAACCTCAGGGCCCAGTCCGTTGTCGGGCGGTCTCGTCCATATTGCCCATTCTTTCCAACCTCGTACTTTGGGGTTTTATAATCTTCCAGCCTGAACGTCTTAACCGTAAGATGACCTTTGGCCTGTCGGGGGCGGTCAGGTAGAAAGCGCACATCCGCCCCGTTCACCACTCTTACAGGTCGTTTCGCCGAATGCCACTCCTCGGTAAAGCCCAGTTTTCCATACAATCCCGGCGAGTCCATTTTACCAAAATGTGCCGTATAATATCCGCTGTTGGTAACCCTGCTGGCCCAGGTAACCTCTTCCTCCGGCCACGCCTTAGCGTTATACCAGTTTTTAATCTGAAAAACGTGTTTACCATACATATACGCAGCACGACTGGGGCCACAGACAGGGGATGAGACATAGGTCCGGGTGAAGTGCATTCCGTCAGCCGCCAAGGCATCTAGGTTTGGAGTTTTCACGACTGGATTCCCCCGAAATCCGGAAATTGACGGGTGTTGCTGATCGGTGCAGATGAACAGTATATTAGGTTTATCTTGTGCCCTTAATTTTAAGGTGTTACAGAAACATAATACCATGATACTGATAACTAATTTAAACACTATCGTTGTAGTAAACTTCATTTTCTTATTCATTCGCATTATTTATTACCTAGTGATTTTCCCCATAGTCCAATTTCTATCTTACGCTCTTTCTGAAAACAGATATTTACAAAGCAAACTCCTTGATTTTCAGAAAGAGTAAACCTTGAACTTTTCAATTCAAACACTTATAAAAAAGTAGTTTTCTTGCTGACACTTCTTAACCTTTAACTCCTAAAAACATTTTTCATAAAATGTTGAGGTCTACTTTCATTGACGGTTCCATGGTAAGTTTTATTTTGTACTTTTAATCAATTCAAAGCCTTGCACAAAAGGCAACTCACCTTTTTTCCTGTCAGGTCTTCCAATTTGAACACCCCATTTGGGCACCTCCCCCTTACCACTTTGAGTAAATGCTTCCGAACGATACGCCCCTCCGGCATGGGGAGAATTTACCAAATCGTAGATTTTGGTAAAATGAATACCATCTTCAGCATATTGAATCGTATTCGTGATTTCCTCAGGTCCGGTTGTTCCAATCATGGC
The DNA here is from genome assembly GCF_050589685.1 of Saccharicrinis sp. 156. Classification (NCBI taxonomy): domain Bacteria; kingdom Pseudomonadati; phylum Bacteroidota; class Bacteroidia; order Marinilabiliales; family Marinilabiliaceae; genus Saccharicrinis; species Saccharicrinis sp. 156. The sequence continues at coordinate 89,737 of NZ_JBNGOS010000028.1, forward strand.
TGCCACACCTTTACCTTGCGCCCATACCAGTACTTCGTGGTTGCCGGGAATCACCGGATTTGCCTCGTGCTTCACATAAGGGCCTTGCGGATGCTCTGCAATGGCTACTCCCATTTTTGTTTCGCGTGCAGTTTTTCCCAACTGACGCCCTTTGTAATAGAACCAGTATTTTCCATCTTTAACGATCAAACAGGCATCATCCACCAGGTGGCTGTCAAAATCTTCCGGATTATCGCTATTCTTTAGCACCGGGTTATTGGGCAATCGCTCCCAAGGACCATCGGGCGAATCGGAAACGGCCATACCAATCTTTGAGTCAGGCTTCATCTTCGGGTTCTTTGAAATCCCGGTGAAAAAGAGCCAGTATTTACTTTCAGCAACCAGAATATTAGGCGTAAAAACACTGGCCTCATCCCACGCACCGGCCTCTGGATTCTTGTCGATTGCCATACCTTTTTCCGTCCAGTTCACACCATCAGACGATGTTGCATACCAAACCGTGGCATCATAGCCGCTGGACTTGGGGCCTTTTGAATACCAAACATAATATCGGTCGCTTACCTTGATAATATCGCTGGGATCCCGACGCATAACACCTTTCTCCAAACCAATTCCTTGCAAGTTAAATTTGGTAGCCGTAAGCGTTTTTATCTCATCCTGGCCGAAAACCGACATAGTTAACAGCATGAAAGAAAAAAATAACTTGTTCTTTAAAACCTTCATTCGATTGTGCTTATAGTAATTCTTGCTTAGTTAATGGCTCGCTGAAAGATGGCCTTCCGCGGCAACTTCGTTATTCGTATTTATTTTTCTTCTACAGACAATGTAAAGCCTTGCACAAAAGGCAACTCACCTTTTTTCCTGTTAGGTCTTCCTATTTTAACACCCCACTCGGGCATTTTACCTTTACCACTTTCCGTAAACGCTTCGGGACGATAAGCGCCAGCTGCAACTGGACTATTTACCACATCATGTGTTTTGGTAAAATGAATTCCATCTTTGGCATACTGTATGGTGTTTGTTATATCGTCAGGGCCAGTGGTCCCAATCATGGCTGCCACACCTTTGCCTTCAGTCCAAACAAAAACTTCGTGGTTGCCCATAATAACCGGATTTTCCTCGTGTTTTACATAAGGACCTTGCGGATGCTCTGCAATGGCTACTCCCATCTTGGTTTGACCGGGACCTTTTCCCATCTGACGTCCTTTGTAGTAGAACCAGTATTTTCCTTCCCGAACAATCAGACAAGCATCATCCACCAGGTGACTATCAAAGTCCTCCGGGTTATCGCTGTTGGTAAGAGCCGGGTTCGAAGGCAGGCGCTCCCAAGGGCCATCGGGCGAATCGGATACGGCAATACCAATTTTTGAATCCGGATTGTAAGGCTGTTTGAATTTACGTGAAACACCGGTATAAAACAACCAGTATCTTCCTTCGGCCACAAGAATATTGGGCGTGAACACACTTTCACCTTCCCAGGTTCCGGGCTTACCTTTGGCCAACGCCATTCCTTTTTCTGTCCAGTTTTTACCGTCGTTAGAAGTGGCATACCACACGGTGGCATCGTAACCGGGAGATATTTTTCCTTTGGAATACCACACGTAATACAATTCACCAACTTTGATGATATCGCTGGGATCTCTTCGCATTACACCTTTTTCTAATCCAATGCCTTTTAAGTCAAAATTGTTAGCGGTAACCGTTTTCTTCTCTTCCTGCCCTACTACAGTTATAGATAACAGTAAAAAACCAATTATAAAATGTCTTTTTAAAATCTTCATTTGATTATCGTTTTATGTTATTTCTATTTATAATCTTCGTTTATTTCTGGCATTTCAGCATCCACCTTTTTTTGCCATTTTTCCAACTTGCTTAACAGCTCATCTCTTTTTTCCGGATACTGGTTGGCCAGGTTGTACGCTTCACTTAGATCATCCTTCAAATTATACAAGTACAATTCATCTGATTCAAATTCCTCAATCAACTTCCAATCTCCCTCGCGAATAGCGGCTCCCATAGAAAGCCCTTCTTTCCGGTGATGGGGAAAATGCCAGTAAATAGCCCTTTCCTGAATAGCTCCTGTCCCGTACATTACAGGAAGCAAGCTTTTGCCTTCCAGCTGTACATGATCAGATGGCGTGCCCCCGGCCAACGCCAAAAAGGTTGGAAAAAAATCAACTGTAGTAACGGGTACAGCACATTTGCTTCCGGGCTTTATTTTTCCAGGCCAGCTAACAATTAGGGGCACCCGAATTCCTCCCTCATTTAAGGTTCCTTTTTTGCCTTTTAAAGGTGGGTTTCCCCATAAGCCGCCATTATCCGAATAAAAAAACACGACGGTATTGTCCAATAAATCCATTTCTTTCAGTTTGTCCATAACCTTTCCCACGTTTTCATCCAGCTTCTCAATCATGGCAAAATAGGGATTACCATCATATTTTTCAATAGTTTCGGCCGGGGCGCTTAAAGGGGTATGAACAGTATACGTAGCCAGGCTTAGAAAAAAAGGCTTTTCTTTATTATGCGCAATGAATTGTACAGCTTCATCCCCCAGTCTGTCGGTTAAATATTCTCCTTCCCTTCGGTCTTTGATGGTGCCGTTTTTATAGGGATCGAAATAACTTTTGGGCTGTCCGTAGGCACAACCTCCGATATTCACATCGAATCCTTGTTTGTCGGGGTGATAGGCAGCATTCACAATTCCATCTTTTGTGTAGACGGAACCTTCGCCACCTAAATGCCATTTGCCAATATAAGCGGTTGTAAAACCTTTCTGTTTCAATAGTTCTGCAAAAGTAACTTCTTCATCCGGTAAATGGTCCAGAAAATAAGCTTCTTTCAGTTTTTGTCCCTTGCTGAGTTTTGCCAAATATTTTTCCATGCCCATTCCAGGTATGTGGCAAGTCAGTTTTAGGGTAGCGGGATATTTTCCGGTCATCAGGCTTGCCCGGGTTGGCGAACATACCGGCGCAACGGCATAAGCATCTGTAAAAACCATTCCACCATAGGCCAACTGATCGATATTGGGCGTTTGAATTTCCGGTTTATGATTCATATAACCGACGTCGGAATAACCCAAGTCATCCACTACGATAAAAACGATATTGGGAAGTGTATTACACGACTTTTTTTGACAAGCAAAAAGAAATAACAGAAAGAAAATAACAGGTATAAAAAACCACCTTTGCATTGTTCAAATTCACATTAAGTTAATATCAATACAATAATACATTTCACACCCTACAAACTTTACCTGTATTATAACAAAAGCTGCAAATATTATAACAACCCTCACTTACACATCAACCAACTGCCTGACTGAATTAATATTAAAGCTGTTTGTTTTTGATTTTAATGTTGCCAGAATAAACCTATTGATTCCAGAATAAATTAAAATCGTGAATAATAAACTCTATTATTTAAATGATTTGCCACAAGCACCGTTTCGATAAAACGTTTTCTTTGATAGAGTCAGACAATTATGAATCATCATAATGAAACTGAACAAACATTCATATTCATTTTTTTATAAACTTAAAATCTACTATTATGAAAAGAATTTTATCTCTAATTAATTTTTTAATTGCATTTACTTTAAGCATTCATGCACAAACCTTAAACTACTATGTAGAAACAACAGAAATGATACCAATGATGGTTTAACAGTTGGGAATGCTCTGGCTACTGTTAGTGCTGCCATTACCAAAATTCACGCCGATTTTGCAGGAGGAACAAATAATGATTACACCATAAACCTTGGAGAAGGTATATTTGGTGCTGCCGATATAATAATTGATAACAACAGTTCTGCATTTACATTGAACCTTGTTGGTGCAGGCGCTGACAAAACTACGCTTACTGTTCAATCATCAGACATAGTTACCGTTCCAAACATGTACCTTTTTAAGCAGTTTAATGATAACAACTCCAATGTTAGCATCAGCTTAAGCATGCTTAAAGTTTCTAATTACGGATTTTTAACCAACAATTACGGCGCTATATTCTACAATGCTGCCAATGCCCTGGATGTAAATTTTTCAATTGACCAATGTATTGTAGAAAATATTACAAGTAATTTGGGTGGAATCTACTATACAAATCAAGCTACTACCTCTTTTACATTAACAAACACGTATTTGACCGACGTACTTACTCTTAATCATAACAACAGATTTCACTCTACAATTTATGTAGGAGCAGGTAAAGTAGAAATCAATAACTGCGTGTTTAACAACTTTACGCAAGACCACAACAACCTAACACAACAAATCAAAACCAAATGGGGAACTATCCTGTCTGGTGTTCAAGGTAAAACAGCTACAGATGCCACCGAACTTGTTTTTGTTAACAATACTATTGAATGCAGATTTTCACCTCATTGACTATAAATTTCTAAAACAAACTTTATATAGAACATCTGATTATCAACATAAGATTATTGCGTGTTATTGTAGCAACGTTACCCCTCCCTAAACCACACACATCGCAAATTTTAAACACCTTCACACAACCATTTTTGACATTTGTTTATATTCCTGTCTCTATAGGAAAATATTTCTAATTTTATGACTTCAATAATTAATGGATCAAAACTCATTTTAAATGACCTATAAATTCTCCTTTGTCCTTGTATTAATATCTGTTCTGTCAATCCAGATTAAACTCCACAGTCAGGGCGTTTTTTTTGAGCACATTAAACACGAAGGAATTCACCAGGATGGAATATTTGATATTGTACAAGATGAAAATGGATTTTTGTGGTTGGCAACTCACAAAGGACTCGTTCGATATGATGGCATCAATACGATAGCTAATGAACACTTTTACGATGGACAACATATCAAGCCATGTGATAAGGTTTTTGAATTGGTGGTAGATAGAAACAATGATATTTTAGCAATTACCACAGTTGGCTTATGCAAATATGACCAACGGGCAAAGCGATTTCAAAGAATTCCTCATCCAGCTATTGATAATCGTTCCAAACTTTGTCAAACAAGAACTAATGATGTACTTATCACTTCATCCTCAGGCGTTGTATGTCTTTCCGAAAACAATAAAATTAAAGATGTTGTTATAGCTAATCATGATTTTTTTCCTTACGGGGAGAGAATAAGAACAATTTTTCATGTAGAAGATTCATTGTTTTTTGTTGCTGCGGAAAAGGGAGGCATAGGAATAGCACGATATGACCAAAGACGAAGTATATTTAATATCATCACGTATTCTGATAGATCTTCTGTATGCAATACGGTTACCAGAGAATCAGATTCGGTGTTTTGGATGGGATTTCAAAGCAAAGTAAGTCGTGTAAAGCTAAAGAAAACAGATGAATTAAATTCATTAGACCACTTGATAACCCAGGAAGAGTTTTCTCAGGAAATTAATAGCGTGACAGATATAGTTGTATCTTCTAACAACAATATTTATATATCAACTGTCGGAAATGGTTTGTATGAAATTAATCGCGCCACAAAGGAAGTTAAGAGATACTTACAAAATGAGAAAAACAACAGTTTAAAATGGAATACCTTATTATGTATGTTTGAAGATAATACTAAGGTTATATGGATTGGAAAGGGTCAGGGAGGCATCACAAAAATCGACACTAAGCGAAAACCCTTTTACAATTTAGTGCATCACTCTTTGGATAAAAAATCACTGTCCCATAATTATATCAATCCGGTTTTAGTTGATTCAAAAGGCCATCTATGGGCAGGAACATTGCAGGGTGAACTAAACCGATCTGTCAATACATTTGCTGAAACCCACATATCTGAATTTGAATTTGAACTAATTTATGATAAGGATATTATGAGATATGCTCTGTTCGAATTGAATAATCATGTAGTTATTGGAGCCGGCCCAACAATACTCTTTTTTAATCTGAACACTGAACAATTTTCGAGTTTGCCCCTAAATAGTAAATTGCAAAAAATCATTGGGAATAATCCAATTTTTAATTTTGAAGTTGATCATAAAAACAGGTTGTGGATTGGTGGTGCTCAAGGTTTGTTGTGCGTTGACTATGATAATGATTTTCAAAACCTTTTGTCGGGAAATTGTACCCAATTACCTGTTATGGCCAATACTGGAGTAGCATTAAGCGATAGAGTTAATCAAATTCTTTGCACCGAAAGTTATGGAATTTTTATAGCCATGAATAATGGGCTATTCTCTACTGTTGAAGATAGTGACACCATATACCTTAATCATTATTTCTACGAACCTGACAATGAAATATCTTTAAGTCATTCGAGAGTTACCTCGGTATGCGAGGGTGATAATGGCCAAATATGGATTGGAACTTATAATGGAGGATTGAATAGAATTATTTCTAAAGATGACGTTATAGTAGGTTTTCATCATATCAACAACCCAATAAACCTTCCTGTCAGTTCCATCTTTGATATTCAAACCGATGGAAAAAATAATTTATGGATTGCCTCCAATAACGGAATCATTAAATACAACACACAAAACAATACACACATCCAATACGCCTATCCTCTGCCTGAGGGAATTCATAAATTCAATGTAAAAGCCGGGGCAAAAACAAAAGATGGGCAATTGTTATTTGGAGGAAACAATGGCATCGTAACATTCCACCCCGAAAAAGTATCGATAAATGATATTCCTGCCAAAATAGCATTAACTGAATTACAGATTTTGGGTAAACGAGTAAAGGTTGGAGAAGAAATATTTGGAAGAGTGATATTACCAGAATCATTGGAAACATTAGAGCAGATCACCATACCTCACGAATGTAACAACTTTACCATTGAGTTCTCGGCATTGCATTATTCATCTCCCGAAAACAACTCTTTTAAATATAAACTGAAAGGTGTAGATAAAAATTGGCTGCATACATCTGCATTGAAAAATTCAGTAAACTACCCTCGATTACCTCATGGTGACTATACCTTTCAAATAAAAGCACTTAACTCCGACAAGGTTGAAAGCAAAAAAATCAGAGAGTTACACATTCATGTTTTACCACCTTGGTATTCAACACGGATTGCCAAACTGTTCTTTAGTTTAGCCTTTTGCGGTATATTTTTTACAGTGTATAAAAATCTTTATCGCCTCTCTCAATTAAAGCAGTCTCTGAAATTAGAGGCATTGGCCAAACAGCAGGATAAAGAGTTGTTTGATATGAAGCAACGCTTTTTCACAAATATATCCCACGAGTTAAAAACACCGCTGTCTTTAATTATCGGTCCGGTAGAGGGAATGATAGCGGATGTGAAAGGTAAAGACAAGGAAACTAAAAATTTGTCCTTAGTTTTAAGGAATGCCCGCCGATTACAACGCCTGATAACCCAAATACTGGACTTCAGGAGGTTGGAGCAGAATAAAATGAAAGCTAACCTGCATAAAGCCGATATAAATGAATTAATTCATGACGTTTTATTGGCCTGCGAATATGGATTTCAGGAGGCAAACTTACAGGTTGAGTTTATAAAGAAGGTCGAGAAAATTGAAATATGGATAGATTACGATAAGATAGAAAAGGTACTTTACAATCTTATTTCAAATGTTTGTAAATATTCAAAAAAAGGTGGCAATGTAGTGGTTAAAACAACTATAGACAAGATAAAGAATGAGCTTGTTCTTAGCATTCTAAATGAAGGAGAAGGTGTACCTCCATCAAAGAAACAACAAATTTTTGACCGATTTTATCAATTGGATAATCAATCGTCCGGGGCAGGTATTGGACTTTCTATGACCAGGGAATTTATTGAATTGCACAATGGTAACATTAATGAGGTTGGTAAGTATGGAGAAAACTCAGAGTTTGTCATTACCTTACCGCTCCGTAATCCGCAAATAGCAAAGGATAGTGATAAAACGATAAAACCTGCAAAAGAACTTTACAGTCCAATAAATAGCGAGTTAGTACAATCCGATGATAAACAGCAAACCATTCTTGTGGTAGAAGATAATATCGACATGCTTGAATTTATTAGTGATATTTGCCAAAAACAATTCCATGTGGTTAAAGCCATTAACGGTGTAGAAGGTTTAGAATCAGCCAGAAAACATATACCGGATATCATTATCAGTGATGTGATGATGCCGGAAATGAACGGGAATGAGCTGTGCAAATTACTTAAAGATGATGCTAAGACCTGTCATATACCTTTGATAATGCTTACTGCCAAAGACACCCTGGACGAAAGAATAGAAGGAATAGCAACAGGTGCAGATGCATATATTACAAAACCATTCCGCGCAGATCATTTATTGGCGCAGATCAATAACCTGCTCGATTCACGAAAGAAACTACAGCAAACATATAAGGAAAAATACGCCTACGTATCCGATAATATTAAAACCACGTCATATGATGATAAACTGTTAAAGAAATTTGTTGCGTTTGTTGATGCAAATATCTCTAATTCAGAACTAAAAGTTGAGGATGTAGCACAAGAATTAGCCTACAGTTATATGCAATTTAACCGTAAAATAAAGGCACTGACGGGAGAGTCGGTGGGCCAATTTATTACACAATACAGATTAAAGAAGGCTAAATTGATGTTTGAGAAAAACCCAACAGTAAGGGTGTCCGATGTAATAGCAGAAACTGGTTTCAATACCCATTCTTATTTTTCTAAATTGTTTAAAGCGCAGTTTGGTCTGACTCCGAAAGAATTTAGGGAACAGCTTTTATCTTAAACCCGGATTGTGTATTGGGGGTTCGTCGTGCGCATGGCAAGTACTATAAAACAAGGCATTACCCAAACGAGGCATCACTTGTCCCGATTACTTTCCATAGCCGTTAACTTAAGGGAACCTATTGGTACAAAAACACATACA